>JAPLNA010000001.1 GCA_026693065.1 Planctomycetota bacterium
GTGAGATGCCCCCAAAAGTGAGACACTTTTTATGAGAGGGTTGGTTTAAAGCAACCATGGCTCAATTTACCCAGCAGCCCCTCTGGGGGTGGAGGGAGCGTAGCGACCGGAGCCCCCAGAGGGGTGGCCGTCTCCCAGACCTCCAGCGGGGTCCGATATCTCAGGCTCTGATGGGGACGTTCCCCATTATACCAGTGCAACCAACTCTCCATTTTGGCCCGGGCCTCGCCCAAGGCGTAAAATAGTTCGGCGTTGAGCAATTCATCCCGCAGCGAGCCGTTGAAGCTCTCCAGGTGCCCGTTGTCATAGGGTTGGGCCTTGGGCACCGGTTCGTCCTTGACCCGCCAGGCCAGCAGCACCTTTTTAAAGACTCGGGACTCAAACTCCGGCCCATGGTCCCTTCTGAGCACCCGGGGTGCGCCATAGCGCAGAAACAGGCCCTCCAGGTGCCGGGCTGCCAGGGCGCCTCCACCAAAGAGCCCAGGGCGTAGCGGCTGAAAATGGCCAGCACGTTGTGAATGCGCACTTTCCGCCCGGAGACCAACTTGTCTTCGACGAAGTCCACTGCCCAAACCTGACCGGGAGCAACCGCCTCGGTGGGCTCAAAGGGCACCGGCCGCTTCAGCCCTCGCCGCCCTTTTTTGCTAACTGGTTTTTGCAGTTCCATTTGCCGATACAGGCGATAAACCCGCTTAGGGTTGACTCGCCAGCCTTGCCGTCGCAGCAGCGCGGTGATGCGCCGATAGCCAAAAGAAACCTGGGCGTGGGCCAGTTCCCGAATCCGCTCTCTCAGCCCATCCTCCTGCGGATGCCCCCGGCCTGGCCGGTAAAAGGTGGCCCGGGCCATCTGCAGCAGGTCCAGCGCCAGCCGCAAGGAGAGGCCTTGTTGCCGCAGCTCCCGGATCACCTGCCGCTTCTGGGCGGGAGTCCCGCCACCAGCCTTTTTAACTGCCGGTTCTCTTCTTCCAGGACCTTGAGACGCTTGGCCTCTGATTTACCTAAACCCCTGTACTTGGCCCGCCAGCGGTACAGCGTCGCCTCTTTAATGCCGTACTTGCGGGCCGTACCGGCAATGCTGGAGGTCGGCAACTCCGACTCCGCAATGATCCGGATGATCTCTTCCACCGTAAACCGAGACTGCCGCATGAAGGTCTCTCCTGCTTTCGAGGCCTCTCATTATAACAGTCTCATTTTTGGGGAGCACCTCAAAAGCTCCCCCCTCCTTGCAGCCAGGGCACTCTGGTTGGCTGAGAAACCACTCGAGACCCTTGAAAAATTCAGGTAGGGAAAAGCCCTCATTTCCTGGAAAGCAATGGGCCCACCAGTATAACGGGAGGTGGCTAACGTAGTTTTTTACTTTGGCCAAAGCTTCGAGAAAATCCAGGTTGCCAAGAGGACAGGTATTACATAAACCACAATAACTATCTTTCTTGTTCATGGAAACATCTCCTTTATTTCTGCACGTAATAGAGGAAAGAACCAATAAACGTACGGCATCAGAACAACTGGCAAGCTGAGCTGGCACCTCTTTTAAGAAGGAAGTTGCCAGCCTTTTATACTTTCTGGACGATGTTTACCATTTCTTTACCACTTCTTTACCACCAGGCCAACCACCGAATATCCGACCCCGGCAACAACGGCCATAAAAAAGCCCCGGCGTCACTGACCGGGGCGACTTATGTGGGAGGTTTATTGGACTCGGCTTCCCGCAGAAGCCATCTCCCCCGGTCCGAATTGATCTTTCCTCCTTTTTGTTAAGGGACCAGGGATCCCATAACCGATGATATATATCTATATTAAGCTAATATATTCTGTCAAGCTTTTTTTGCAGATTTCAGAATCAGAAAAAAAGGGCACTCGGCCAGGACCAGAGCACCGGGATAGCCTACTTGCCATATTAATTGATATTAATTAATTACAATTAGTTGCGTATATCGCCATAGTGAACTGGGCCATAAAAGGGAGATTTTAAGGGGAGCTACTTAGGGAAGCAAACACGCTGAAAGGTATCCTGAAAACTTCGTTGTCAATCAAATCACGACAGGCTGCAAAAATGTCGCCCGATGAGATAGAAGCAGAAATATTTAAAGGTTACCGGCTCCAGACTAGGCCAGGGAGACCTTGATCTGATCCTCCCGGG
>JAPLNA010000002.1:0-12004 GCA_026693065.1 Planctomycetota bacterium
GCTGATCTTGGACGAACTGGGCTACGTGCCCTTCACCAAGGCCGGGTCGGAACTGCTGTTCGCGGTGGTCAGCCGGGCCTACGAGCGACAAAGTCTGGTCATCACGACCAATCTGCCGTTCGAGCAATGGACGGAAGTGTGCGGTTCAGAGCGTCTGACCGGGGCGATGCTGGACCGCCTGACGCACCGGGTTCACATCGTGGAAGCCAACGGCGAGAGCTACCGACTTCGGGACAGCCAGCGACAGATGAAGCGTAAGCGAATGGAGAAGAAGGAGAACTGAACATTGACGCCCCGGGCGGTCCGGGGTAGACATAGGCATGGGCGCTACGTTTTTCGCCCGCCCAGCGCTACGGTTTTACTCCGCCGTTTACAAATTGTGCGTTGCTTGGATTCGGCGGCGAATGTCTCTTCGTATTGGAATCCGCCCAATACCCTGTTGCTCGAAGCGACCTCCCAGAACTTCCTGGTCTGTTAGCACGCCCTTCAGGCAGTGCGCCGACTCACTGATGCCGGCGGGCTCATTTCGACGCCCAGATTGGCCGGTTTTTCGGTTTCCGGTCGACCTCCGGACCGTCGTGCCCTACCCTTGACCAGGAGCCGCTCCGCACCGAATAGACAGCCCTTTGACGTTCGGGTGCTATGAGTCTATGATCGCTTGGCCGGGTTCGCGTATCCGGGGCGGAACCGCCTATGCGAATGAAGCCCTGATCACCTAACCAGGGAGCAAGAGAATGAGAATACATCGAGACCTCTGTCTTTCCTTTGTGGCGACTTCCTTTGGCCTCGGCCTGCTTCCCTGGGCGCCGGGGACATGGGGTGCCCTGCCGGGCGTGGGCATCTACCTGGCCATCGTGTGCTGGGTGCCGGCGGGGCTTCAGGCCTGGTGGATCGGGGGATCCCTTCTGGGCATCTGCGCCGCGACGATCCTTCTCACCCCGTGGGCAGAGCGGTACTGGGCTCGAAAGGACCCCAAGTGTTTTGTCACCGACGAGGTGGCCGGATTCCTGGCCACCGTGCTGCTATTCCGAACGCCCAATCTGTGGCTCACGATCGCCTGGGCGTTCGTCGTCACGAGGGCATTCGATATCGTTAAGATTCCCCCAGCTCGCCAACTGGAACACCTGCCCGCCGGCTGGGGCGTCCTTCTCGACGACCTGGCCTCCTCCCTCTACGCCGCCGCATTCCTGCACCTACTCCGATATGCCCTACCGGCGTGGTTCGCCTGAGAACCCCTGCGGTCGCACGAAACCGCCCCTCTCAGGCTTCTGGAATCAGTCACCAGGGCTTGAATACCACGGCTGCCGCTGCAGAGGCGGCGGTCAACAAGAGCAGGGCGAGCATCACCAGGCACCCGGCGCCCTTGGTGACTCGAAGGCCCAGGCCGCAGGACGTGGACGAGCGGAAGGAACACCGGTTGCAGCCAGACTTTCCCATGGCCCTGCAATGTGACTAGAAACAGCTCCTCGCCGCCGAAGATCATGGTTGTCAGCCCACCTGCGGCCTGGATGCAGTAGGTTATTCCGGACGTGAAAGCAACCAAGCAACCTGTATCCACCAGGAGCTTCTCACCGTGAAGTTCCCTCATCAGGACCATGCCGCCTGCATGAATAATTGTCAGTGATGGATTCGGCACGCAACAGTCTCCCCCTTGATTCGCCCCGGCTACCATGGGAGAATCGTGGGTTCTCGAGTATGGCAGACATGAATCATCTAGAAAGCGAACCTGACCTCCAGCCGTTCCGGCCTGGCCGTGCTTTCAAGAACGAGAAACTCTACGAGTTCGACAAGTACGGCGTCACGGTGATGCGAGGCTGGCCTGAACCCCTGGCTTGGCGGAAGACGCGGACCAAGCCTTGGCGGACGTTGCGGCCGCGAACATGGTTCTGTCCGCGCGAGGATGCCCTGTCAGGCCTGAGCGCTTCTCGCGCTTTGCGAAGGGCCACCAAGCCATGCTCACACGCCTCCGGGGGGGACGATCCTCGCCCGCATCAACGTCCTGGCCGGGTTCCGCCCGGCCGCCTTGTTGCCTAAGTGCCTGTCCGCCGCGATCTGGTCGGGCAGCGGGTGCTGGTGCATCCGCACACCGTCGATCTCGGCGGAGGCAGGCCCTTGGGCGTTCTGCCGAATCGTGTCTGTCAGGTCGTCTGCCATCGTGATTTCCAGGTCCGACAACCAGACGCGCGGGCCAAAGAAAAAGGCCGCTCGGGTGTTCGGCCCCGAACGGCCTTAGTTCTTTGGCTTCGCCCCGGGGATCAAGCCGGGGCGCCGCGCGTCTGGTTGTCTGGTTGTCTATCAGAAATGTATCGGCCCCAACGACCATCTCCAAGCGCCTTCCGTCCGCGTGCAGGAAATCGTTACACGGGTGGACGTTTGGCGCAAGAGGCGGCCCGGCCGCGCCTTTCGCCTTGCGGTTACTCGCCACGGCCGGGCCTTATTCTTCGCCTGCCCGCCTCGACGGCGAACACGCCGGACGACCGGGTGGTCCCTGAGCACGGCACGGCCGCACGAGTTTTACCACCACCCGTGCGGATCTGGCCGCAGGCTTATTCCAAGAATGACGCCTAGCCATTCAGGGGCTTGGGAAACACGGAACCCGATATTGTTGTTCTCGTTCGTCGGGTTGTTGTTGTTGCGGTTCGACGCGAGCAGGTTGTTGTCGTTGTTGTTGAACGACCCACCCCGCAGGCCGCGATACGAGCCGTTTCGTCTCCCGGTCACCCGCAAGATCGTTGCCGCCTCCGCCGGCCCAGCACGTCGGCGCGAAGGCGATAGCTCTGGGCGTGTTCCACGTGCGCCCCCCAGGCCCGCACGCGCATCGTCAGATCCGCCGGGTCTCGGCGCTTGTGATTGGCCTCCCAAAGCATCTGTCGATAGCGCCGGTCGAACCGCCGCACGGTTGCCGACCGCACCCGAATCCGCCCATTGCAGAACACCACGAACCCAGCGAAGTCCACACCCCCAGCCGTGGGGACGATGCTGTACTTGTCCGGGTGCATCGTCAGGCACAGTTGGGCCAGTTTGCCCTTGATCCGAGCGCCATAGTCCTTCATCGTCGCCCGGTTGTCCCCGAACAGGATGAAGTCATCCATGTACCTCACGTACCCCTTCACCCGCAGGTCGTGCTTGACGAAGTGATCCAGCGGATTCAGGTACACGTTGGCCAGGAACTGGCTGGTCAGGTTGCCGATGGGCAGCCCCTTGCGCCGCGTCCGGTAATCGAACAGCCCGCCGCCCGCGGGCCACTCCTGCACCTGGGCGTCGGCGTGGCTGGCCAGCACACGTTCCAGCAGCCCCAACACACGCCCGTCGCCGATCACCCGCCCGACCAACCCCATCAACACTTCATGGTCAATGTTCGGAAAATACTTCGACACGTCGCACTTGAGGGCATACCGGTGCCCTCGCGCAAAGTGCAGCGCTCGCCGCATGGCCGCGTGCGTACCCTTGCCCTTGCGGCAGGCGAAGGAATCCTCAATGAAGCGATGCTCGAAGACCGGTTCGATTACTCGCACGATGGCGTGGTGTACCACCCGGTCCCGGAACCCCGCCGCCGCCACCAGCCGATCCTTCGGGTCGTGAACCCAGAAGTGGTGATACGGGCCGTGCTGATACGCGCCCGCTGACAGTTCTCCGTGCAGCGCAGCCAGTTCCTGCTCTTGCCGGGCGAAGAAGATCGCCCCCGGCAGGCGCGACCGCTTACCCCGCAGGGCCTCCTTGGCCGCCTGCCGGAGGTTGGACATCGAGCAGACCTGCTCAAACAGGTTCTTCACGCGGTGCATCGCCGGCCCGCTCCTTCGCCGCCGCCTGCTTCCACCACCCACCCACCATCCGTCCGCACTCCGCCAACGAGAGACAGCAGTGCTCGTATTGGCGGGGCGTCAGCACCTTCCGGTCTGTCGCCATCCGGACCAGCCACCGCAGGATCTCGATATCCCGATTGGCTCGGGCCAGCAGGTTCGCCTTGCGGTGGCTGTAGGCGGCCTCCACCAACACCTCCAGGATGTTCATCGCCCGGTCGGCGAGGCGCTGGCCGAAGATGAAACGCTGGTTCTTGGGGAAGGCGTCCACGCGATCCAGCAGCCACCGGGTGACGTCGTACCACTTGACCAGTAGGACAGGCGGTTCATCGCGGTGGCCCTTGCTGAATTGACGCATAGAGGCTCAAAAAAATCTCGCGCGCCGCCTTCGGCGGCTGGGAACAGAAGAAACCGAGCCTCGCTTCGCTCGGATAAAGGGCAAAAGAACCAAAGGGCAAAGGCCTACCGTCGCAGGCCCCTTCGCCTCACCAGCATCCCTATTCCGCCAATGGCGAGGAGGGCCATGGAAGCTGGCTCAGGGACCTGGGAAACACGGAACCCGACATTGCTGTACTCGTCCGTCGGGATGCCGCCGTTGCGGTCCGACGCGAGCAGGTTGTTGACGTCGTAGTAGAACGACCCACCCCGCAGGCCGCGATACGAGCCGGACAGGATCGACTCGTTCCACTCCCAGACGTTGCCGCCCTGATCAAACGTGCCGTAAGGGCTGTCGGAGTTCTGGAACTCGCCCACCTCGGTCCGGTAGTACGGACTGCCGATCAGGTAGCCGCCGTTGTAGTAGTTCGCGTTGTTCCCGGAGACGTCGGCCATATCCCGGCCCGGGGCCGTGTTGCTGCTGGTTGGGTAGTCCCAATACCCGGCGTTGGTCGAGCCGCCCTTGTAGTAGGCCGCCTTGTACCACTCATCCTCGCTGGTGACCGCCCACTTCCAGTTGGCCTTACGAGACACGGCCAGAAGGGCCGCATTGGTCGTCGCGCCGTTCAGGTAGTAGGCCCCGTCCTCGGTGGTCGTGAGGTTCTGGGCGCCCGCGGGCTGGTTGTTGTGCAGCCAGTTGGCGAACCGGGCCGAGTCGCCCCAGGACACGTAGTTCACCGGCCGGTTGGCGTAGTCGCTGGCCACGCTGTACGTATAACTGCCGGAGGAACCGCTCCGCTGGATCTTGCACCCGTAGCTGTTCGACCACATGTTCGTGTTGTACAGCCCGTATGTGTCCGTAGCGGCCACCTTGTTCAGGAACGCCGTGTACTGACCCGCCGTGACCTCGTACGTGCCGATGTTGTACGTGTAGGCCACCGACCCCTGCCCGGCGGAGTTGCCGCTATGGGCCGCTGTGTCCGCCGCGTTGCCCGGATCGCCCACGGGAACCGTGCTGATCGTGATGTCCGCCTTTGTCAACCCGGCCGCCAGCAGCACCGCCGCGACGGCCACAATGATTACCCTCGTCTTCATCGTCTTTCCTTTCGTTGTCGGATGCGTTTCAGCACTATCTGCCAATGCGGTCCGCGCGGAATCGCACGGATCACCGCGGCGGCGCCTTGGTGAAACAGGCCTCGATGCCACCGCTGACACAATCGTGAAACCATCAGGCAGGAAGTGAAGGAGCGAGATTCCGGTGCAGCTTATTGCAAAAAACTTCGCTCCTGCCCTCGCACAACCACTCGGCAGGCTCTGCCGCTTGCTGCCACGCCACCCCCGCCGGTGCCGCAGGCGGAGGTGCATGCATCGATATATTATGCGCCCCCCCCCGACTTGCGCCAAGTGAAATCTTCCGAGTCTTGCAGGAAAACTTGTTGCCAGACAAGGAGTAAGGTAAACACCCGAAAGTTTGCAGCAGCCGCGTCGGCGTCAGAAGCAACCTTCGCGCATTGTCTTGCCCGGAGACCGGTTACGCAAGCGTGTCCCCTCCCTACGCCCCGGCCCGCTCCCACGTCGTCATCCGCTTTCCGCAGTGGCGGCACTCTCGGCGGCGGACGATCCGCCCGCCCCAGGCGGGCCGGGTGTAGACGACACGAAATTGCCGGCAGCCGCACTTGCGGCACTCCAAGCCGCGTTGGCCCGTGGAGGGCTCCCACTTCTTCCGTTCGGTTTGCTCGACCATGATCGCTACCTCCTGAAGTCTTCCTGGGTGTAACGCTTCCGCTGGCGCCGGGGCGGCCCCTGCTGGCCGGGCAGATTGACGCCCGCCACGCTGGCGGCGACGGCGCAGCCGGCCAAACAGTCCAGAAAGTGGTTGTCCGGCTTGCCCGGCAGTTGCGTCCATTCGTGGACAACCCGGCCGTGGCCTTGCGTCGGCGTCCAGGTCTCACTGGCCGCCACCTGTTGCGCGAAGAGTTCGTGATCCCGGGCGGTGCCGAAGATCGTCAAGCTGCCCGGGTCGCCGGCGGAGGTGGCCAGGGCCGTGTGCGCGAACGTCTTCCAGTGGTTCACATCCGCGGCCACGTGCGGGAACTCGGCCGTCTTGTTCACGTTGGGGATGTACCAGCAGTGGCCGATGGTCTCCCCCGGCCGGCGGGTGTAGCTGCTCATCGGCTTGGAGCCGGCCCGGATGCCCACACCCTTGTAGAGCATCATGGCGGCCCCGCCAACCTTGTGCTTGACGGCGGCCACGATGCCGGGCTTGTACCCCATGTCCACCAGCAGGCGGTCAATCCGCATCAAGCCCGTCCCCCTTCGCCAATCCGTCGCCAGGTAGTCCGTGACCAGCTTCTCCAGACCCGCCCGGATCGCCCCGTCTGGGCCGGCGCCGGGATACGTTCGCCCCAGCGTCCTGCGGGCGCCCTCCAGGCTGAACACCCGGTCCGACTGCTCCGGGAATGTGCCGTAATCGACGACGAAGCCTGTAAAATCCTCCTGCCAGGCGCACACGCAGTAGTACAGCAGCTTGTTGTGAACGTCCACGAACATCGTCAGCTTCGTGCAGACAAGGGGCACTTCACGGCGGGGGCGGCCGTTGGCCTTCTCGCAGACCATCGGGACCGTCAGGGCATCCCCCCGCAGTTCCGACACCCTGAGCGGCTCGTTCTGGTACTCCGCGAAGAAGGCCCGCTCGTCGTCGGATTTCAGGTTCATCGCGTGCTGGATGGCGGAGACCTCCCCCCGGGACTGGAGGAATCGCTGCGGCCAGGCCACCGCCGATCCGGCGTCCATATCCTCCCGGTGGGCGATGTAGAACTCGGTGGCCTCGTGCCCGTCCCCGTCAGCCCGGAGCGACTCGGCCCGGATGCGGGCGTACTCGGCCCAGAGTTTCTCATTGGCCGGGAACGAGTAGACCAGCTTGGTCCGCTCGCCGTGCCAGGACGGGTTCTTCTGGCGGTCCAGAAGCTGATCGGCCAGGTCGCCGCCCTGGATCACGGTACACGGGATGATGATGGCGGTACGCTGGCCCGGGCCTGCCATCCCCCTCATCGCCCCATTGATGATCGACAACCGCTCGGCGGTCTGGAGCATCGACCGGGCCGACGCGTCTGTCTGTGGATCGTCGCAGATGACCAGCGTGGGGCGCACCTGCGTACCGTCGGCGCGGACATGCAGGGCGCCGCGGATGTTGCCGGTAATCCCGGAGACCCGGATGATGGAGCCGGAGCACCGGCTGCCGGGGATGGTGGGCATGACGATCCCGTCCACGCCCCAGCCGATCCGGGTGGGCACGCCGTAGTACCGCTGGCCGATGCAGCGGCGGCTCTCGCTCTCCAGGACCCGGATCGGATGGATCGCCTCGGGGTAGTCCGCCAGCAGCAGTTCGTTGCCCGCCATGTGGCTCTTGATGTTGGCGAGCATCGCGTCGGCCCCGGCCTCGTCGCTGGCAATCAGGAAGACGAACTCGTGCGAACCCGACAGCACCGCCCACAGGACGGCCACCAGGCACAGGGTCGTCTTGCCGCTGCCTCTGGGCATGGCGACGGCGAGGGTCTCCCGGTGGCGGACCACCCGCTCGATCTTGCCGATCACGCGAAGGTGGTCCTGGCTCCATTCCAGGGTGAAGAGGTGGGGGAAGTAGGTCTCGCAGAAGAACTTGAAGTCCCGGTCCGCCCGGGCACGGCGGCGGGCGTCTGCCACCTTGGGCAACGGCGCGATATCCTGGCCGGCCAGGACAATGGCAGAGGACCGAGCCTTGGCCCGGTCCTTGACCCGCTGGTATGCCTGCGCTCTCGTCACTTGCCCTTGCCCTTCTTGGCCGGTTTGGGTGTGGGTCCGGGGATTTCGTCGAGGTGCTTCTCCGCCAGGTCCAACAGCAGCCCGAATGCCGTGGCCGTGTTCTTCACGCCGGCCTTGGCCTTGGCGACGGTCAGGGTGTCGAGCATCCGGTCGTAATCGGCCCGGCGGTTGACCCAGGTGACGTTCCCCGTGGCCTGCTCCAGCATCTTGGCGAAGAGCTTCTCCGCCCGCTCGACCTCCTCGGGTAGGAAGGCGATCGACACGACGCGATACTCCAGCCCCTTCTCCGAGAGGGGGTCCAGGTTCGGCGGGTTCAACTTGCCCAGCAGCACGTCGTCGAGGCCGGAATACTCCTTCAGGGCCACGTCATTGATCTCGTCGTACAACTCCCGCAGGATGGCGAGGTCGTCCTGGCCGGCGATGGCGTTGTGCGAGAGTTGAATGGCGACCTGCTGGGCGCGGGTGAGTTCCCGGTCGGTGTAAAGGACCGGCACTTCCGTCAGCCCGGCGTCCTTGGCGGCCTTGACACGGTGGTTGCCCGAGAGGATGTAGTAGCGGTCCCCCCGCTTGACGGCGAAGGGCACACTGGTCAGGCAGCCATCCCGGCGGATGTTCTCTACGAGGCGGCGGTACTGCTCGACCCGCATGAAGCGGGCGTTCTTCTCCAGGAAGTCGCACTGGTCAATCGGAACGACCGCCACGCGGAGGCTGGAGGCGGCGAGCTTCTCGTTGACGCCTTCCAACCCGCCGGCGGCGGTTACTGTCGGGCATGGTTGCTGTTCCACCATTGGAATCCTTCCGTCAGGTTCCAGCGCCCGGCGGCGCCGAGATAGTTGACCTTGTGCTCGGAACGGCTGTGGACCTCGAAGAGGCCGCGGTACTTCATCGAGACCGGCTTGTCGGTAAAGGCCGTGGTGCCGATGGTCTTGAAGCGGCAGCACAACCATTGCTCCAGGTCCGCCTGGACCTCTTTGCTCACCACGCAGGCCAGGATGAGCTTCGACAATCGCTTGTGCGGTGTGGGCCGGACGGCGAAGTCCGACAGCAGGTACATATCGCAGGCCATCCCGCCGACGCCCCGGGGGTAGGCGAAGCCGAAGCACCCGATCAGTTTGCCGGCCGACAGCACGGCGTAGTTGCGGGGGGCGTCGCAGACGGTGATATGCTGGGCGAGGTACTGGCTCCGGATGGCGTTCATGGTCTTGGCGTCGATGCGGACAATCTGGATCGGATCGACGACCTGATCCGTCCGTGGCGCCCACGGGCTGGCCCCGATGTTCTGGCGGGCCGTCGCCAGCTTCGTCGGCGCCGAGTCGGAGTACATGAACACCGGCTTGGACAGCAGCGAGGTCTGGACCGTCGCCACGCGCTGGAGATCATCCAGTGCCGGAAACTCCGCACGGTGGCGCTGAACTGCTCGAAGTCCTCGGGGCTGAAGACCTGGTAGCTGGGGGCCGGCCAGTCGAAGATGGCATCGAGCTTCTTGAACAGCCGCTCGTACCCGCCCTTGTACGTCGGCGGGAACCCGAACGCGTCTACCATGACCACAAGACCACCGAAACATCGACGCTCCCAGCCCGCACAGGCCGGGAACACGACCGCCCCGAGATGCCGCCGTCGCAATCCTCTCGGACGAGCGGCCAGCGATATCTGCTCCTGCCTGATCGGGGGCCGACGCTCGCGCCCCATGGCCTTGGGGTGCGGGTTGGAGCACCTCGATGACATGCTTCTAGCCAATACCTACGGAGGGGTGTTGGTTCTTGCCGCGAGCCGCCCGGGGATGGGCAAGACCGCTTTTGTGACTAACATCGTACGCCGGACGGCCGGGGACCTTGGACGGCCGCTCGGGCTGCTCCTAGCGGGATCGGCCACCGAGGTGTTCGCGCGACGGCTCCTGGCGGCCTTCGCGTCGATACCCCTTCGCCGGTTGTGCCGTGCCCACCTGGAGGATCAGGAGAAGAAACGGCTGCGACGTGCGTTGAAGACGGTCGCCGCTCTGCCGCTTCACGTGATGGAGACTCCAGGGTTCTCGCCCGAAGAGATCCGGGCAGCCGCCGAGCAGCTCAAGGCCCGCGACAACGTGGCGGCCATTGTAGTGGATCACCTGGAGACGTGGTGGGAGCACAACGAGATGGTCACATCGTCTCGAGCGGACGGCATTATCACCGTATTGAAGGAAATCGCTTGCGATCTGGACATGCCCATTCTGGCTACTGTCAACGTGGCCTGTCCCTGGACGCCGCGGCAGGCCCGCAACTACGCCCGCAATGGATTCTTCGCACAGGCCCTCTGTCGCATGGAGTCCGTTACTCGATGCGCGGACATCCTTTCCGTCATCGACTGCGAAGACGCCTACCACATGGCCGAGCCTAACTACACGGCCACCGGCCTCACGACCTTCCTGATCGCCAGGAACTCCCTGGGCCCCACCGGTCTCGTCAATGTCGCGATGGACCCCGACCTATGCCTCTTCGTCGCACCCGACCCTTGACTCTGAGGGCCCCGGAAGGCGCACGGGCCCGGTCCCAAAGGACATCGCGCCGCGCAGTGCGTGGGTCCGCCATCAGATCTTCCACTGGGCCATTTTGGCCTTCAGGGCCGCGGGAAGGGTCTTGGCCTTGGCTTTGAGATTCCGGAGAAGGGCGAGTTCGACGTCATCGACGGTGCCGTCGCCCTGGATATTCTGGAGGAGCCAGGCGCCTTCCTTCGTGTCGACCTCGCCGGGGGAGTCTTCGTCCTCTAGGACGTGCTTGGTGATAGCTTCGACGAAGAACCGCTTCCAACTTGGATGGTTTCTTCGTCCGGAGACTGCGTCGTTCAGCTCAAAGAGGAAGTCCGCTTCCGGCCGGTCAACGCCGGCGCCGCCGCCGCTGCCCGAGCCATAGACGACGCTCCGCAGCATCTTGACCTCGGCCGCGTCGATGACGCCGTCTTCCAGGATGGCCGCCTTGAGGGCCGCCAACACAAATCTCTGGAACGCACTTGAAGTGGCCTTGGCCTTGGTGACGATGTTGACCAGGAGGGCGAGTTCGACATCGTCCACCTTTCCGTCGGCGCTGATCTTCTTGAGGAGATAGCGGGTTTCGGCCGCGTCGACTTCGCCCGGCGACTGTGGATCGTCCAGCACGTGGCTGGTGATGGCATCGACAAAGAGTTTCTTCCATCCCCGGGCGTTCTTCATGCCGCTCACGCCGTCGTTGATCTTGAACAGGAAGTCCGCCTCTTCGCGGTCGATCACTCCATCGGCGTACAGCCGCTCCTTCATCTTCCTGACCTCGCTGGCGTCGACGACACCGTCGGCGAGGATGTCCTTGGCCAACTGGTTCAGAGGTTTGGTCATGTGGTCTGCCATAATCTTTCTCCCGTGGTCATCGGGAACCGATGTTCCCTTGTTTGTTCTCGTTACAACACGCCCAAGGCGAATCGTCGCCCTGGTCTTCTCAGGCACACTGGGGCACCATCGAGGCGCCCTTCATCCCGGCCCTCTGCACGATCCGGACGGCTTCGCCAACAACAATGCCCGAGGCCGCGAACAGGAGGATCCGGCCCCACACCGCCAGGGGCAGCGGAGCCGTCTGCATAAAGTTGCTGCCGAACTCGGTCAGGAGCACCTGGACGACGACCACAAGCCCCATCACGTAGAAGAAGCTCCGGCTCTTGCTTATTCCCTTCAGGGCCGAGCAGCCGGGGCGGGTGCTCCTCGCGTTGAACATGTTGAACACCTGGAGGAAAACGTAGCTAGTGAAGATGGCCGACGCGGCCACCGCGGGGCCGTACTGGGCCGCCCCCAACAGGTCTGTCGCCTGCAACGCCAACACCAGGATGCTAAAGAAGCCCCCCAGGACCAGCACGTTGACTAGCATGGTTGGGGTGAGGAAGGGTTCCTTTCGGGGCCTGGGCTTCATGAGCATGGTTTCCGGGCGCGGGGGTTCCAGGCCAAAGGCCAGGGCCGCCAGGGTGTCCATCACGAGGTTGATCCACAGCAGTTGCAACACGGTCAGGGGCTTGGTGCTGAACACGCCGGGATA
>JAPLNA010000002.1:12036-30175 GCA_026693065.1 Planctomycetota bacterium
ACATTCACGGTAAGCTGAAATTGAAGGAATTTTTGCAGGTTTTCGTAGAGTGTCCTTCCCCAGTGAACCGCCCGGACAATGCTCCCGAAATCGTCGTCGGTCAGGACGATATCACTCGCCTCTTTGGCCACTTCGGTGCCGCGGAGACCCATGGCTATGCCCACATCGGCCTTCTTCAACGCGGGGGCGTCGTTCGTGCCATCTCCCGTGACACCCACTACGTGTCCTTGGTCCTGCAGGAGCTTGACTAGCCGCTCCTTGTCAAGGGGACGCGAGCGGGACAACACCCGCAGCCTGGGCGCAATGGCCGCCGCCGCCTCGTCGCTCATGACCGCAAACTGCTCCCCCGTGAGGACAAGATCATCGGATCCTTTCAGAAGGCCGATTTCCGCGGCGATGGCCCGGGCTGTGGCCGTATGATCGCCCGTGACCATCTTGACCTCAATGCCGGCGGCATCGCAGGCTTTCATGGCACCGGGGACGTCTTCCCGTACGGGGTCGCTGAGTCCGACGATGGCCAGAAGCGTCAGGCCCTTCTCCATCTCGTTGCCTGATGCGGAAGCTCCCTGCACCTGGTCCCGATGCTGCACCCGATAGGCGATCGCCAGGGGGCGAACACACTTGCTGGCCATCGCTTCGGTAACGGCAAGGACTTCCGAAACGCTTTGTGACGCGGGGCGCGTGTCCTTGTCGAACAGGACTGTGTCGCACAACGGCAGAACCTTGTCGGGAGCGCCCTTGGTGAAGGTGATTCGGCAGCCATCCTTCCTGCCAGCCACGCTGGTCAGTTCGGCACTGACGCCGTCCATCGGACAGGTCAGGCATTGGGCACACTGGTCGTTTCCACTCAGAGACGTCATCATCTTGCGTTCGGTGCTGAAGCACAGCCTGCTGTGAATCGGCATCTTCCCTCGCAGCTCCGTGTAGTTGATGCCCAGCGTTTCAAGCCACGCCAGCATCGCTCCTTCCGTAGGGTTGCCGACAAATTTCACCCGCCCATCCACGTGCTCGATTTCCGCCGTCGAGTTGACCGCGCAGGCCAGAGATAGCAGGTCAAACGCATGGCTGGCCTTGCTACCCTTCAGGGCCTCGCCCTGCAGGAGCTTGCCGTGGAGGAAGACCTGCTGGACTTCCATCTGATTCTTCGTGAGCGTGCCGGTCTTGTCGGAGCAGATGACGGTCATTGCGCCGATGGTCTCGGTGGCGAGCATCTTACGGACCAGGTTGTTGTCCTGGCGGATTTTCCGCATACTCGCCGCCAACACGATGGTGACGGCCATCGGAAGCCCCTCGGGCACCGCGACCACGACGATCGTGACGGCGACCATGAAGAAGTCCAGCACGCGGCGAACGGGCACCAGCCAGTCGCCGCTGCCGGCACACACGACGGCCGCCGCCAGCAGGGAACCGCACGTGACGATGATGGCCTGCCACAGCAGAAGCTTGGGTGGCATCTTGCGTCGGGTGGCCATGTAGGCCGCCACCACCAGGGCTTCGACGCCGATGACGGCCAGCAGGCACGTCCTCCAGGCGGCCGAGAGGACCCCAAAGTCCTCGCGAAAGACTGCCGACCCCAGCAGGGCCAGGAAGATCAGGATCGCGGCATAAGTGCCGACGGCGCTGATCTGTCCGGCCAGTTCGCTGAGTTTCTCCTGCAGGGGGGTCTGCCCCTCTTCTTCCTTCTGGAGTTCCTGGCCGCAGACCTCGCACTGGCCTTCGTCTCGGTAGACCTTGTGATGCGTGGGATCCTGGCAGACAAACCGATCGCCCAGCGCACTGGCGAGATTGCCCAACTCCGTTTTGTCACCGACGGCCGTTACAACGGCCACGCCGTTGCCGACGACCGCGAAGGTTCCGCCGGTCACCCGGGGGCTGGCGGCGCTCCGGTTGACGGGGACGGACTCGCCCGTCATCAGCGACTCGTCGATCATCAGATCGATGCTCTGGAGCAGAACGCCGTCAGCGGGAATTCGATCGCCGCCCTCCAGATGGATCAGGTCTCCAGCCACCAGGTCCCCGCTGGTGATGGTGTGAAACTCCCCATTCCGGGTCACCTTCACGGGAATGTTGTCGCTGTCCTTCTTGAGCAGCTCGAAGGCCTTGTTGGCCTTGTATTCGCTCCACGTGCCGCCGGCCGTCGCGATGCAGATGGCCACCAGGATGGCGATGCCGTCCCACGGAATCTCCTTGCGGTAGAGTCCGATCCCGATGGCGAGCACCGCGCAGACGCACAGGATGATGATCGTCGGGTCGGTGAACTTCTCGAGGTACTGCTTCCACAGGGGATCCTTGGCGGGGGGCGTCAGGCGATTACCCCCGTAGTGTTGCCGGTTGCGGACAACCCGCTCGTCGGTAAGCCCTTTCACCGGGTCCGTGCCGAACTGCTCGATCACGGGTCGCGAGGCCTCGTACACGTCTCGTACATTCACTGGCATACTCCTTTAACCCGAAACGGTCGCCAATCCCGATGCCGGCACGCCAAAGCCGCATCGCCACATCCACCCGCGGTCGGCCCGCCAACGCGGACCAGGGGGTGGCTCAACTCGCTTCCTCTTGCCCGGGCGCGAGCCCGCGGGTGTTCCGGAACTGCACCATGCCGTTGTCTCACCGCACAGCCGCTTCCACGTCGTCGGATGTCCAGGCATCCGGGTTCCCATGACATGCCGCCCTCTGGCCTATGCCACTCTCAACGGACCGTTTCAGGTCTCCGCGAGGTCACTATACCCCGAGACCCTCGGCGGTGACAACATCGAAATTGCTCGCCGCCGCTCAAAAACTTCCCCGCGGCCTGACCACCTTCTCGCCGATCGCGTCGGTCTGCGGCGCGTGGCGGTAGTCGGACAGCTGGCCCCCGGCATTGGGGCGAGATTGCGGCATCGCGTCGTCCTTCCCGCGGCCGGCCCGTTGGACCGGGTGCCCGCGGGGAATTCCACCGCCTCGGGCGGGGGATGCAAAGCGCCCAGTGCCCCCAGGGCCGGGCGGCATGGCGAGAGGATGGAGGGACGCGCGGGGGGGCGGTATAATCCGTGCGGTGGCGGCGTCAAACCCTGACAAGCCGATCGGGCCTGCCGCCGGCGGGCGATTGGGACATCCGGTTGATCCCGGCCGTCTACAAGACCCAGAGGCTGCCGGAGTCCGTAACGACCATCGAGCAGGCCCAGGAGCACGCCTCGCAGACCGCGCGGCAGTGGAACCGGCTGGTGTGCCTTGTCTGGTCCAGGAGGCTGAGCGTCTATTTCGACGAGCAGGGCCAAGTCGAGGTGCGGGCCGTCGCCACGCCCGACCGCCATGTCGCTCCGTTCATGCGCATCGGCAACAAAAGATTCCTCTTGGGAGACGCCGACCATGCCACCCCGGCGAAAGGGTAGGCCCAGGTACCTGTACCTTCGGGACCTCCAGTACCTCGGCTGGCCGGAGGGACAGGACGGGTTCCACGTGGCCTTGGAGTTCTGGTTCCAGGTCGGCATCGGCGGCTGGGCGATCCAGGCGGCGGACGCGGCCGCACTTGCCCGGCGGCTCGCCAGGCGAAGAGGCCTGGGCTGGGAGTGCCACCTTTACCTCTGGGTGGACTCGGCCAGGAGGATGTTGACAGCCTTCCTCCGGTTCCTGCGCGGGGGGAGTCTCGTCGTGCTGGACCTTCGGCCGGCCCCGCCGGCGGGCCGGAGCGTGGGCCGGCCACGCCCACAAAACGCCCAGGAGGCCCGAAGGGGGGATGGAAGGTGTGGGTTACCGGGCCACCCAACGATAGGCCAGCGTCAGAAGAACCTGGAGCGTGACGATCCCCAGGAAGACCAGGCGGAACGCCTGGTGGCGCGTCTTGTGGCGGAAGACGAGTTGGCCCAGCAGCGCCCCGAGGGTGCCTCCGACCAGGGCCAGCAGGTGCAGGGCCGCTTCAGAGACGCGATGCCTTCCCAGGACGGCCTGACGCTTGTCGTACCCGTAAACGAAGAAGGTCGCGACCGTCGCGATGATCAGGTATCCCCGCCAAGCTCCCGCGCCCGCCCAGACCAAGGCGCCTGTCAACACCAGCACCGCACCTGCGTCCAGGCACAGCCACTTCCATGGCGTCGAACTGTGTTCGTGGCGTGTCACTGGCTCGCCGTTGGTTCTCTATCGAGTGCCGGCCGGGCGGTCGGCAGATCGATGCTATTTCCTCCGCTTGGGCTTCTTCTTGGAGTCGGAAGCGGCCTTGGCCGTATCCGTCTTCCTGGATTTCGGGGCCTCAGGCCCCTTGGTCCCTCCCAACGCCTGCATTCTCGCGGCGAACGCCTCGAGCCCACTCCGGGCGACGCGGGGTGCCGGGGCCGCCTTGCCTGAAGCCGAAGGGCTTTTCCCAGTCTTGCCTTTTCCCTGCTCTTGTGCCGGTTCGGGGAGAATGTCCGCCTTCTCCTGCTCGAACTGGCGTTGCTTGGCATCCTGCCCCTTGCCTACCGTCTGCATTGCGGCCACAAATGCCGCGAGCCCCCCCTTGGCGGCCCCGGACGTCTTGTCCGCCCCGCTGGAGGCTAACGGCACCGTGGGCGACTCGCTGGAGACGGAGGTAGCTTTCTTCGAGTCGCTCTCTGGGGAGGCCTCACCCGCACCCGCGGCTGGCCCGTCCTTTCTGGCCATCGCCTTGCCGATCGCGGCGGCGAACACTTCGGGAAGCGTCTTCCCCGCCTCGCGGGGAGGATCCTCTTTGAACGGCTCGGCTGCCGCCATGGGCGCGACAACGGCGTTCTGTCCTTCCGCTGCCACCGGTCGGTCGACGGTATCGGGCGGTTTCCCGGCGAAGGCCAGGGAACGGAAGTCGACCTTGACATTCTTTTCACGGGGTGTTGCATCTTCTCCCTTCCGCCCGCGAAGGTAGAGCCCCTCCAATACTTCCTTCAGCCCCTTGCCATTGTCCGGCTCTTTTCCGGCTGCTGTCGCCGCAGGAGGGGATGCAGGCCCCTGGGGTTTCGGGCCGCCGACTTCGGGGAGGGTCTTGCCAGGCTTGCGGCAAAGACCCTCCTTGACTGACTCGCCCCCTGCAACGGGCGCCGCGACGTCCTGTCCTTGGGCTGTCTCCGGTCGGTGGGTCGTGCCGGGCGGTTTCCCGGAACCGATCGGGGGGCGGAACTTGACCTCGACCTTCTCCTGGCGGGGCGTTGCGTCTTTCTGTCGACCATACACATCCCGAAATCTTTCCTGCAGCCCCTTGCCCTTGTCCGACTCTTTTCCGGCCGCCATCACCGGGCCTTTGCCCCCGGCAGAGGTTGCCTTGCCCCTCTCCTTCGTGGCGGCCGAGATGAACAGTTTGCTCATCCGGTCAAAATCAAAGGTGCTCGCGGGAGGGGAACTGTCCGTTCTGCCTTTCGAGCGCCCCTGTGTAGGCCGGCCATGCTTGTCCTGTTCGCTGTCCTCCGTCTCTTTCAATGCGTCCTCGGCTCTTGCGGCGTCCTCGAAAACCTGTCCCAATCGCGTCATCAAGTTACGGGCGCCCTCGGCGCTGGCCTTCGCACGCTGCTCTGCGAGAGCCCTGACCTTGTCCTTCCTTCCTTCCTGGCGGACAGCCCCCTTAGCCTCCTCCTGCTTAGTGAGAGGCGGCTCCGCGCCTCTTGTCCGGTCCCGTTGGCCCAGCAAAGCTGCCGAGGATTCAGGATCGGACGCGGGCGGACCCCCTGCATCCTCGCTGAGGATCGTCAACATGTCCGAGTTGGCCAAGCGTCGCCCCATCTGCTCGGCCAGTTCGAGCTTTGCCTGCAGCAGCTCTTTGTTGCTCTTCTCGATCAACTCTCGCCTGAGTTCCTCGAACTTGCGAGCCTGCTCTTCGCCCTGGCTGATCCTCGCAAGGGCCGCCTGGCTTTCCAGTTCGCGGGCCTCCTGTTCCGCTCTCAGTTCGGCTTGCTTGGCCCGCAATTTTTCCATTTCTATCTGGTGAAGATACTCTGCCACTTCCTCCTCGTGCTTGAGACGCTTGGCATCCAGGTCCCTCTGGTGCTGAATTTCCTGCTTCTTACGCTCGTGCTCGGCCGTCTCGAGAACCTCCTGAAGCTCAACGTCACGATCTCGCTTCTTGCTCTTGCGGCCTTCCTCCAACTCTCTGTTCCTGGCTTGTTCCTGTTCCTCGCGGGTGGCGGCGGCACTGGGCCACTGGGCCGTTTCCACGCGAATCCGGACCCCTTTTGAGTCCAGCCAGTCGTTCAGTTTCTTCTGCCACCAAGCGCTCTCCATGACCTCCTTGTCACGGATCTCCTCGAAGGTGAAGCGGTCCAGTTGCCCCTGGATGTGCTCGCGGACCTCCGTTCGGATGGCACGCTCGATCCACTCCTTCGCCTTCCGCAGCGTCATGGGCCGCTCGAGGGAGGCATGGGCATGGGCCACGGCCACATCGCAGATGAAGGTCTCCAGCCCGCAGACTATGAAGGAACACTCGAGAACCAGGTCATGGGAATACCCGAATTCGTCTTTCGCGACGGCATGGAACTCCAGGTCCACCGGATGGTGATTCGTGTCGACTTGGACGAACACAAAATCGATGTTCCGCCCACACTCGCATTCGACTTCTTCCTTATCGTTCAGCGGGGACAACTGTGGGTGCCCATCATCGGAACGCCGGAGAAGAAACATCTTAAAGAAAGCAGGCACATATTTCGGCACGGCAATCTTGCGCCTGCCTACCCAGGAGTGGCGGACCTCTGACTTGATTATCCGGACAATCTCCGGGTCAGGACATGCCGCCTCATCTGCCATCCGCGATCTCCTTCCCGGTCGCGCCCGGGATACCCTCGTCGCCGGCGAGGCCGATCCGTCACTTCGATACTTCCACCGTCTGCTTGATGCGCGTCCCGCCGACCTCCAACACGAAGAACGGGGATGCGACGTCCATCGTGAACGACACCTTCGCGGGCATGCCGTCCGTGAACCGGGCCACCACGTTCTCGGCGGCGTCGTAGATGATGGCACTGGGAGCGACGATCCGGCTCTCGTCGATCAGTTCCACCACCACCTCCTCCACACCCCGCATGTCCTTGTGGATCTTGTGGTCCCAGATATCCACGTCGGTGCCCGTGTCGAGGTCATCCAACTGCTCCATCTGATCTTCGTCGATGAGGAGCCCGACGCCGATCAGGACACACTTGACGGGGGTGCGGCGGCCAGCCTCGATCTCGTGGGCCAGTTCAGTGGTATATGCCTTGACCTGCTCCAGATCGTCCAGCTTGCCGTCCGTGACGAAGATGTAGATCCCTCTCTTGGCGCTGGAAAACCGATCGACGAAATACTTCACGACAGGCGTCAGCCGCGTGCCGTTTCCGAACTGTTCCTTCTTCGGGCCGGCAATCTCGAGGGCCCGGCACTCTTCCTTGCTGAAGTCGCCAACCACCTCGAACCCGCCGCCGTCGCCGCAGGCCCAGTAGACCAACGTCGTGCGGTTGTCCACATCCATCTCGCTGGCCAGGTAAGACATCAACTCGCGGGCCGTCGGCTGAACGATGTTCTCCATCGGGCGGATGTAGCCCCGGCTCTTGGCGTCCTCGATGCCCTTTCCCGTCAGGAATGGCACCTCCTGCCCGTCCGTGACGCGGGTGGCGACCCATCCTTTTCGGGAGTATTCGGCCATGGCGGACTCGGGAATAGCGTTGGTCATCCGGCGCCCATACCATCCCTTCATGGTACCGCTGGCGTCCAGGGCCAAACCCGTCTGCCAGCCCTCCTCGTCCTTGGGCACCCACGCGGTAAACTCCACGCGCACCTGTTGGCCCAGGTTCTGGACATAGACCTTGCCGAACTCCTTTCGAGTCAAGTGGCTGGGGACGAGGATGCTCTGGCTCCGCAGGGCCTGGCTCTCGCCTTTCTCACGCTGGCTGTCGGTGTTGTCCATCACTGGCTCCTTCACGGCTCCGTTTCGCCGTAAGATCCTAGAGAACGGAGGAAATGTCCTGCACTACTTCCTGCCCGCCGGCTTGAAGCGTGAAGGATCTGCAGCCTTTAGGCAGCAAGAACTGGAACTTTCCCGGCAGCCCGTCGGAGAACCGGACGACCACGTTCCCGCCAGCGTCCAGCACCTTGCCCTCCGGCGCGACAATGATCTTTTCGGACATCAGTTCGCCGAAGACCACGCCCACGATTTCCTCATCATCCTTGATGTCTAGGACCAGCCCATGCGACCAGAGGTCGATGTCATTCTCCAGTTCCGTGCCCTCGAACATGTCGTCGAACCGCACGAGTTGGCTGGCGTCCACCTGCGGCCCCAGACCGATAAGCACGAGCTTCATCGTCACGTGGGAGTTTTCCCGGAGCCACTGGCCCAGATTCCTGCAATACTCCATGCACTCAGGCTCGTCGTCGATGACCCCATCGGTGACGATGATGCCCATGACCCATGCGGCGCCGACCCCTACCGTTTCGACCACATGCTGGACCGCCGGCAAGAGCCGGGTGCCTTTGCCCCACACGTGCTTCTTGGGCCCGCTGACGTCCGCGGAGGCCATCTCCTTGACACCGAAGGTGCCGATCTCCTCGAATTCATCCCCCGGCCCCAGGGCCCAGTAGAAGAGGTTGGTCTTCCCGTCCCGCGTGACGCCACAGAGAATCTCCCCGAGCTTTCGGGCGACGGGTTGCACGTAATTGGTCCCCCCGCCGAACGGTCCTGGTGTGCCGAACCATTCCTTAATCGACAGAGAGGCGTCCAGGCCGATGGCCGCCCTCGATTCCCGTTCGCCTGCCAAGGCCGCCGGGTCCGGCATGATACAGACAACGATCTTGTTTTGGCCGTCCGCCTGGGGCAAGACGTTGACGACGGCCAACGGCCTCGTCGGATTCTTCACTTTTGCCATGTCTCGCCTCTTCCTTGCGGAAACGCTCTTACCTTCAAGTCACAAGGGGTCATATCTGACCCAGCCTCTTCAGGACGTCCGACAGGTCCTGGACCACTTCTTTGCCGCTGGCCTGAAGTGTGAACGACCGACACCCCCGGGGAAGCGTGAACTGGAACTTCCCGGGCAGGCCGTCCGTGAACGCCGCGACGACCTTGCCCTCAGGGTCCACGACCTTGCCCGAGGGAGCCACGATCATCTCTTCGCTCATCAGTTCCCCGAAGAGCACCCCCACGATGTCCTCCTCATTCTTGATGTCTCTGACCAGCCCGTGGGACCAGAGGTCGATGTCGTCCTCCAGTTCCGTGCCCTCGAACATGTCGTCGAACCTCTCGAGCTGCGCATCGTCCACCGTGTCCCCCAGCCCGATCAGAACCAATTTGATCGTGACTTTATCGTCTTCCTTCTGGGCCTCCTCGTTGTGGCCTTTGAGCCATCGGCCCAGTTCCATGCAGTACGCCATGCACGCCTCTTCATCCTCGATGATCCCGTCGGTGATGATGACCCCCATAACCCAGGCGATGGCCTGTGCGCCTGGAGGGGGCTCCACGATGGCCTTGATGGCCGGCAGCATGTGCGTGCCTTTGCCCCATTTTTTCGTCCTGGGCCCGATGAACTCCGTCTTGGGGATGTCAGCGCCCTTGACCGTCCCCATCTCTTCGATGTCTTGCCCGCCGCCCAGGGCCCAGTAAAAGAAACGGACCTCTTCCTTCTTGACGGCATTACTCAGGATCTCGCCAAGCTTCCTGGCCACAGGTTCCATCGGGTTGGGCTGAGACATGAACGGCCCCGGCGTGCCGAACCACTGCTTGATGGACAGGGAGGCGTCCAAGGCGATGACGCTCGTCGACTCTCGCTCGCCCGACAAGGCCCTGGGGTCCGGCATCACGCACACGACAATCTTGTTCGTGCCGTTTTCCTGGGGAACCACGTTCACGTCGGCGAGGGGCTTTGTCGGACCCTTTACCTTTTCAGCTTTCGGCATGGCCATCTGGTCTATCTCCTGACTGCTGCACCCGGGGACTGAACTGGCGGCGCCGTGCCGCGGGCGCCCAACAGAACGAACAAGTATCCGCCAGCCTCGCCCGCGACTTGAAGCCGTCTGTGCCTCGGTCCATGGTCCGCCAGTAGGCGGCTATCCGTACAGCCTGCGCATCTTCCGGCCTGTCCACTTCGATTTTCACATTGCGGCCGACGGCAGACGAAACCAGTGGGCCGCACAAATATCAGAGTCTATCCTGCAAGTCGCCGGGCGACAAGAGGAAACTTGATATGAAAAACTCGGGAAGGAATTTTCCATGTTTGTGCCCCCAGATTGCGCTTGCCTCTCTCGCCGGAGGCGGGTACTCTTTTACTGTCGTTGTGTTACGCACATCACGATGGGCCGTGGGCCGGAACGAGACTGGCTCGTACTCGCGCCTACTGCACAGGAAGGCGGTTGTTCGCACGGGCCGAAGATGTGCGCGGTTTCGTCAGGGAGCCAATGTGACTGGCCGAAGGAGTTGACGCAAGATGACGGATTGTGAGTCGCCAGGCTCAAGCAGAGAGCCCCGAGAGGCACGGGGCCAGAGTGGCCGGGGCAGGCCGGGACTGGCCAGTGCCGCTGTTGCCGGAGCGGCCTGTTCCTCCCACGAGGAGGCCGACATCGTCCCCGTTGGCGACAGCGAGCCGGGGATCGACCCGGCATTTCGCCCGTACATCGGCGTCTTGCGCAAGGATAGACGGGACAGGGACGGCATGCTGCTCCCTGCCCAAACGCGAGTCCTGTACAACCAGGAAGCCCCCGGCACGTTTCTGGAGAACACGGCCGCTAACCGGGAGGAATTCGGGAAGAAGGGGTTTGCCTGGACCCAGTCGGCTCTGGCCAGCATTCTGCTGCCATCACCGCCGCCGGAGTCTCTGAAGCAGGCTCTCGCGACGGCACGATCGATCAGGAGCCGATTCTACGCGGCTGTCAGTCGCAACCTCCAGGACGCCCGGCGGTCGCCTTTTCCCGACTTGGGAGCACCGTTGTGGCTGAGTCTTCTGCCATGGGTTCCGAAGATTTCCCGGGTCAGTGAGATCGGGGACCTGAGCGAGGCAGCCTCGCAGATGGTGCGGCGTGCCTACGGGTTGCCCGAGGGCATCGAGGTGCCCCAGGAGTGGCTCGATGTGGCTGCGGGAACCAACCTCGTGAAGGTCTACGAACTCTCGACGCGGGGAGCGATGGTCCACGTGGTGGTGGCCTTCCTGACTCAGCCGACTGTTCGGCGAGGGCAGGATCCGGCCATCGGGCCCGTCTCCCAGGAGACCGTTGACGCTCTGTATGCCGAATACGTTCGGTGGCGAGGGGAGGCAGGTCACCCGATGCCGGCCTACACGTACCTGGCGATGGCGAGCGCCCGGCCTTGGCCCGAGGGGGTCCGGAGCGCCCGGGGCGGCGACCACCTGACGGTCCTTTCCGGTTTTGCCCCTCGGGAGGACGAGTGGGAGCTCCGCATGCCGGAACAGACCACCCTCCACAGCGCTATGCGGGTATTCCTGGACCGGCTTCGCCCGGAAACGCGAGACGATCGCGCCCGGAAGCTGAAGGCCATTATCGACGATGAGCTTTACAGCGGCAATCCGGTACATCTGAAGTGGCTTTACGAGAAGATGAACGGGACGTACTGCCGGGAGTCGATCCAGACGACGATGTTCGACTTGCAGGAAACCGGGGACTACCAGTTGTACCGGACAAATCGTGGGCTCCTGGCGATCGCCAATCTGGCGATCACCCCGCCTGAGAAGGTGCGCGGACCGGGGGTCACCGCCGGCACCCTGAAGGCCCGTGGGCTGACGCGGTATCTTCTGATCATGCTGACCCCGACGGTTGGTGTGTTCTTGTGGACCATTCGGGACTGGATTTTGGGAAAAACCTTCAATTTTTGGATGGTCCTCATCCTGCTGGTCTTTGCGTACCTGGGAGAAATCCTCGACCGATTTCTTCAACGATACGCGGAGTCGAAGGAGTAGTCTTGCATGGCCAGGCCAGACAAAGAAAAAAAGAAAGGTGTCTTGGGCAGATTGTTTCGCAGGGAAACGCCTGAAGACGCCGATCGTCGCAAACTGGAGGAGGCCCTCAGGCAGTTCGGGGCCGAGCGGGAGGAGATCCTGGATGACCGCCGAGGCTTGATGGAGCAGATCGATAGGCTCAGCGCACGGGCAAGGAGCAAGAAGAAGGAGGTCGATGCGGCGACCGGCCCGAAGAAGATGATCCTGGATCGGGAACTCCGGGCCATCCTGCGCCCGTTGCAGGGGCTCACAAAGCAGGACAACCAGTTCGAGATCCGGCTGGGCGAACTGGACACGCTGATTTTCAAAGCAGAGGAAACCTTAAGCGCCCAGAGCAGCGCAGCCAAGAGCGAAACCATAGAGAATCTGCTCGATGTCAGGGAGGACACAATCGCCGATGCGGAAGAGCGCAAGGATCTTATCGGTGAACTGACCGGTCAGGAATTTGCCGAGGCCGAGGAGAACGTCACGACCGAGGACATGCTGGCCAGCCTGGGGCTGGACCTCAGCGACGAGAAGGAGAAGACCAAGGCCACGGAGGTTGTCCAAGGGCGGGAGGTGGCCAAGGAGCCTGAAACCACCGAGCCTGTCGCCAAGCGGAGCAAGGAACTGGACCGCCTGATGGAAGAGTTGGAGAACGAAGGTGACGAATAGTTGACCACTGTCCGCGTAAGGCAATGAGCCATTGGTAATGGCCGATTGAAAAGGAACCAAGAGATGGCATTCGGCGACCTATTCAAGTCGAGAGCGGCCCGGGAACGAGAGGTCTCGCGGGAGAAGCGAAGGCAGACCCGCCAGGGAAATCGGAAGGTCCAGAAGACCCTCCACGAGTTGGGCGACAAGGTCAAGAAGATTCGCCTGAAGCGGGACGCGGACTGGGCCAAGGCGAAGGAGTACCTGCGCGGCGGGCAGAAGGCCCAGGCGGAGAACCTGCTGAAGTCCTGCCGGGCCAAGGAACTGCTGGCAAGCAAGCTGGAACGGCGTGTGGACTTCTGGGAAAGCCGTCAGACGCGGATGGAGGCCACCCAGAGCGACGCGGTGATGGCCGACGCGATGCGGGATCTGGCGACCCTGAGTAACATCGACCCGGACAATATCGAGGAGTCCATGCTGGCGATGGAGGAAACCTTCGACGACCAGACGGAAGTGGACTCGATCATCGAGCGGGAGCACGAGAAGGATACGGAAGAGGTCTCTCTGCAGGAGACCGAAACGGTCCCGAGCCTGAAGGACATGGTCTCGGAGCTCGAGAGCGAAGTCGCGGTGGAAATAGGCGCCGACTCGCTCGCTCCGGAAGAGGCGACCCCGCAGACCGTGGAGGGAACGACCAACAAGGAAAAGATCTCCACTCTCCGGGATCGGCTCAAAGAGGTTCTGGAGGATGAGGAATGAAATTCAACGTCGACAAGAAGCATGAGCACGAGGCCGCTGCGGAAAAGGCGCTTGCTGACAAGGACTTCAAGGCCGCCTATTACCACACCGCCAAGGCCGCCGAATTCGGCCTGAAGCTCGCGGAAGAGCACGAGGGCAAGATCGCCAGGAGTTATCTCGAGGACGCCGACGGGCTGATTGATTACGCGAAGAAACTGAAGGAAAAGTACCAGAAGCAACTGAAAGCGAAGAAAGCAGAACCGGAGCCGACGCCGGCCGACAAGATCAAGACGGGCGAGGGTGACGAGGCGACGGGTGCCGAGACGAAGTTCGAGATGACCGAGAAGCCGGACGTTCGGCTGGACGACGTGGCCGGCCTGGACGAGGTCAAGCGGATCCTTCGAGAGAGCGTCATCAAGCCGTTCGAGCAGCCCGACGTGTACGACCGGTTCGGCATTCGCCCTGGCGCCGGGGTACTCCTGTATGGCCCGCCGGGCAACGGCAAGACGTTTGTGGCGAAGGCCATTGCTGGCGAGTTGAATGCCGCCTTCTTCAACGTGGTCCTGAGCGAGATGAAGAGCAAGTACGTGGGGGACACGGAGAAGAACATCGCCGCGCTTTTCAACGAGGCCCGGCGGCACGAGCGGGCGGTCCTGTTCCTCGACGAGTGTGACGCGCTGCTGCAGAGGCGAGGAAACCAGAAGGTCAACGCGGTCAACCAGTTTCTGGTGGAAGTGGACGGTCTTCGCACCAACAAGAACTGCATGCTCCTGTTGTTGGCGACCAACAAGCCGTGGGTCCTGGACGAGGCGGTCACCCGCGCCGGCCGAATCGGCGTGCACATCTACGTGGGGGTGCCCGATGAAGCCGCCAGGGCGGGCGTCATACGCTATGCGATGCGAAACGTCCCCCTGCACCCAAGCGTCGATATCGACGAGATCGCGGCCAGGACCAAGGGATACAGCGGCGCCGAGCTCGGCGCCGACAAGGAGGGGAGTGTCTGCACCGAGGCGAAGCAATGTGCCCGCCGAAGGCAGTCCAAGGCTCTGGAGGAAGCCAGGGCCAGCGGGAAGACCATCGCACTGGAAGAGGTAGTGACCATGGCCGATTTCGATAGTGCGATTACCAAGATAAAACCCAATACGTCGGCGGACCTTCTGGAGAAGTACATAGCCTTCCGGGACGCCCACGGCGACATTCCCGGCGTGGGCGAGGACGACTCTGAGATGGGCGGCGACTGACGGCGGGCATCCGCGGCGGCGGCCTTTTCGTGAGGCCGCATGGAGACAATCATGTTCAGGCTATGGGGTATTGTGCACAAGGTTGCCATGCTGGGGATGATCGGCGGAATCGGCTGGTTGGCATGGCAACACGTCGGGCCTGAAGAGCCCAGGATCGATTCGGCTCGCACGAAGGCGCTCGAAAGCGTCATTGCCGACATCGCCCGCGACCTGCAGGGCAGTCGAAAAGGTCTGCGGCAGGTTGCCATGCTTCAGTTTCAGGGGGACGGCAGCGGCATCATCACCGACAGCCTCCGGTCGAAACTCGAATACGTCGGGGTCTTCGATCTGGAGTCCAGGGGCGTGACGACGAAACTGCGCAGGAAGCTGGGCCTGCGAGAGCCTGCCTACGGGACGGCGGATGAGGCGATCCGAGAGGGTAACAGCCTGGGTGCCAAGGGCGTCCTGGCCGGGAATGTCCGGCGATTCGAGTCCGTGCCGGGCGGGGCCGCTTACGACGTGGAAGTGACCCTTTGCGATGTGACATCCCGGGAAACCGTGTTCAACAAGACGTACAAGCGGGACGACTCGGCCAAGCCAAGCGTGTCTTCCGCAGCTGGGATGAAGGACAGTGCTGCCCCGAAGGCCGACGACGCCACACCGTCATGGTTCACCCGCGGGCTAGCCTGGCTGTTGTTGGTTCTCCTGCTGCCGGTGTTCACGATTGCCTTCATGCGCGGAATGATGCGGCAGAAATCCAACAAGACCAATGTCGTGGTGTTAGGCCTTTATACCGTCGCGGATGGCGTCATGGGCTTTCTGTTCCTTGGGGCGGCCATCTCGTCCTGGTTCTGTGCAGTCATCTTCGCGATAGCGATCGGGTTTGCTCTCGCGTATAACGTGCGGATGATGTCCTATGCGCTCCGGCTGGAATCTTGAGGGGGCGCGGTGCGCATGGGGTGTGTCTCCCGAAAACTCCGTCGTCCTTGATTCTGAAGGAGTTACGCTTTTTACGCTTTTTGCCGAGAGCGGGCCTTTGCGGCAAGATTCCAGCCCTGCAACCCACCACGGGGGATCGGTCAGCCAGCTCACTTGGCCGGGATTAGCTTCTCCACTCTTTGCTTCATCACGCGCCCGGCCTTGAACTTGACCTTGCGTTTGGCCGGCACTTGGACGCGTTCAAGGGTCTTGGGGTTCTGCGCCAGCCGGACGGCACAGTGCCTGATCGGCCAGTGGTAATCGGCGGGCAAAACGGGCCCACCTCGGGGGGATGATCGCCGGGTAACTCGTTCGCACAATGCCCGTTATCTCCCGACCCACGAACCGGTCCCGCCAACTGACACCCAGCGTGGGAAGCTGCGTTCCCAGGGGCCTCAGGGGGCTGGTTCGCTGAAGCCTGGGCCCTCGGCAACACGGCTTCTGAGGGGTTTAGGGGGTTAACACGCCCCAACGTGGCGTGGTGGTACTATTCACGGCCTCGCTGCTTGGCTGATAGCTAAAAAAAATGTCTGCATTGACGCTGCTGTCTTTCTCCACCCCGGCGCTCCGTGGCCTCCCCTTCCGGGTTAGCCGCAGGCGCCGTGGCGGAGACGTCACCTCCATGAAGAACGCTATGGCCGTGCAGTCGCAAAATACTCGCTGCCCTCCGTTGTCACAGAGCGCCGTCACCCGCCACATCCACTGTCGTCCCGCCGCCAAGATAAAGGGACGAAGCGGATGAAACGCTCAAACCTGGAACATCCAGCGTCGAGCCGCTCCCGAGGGCAATCGTTGAACCACCTGAGATGGCCGGAGCATGGATAACCTGAATCGTCGAGCCCCCGGCGAAGCTTATGCATGCCGACGGCTGGCAAGGTGTCCGGGGTATAGCACACACCTTGGCGCAGAATCTGCATCAAATTGTGCGATGAAGCTGCGAATGTTGTTGACGCTTTCCCCTGTGCGCGGGAGAATTCCACCGTGGCGTACAACTTGAAACTTGGTCTGACCAAGCGGGTGTTCTGGTTGAGAACTGCAGCATTTTCTGCGCGATGAGGCATCGCACTTGGCGGATTCTTCCCTGGGAGTCCGTCGGCGAATCTTCGTCGAAGGGCGGCCGCAGGCCCTCAACCGGGGTAGTAGCTGGCGGCTCGCTTCATTTCCGGGGCTGCCGGAGAAGACGTCGCGGAGTTGCCTGAGTATCAATCGGCCAGGCGGGCCAGGCGGCATGTGCGTTCGCTGCAGCCGGGGCCTGAAAAGGAGTGACGCAATGGCACGGCGAAAACGATCCAGCAGGAAGATGCAGCTCCGCCAACATGTGGCCCACGCCCCGATGCTTGAGTCGTTGGAACCGCGCGTGCTCTTGAGCGGCTCGCCAGCGTTGAACTGGTTCGACGTGGCTGGACAGGACATCAGCAATGGCGGTGCAACTTATGCTACGTCCAAGATCGTCGGACCGTCGCGGGACGTTTGGGTCGAAAGCCGATGGACAAACACCGGCGCTGACAACAGTGGGCACGGCGGTATTACGCTCTCTTTCCCCGGCTATCAGTATTTCAGCAATCTGGGCATCAGCATCCCGTCGGACTTCTATTATTCAGCAGACGGTGAGGGAACCAATTCAACGACGTATAAGCAGAAGGGCGATTCGATTAACACGGCCAGCGGAGGAGCAACGGCGTCCCACATCATGTTTGAAGGGGACGATACCATCTGGGACGGATCAGACTGGCTCACTTCTGAGTCGCACACGATTGGCGTTTGTATCTATACGCCGTCCACGTCAACCGCAATCAAAGCGACCGTCCGAACAACAATGGGGGATAGCAATTGGGGCTCCATTGTCCGTAACCCGTCGTCCGGCAGCGCCAACGGCGACCAGCAGGGGTGGCCAACCTATTACTACACCATCTACATCGATGCCGACGCCCCGTATGCGCCGAGCGGCGTCGATATTACACCCGATTCAACAAACGACACGGGCCAAAGCCAGACGGATAACCTCACGAAGAATGCGAATCCCAAATTCCAATGGAACGCGCCTGCTGATCGGGGGTATAACAGTGCGGGAACCTCGGGGACCAAGGACTACTTCTGGGAGATCACCAATTCGTCGGGGTCCGTGGTGAAATCCGGATCGACTTCCGCCACGTCGGTCAATCCCGGCACGCTTTCGGACGGCAATTACACCTTTTGGGTTCAGGCCGAGGACAATGTTGGCAACTGGGGCAACTGGGGAAGCATAAACTTCACAGTCGACACGGCCGCGCCAACGAAGCCCGCGAGCCTGTTGCCCAACGGTAACACCGGTAGTCAGCGTCCAACGCTAAGTTGGGGCGCCAGCAATGGGACGGGTAGCGCGATCGACTACTACCATGTGTCGGTATGGTGGGACGACTGGACGCAAGGCTGGCCGGAACTGTGGAATGGGAACACGACGGGGACGGGCATAACGCTGGGCGCGGACTTGGTCTGGGGACGGCCTTACAAGTGGAGCGTGACGGCGTACGACGCTGCCGGCAATTCTATTAGCAGCGATAACGCCTCGCTGGTAGCCTCTGACACGACGGCCCCGACAGGGCCGACGAATCTGGCGTTCAGTCCCAACACGAGCGGCTGGACAAACGACAACACACCGACGTTCACCTGGACGGCGGCGACGGACAGCCAATCGGGGTTGAAGGGCTACCGCATCTGGGT
>JAPLNA010000002.1:30210-30782 GCA_026693065.1 Planctomycetota bacterium
ACGGGCACGTCCTGGACCTTTGGCCTGACGGACCCGACCTTGAAGGAAGGTTCCAACACGGTCGAGTTCGCTCCGGTGGACAACGCCGGGAACCAAGGGGTGAAGGTGGCGATCGGCCCGAAGTTGGACACCACCGCCCCGTCCAAGCCGACGAGCCTGCTGCCCAACGGCAACACCGGCTCGCAGTCGCCGACGTTGAGTTGGACAGCTGCCAGCGACGGGACCGGCAGCGGGATCAGCAATTACCACGTGTCGGTGTGGTGGGATGATCTGCTACAGGGCTATCCGGAGTTGTGGCATGGGGACACGACTGGGACGAGCATCACGTTGGGGGCGTCCTTGGTGTGGGAGCGTCCGTACAAGTGGAGCGTGACGGCCTACGACCTGGTGGGCAAGAACGCCGCCAGCGACAGCGTTGCCCTGAAGGCCCATGACACGACGGCCCCGACAGGGCCGACGAATCTGGCGTTCAGTCCCAACACGAGCGGCTGGACAAACGACAACACACCGACGTTCACCTGGACGGCGGCGACGGACAGCCAATCGGGGTTGAAGGGCTACCGCATCTGGGT
>JAPLNA010000002.1:30818-34005 GCA_026693065.1 Planctomycetota bacterium
ACGGGCACGTCCTGGACCTTTGGCCTGACGGACCCGACCTTGAAGGAAGGTTCCAACACGGTCGAGTTCGCTCCGGTGGACAACGCCGGGAACCAAGGGGTGAAGGTGGCGATCGGCCCGAAGTTGGACACCACCGCCCCGGGCGAGCCGACGGGACTGGTTCTCAGCAGCACCGGTTCACCGTCACCGACTTCCGCTGGTGAGACCGGCTCGCGGACGCCGATGCTGAGTTGGACAGCCCCCAGCGACGGGACCGGCAGCGGGATCAGCTACTACCATGTGAAGGTGCAATCGGCCAGCATCCTGGACCTGCATGCGACGCTGTGGGAAGGCGACGTGACCGGGACCAGTAAGGTGCTGCCAACGCCGCTCGCCTGGGAGAAGGACTACACGTGGATGGTGACGGCGTATGACTTGGTGGGCAAGAGCACCACCAGCGACAGCACGGCCCTGAAGGCACATGACACCACCGCCCCGGGCAAACCGGGCATTCCGGCGATGGCCTCTGCCGACGACAAGGGGCGGTCGAGTAGCGACAGAGTTACGAACGTCAACCGGCCAACATTTACTTGGGCTGCATCAGCAGACACCCAAAGCGGTGTGGCCGGGTACTATGTGTCCTACCTCGATCCGACTCCGGATGGGGCCGATGGCGATGACTATTGGGTGACCACCAATAGCTGGTCGCCGGGCCTATTGGATCCGATACCGGATGGAACATGGACTCTGTATGTCGCCGCGAAAGACAAGGCTCGCAACATGAACTTGGTTAGCGGGGTGGCCAGCATCGGCTTCACGATCAATACCGTCGCCCCTACAGTCCCGACATTCGTGGCACCTGTCGAAGGTCAGCAGCTCTCGACCAACTCCCCCACGTTTAAGTGGACAGCAGTGCCCAATGCTTGGAAGTACCAGGTGGTTGTGCGCGAAGACCAGCTTCCGTGGTCTGACACCCGCAGTTCCCCCGAGACAACGACGACATCATGGACAGTTCCCTCCACATCATCCTTGGGCTTCAAGGACTGGGGCTGGCAGATCAACGTGTGGGACGTTGCTGGCAATCAGGTGACTGGTGCGAACGGGGTCGTTGGAGTATGGGGGCATTTCAAGGGAGTCCCGGCCCCGTTGAATCTGGCAGGTCTAGCCTACGACTGGACAGAACTCGACCTATGGGGCAAGACTAGTGTCCAAGGCGCAATCGACAATGCCACCGACCAAAGGGTTTACCGCCTGGTTCCGAAAGCGAACGGGCTAGCCGTAATCAATACAGATACCGCCGATGGTGACCTTGACACTCTGCTTGTTGTCTACGATTCATCCGGCAACCGTGTGGCATGGGCCGATAACGATCTGCTTTCATCAGACAGCACCTTAGCCACAACACTTACTGCGGGCAGCGTGTATTACATCATGGTAAGCGGGGCGAGGGGGACAACGGGATCGTTCCAATTGGATATAGACACTGCGGACCCCACACCGCACACCGTTGCGCTGGCCCCAAACACTGGTGACGGGAACATCACAAGCCAGTCAATCAGCCCCGCCGGGGAGGCAGATTACTACAAAGTCATCGCGCCTAAGAACACCGCAGGTAGCCTTAGCGTTACAGTCGACTCGCGTTCGTCAAGTCTCAACGCTTCTGTCGCTGTATGGGAGGAGAATCTTGGCTGGTTCAATCTCGGTCTTGGGGCGAGCGTTATACTAAAAGGCACTGACCAGGGACACGGGGCAACTGATGATCCTTCAGTCTATGTGGGCGCCTCGGCAGGTTTCACGTACTATATCCGCGTCACGGGCGAGGCAGGTAGCACCGGCGTCTACAACCTAGCCGTTGACTTCAACACGGATGATTTGCCAAACTCCTTGGACAACGCTCGCCTTGTAGGCCCCAACGTCCAGGTGCCAGCCCATATCGATATGGCTCGCGATGTAGACGTCGTCGCAATCAACGCTCATGCTGGCGTCACGTATACCGTTACGACCGGGGCTCCGGCCGGATCGAAGTTGGCGAGTGGGACCGTCAAAGTTTATGATCAAGCCCACACAGTCGTTGCTTCGACCTCCTTCGCAAGAGGGAGCGGCAAGCAAGTCACGTTTACCCCAACGGCGGAAGGCGTCTATTACCTCCAATTTGCGGCCTCCTCAACCACGGCGACAGGCGACTACTACTTTACGGTCAGCCCCTCGGTCACAGATGCACCGCAGGGCGGATGGGGCACCGCATGGTCGAGCTTCCAAAGCTGGGCGACTTCGTTGATCAACGACAGCCTGGAGAAACCGCTGTTCACGATTGATGCGTCTATCGAATATGGGGCGAGCTTCCAGTTGCCTTATACGATTAAGCTAGATGCTCATGCCGTCAAGGTCGGCATTAGCATCTCGTTTGATCTGGCCGACCTCGCCGGTTTGACGCTTGATGCCGCGGAACACTATACGACTGTATGGATTCAGGCGAACATTGAAGGGCCGGGCGTTACGGCGGAAGTGCCGGTGCAATTGAAGGACCATCTCACACACTTTGCATGGGGGCCCATCGAGGCTGGTGTCGGTGTCACAACGATGGGGTTGACGGACGCCAACGGCGATGGGTATGTCGACGCAAACGATGACCCTGCTACCTGGAAGTTGGACCCGTCGGTGTCTATTATGGCCGGGCCTGTTGACATATCAGTCGACGTTACGAAGCCGGGCATCGATGGCGTCATGTTCTCTTTGGACTCGACAGATTACGTGAAGAAGATAGGCGGGAGTGCGAGTTTGTTAGAGGTAACCGTGCCCCTGATCAGAGCAGACATTCCAACTGAATCGTTGCTTGGGCCGATTGCCGGAATCTTTCAGGGAACGCTTACTGGCCAGAACTTCTTCACTCAACTGTTTGCGGCATCCACCGACTTCCGGCTTCCTCCTCGGAACGTCAACCTGTTCGGCTTAGAGATCTGACGCGGCGGCATTGACTAAGAGAAGAGAAGCTGGTGGTGACTTTTCTCTTTTCTGTCGCTACGGCCGTGGCAAGGGCCGTGTGCTCTCGTCCAGTATCTTTATGTACTCGGCGTAGGCGTACAAGCGGACGCATCGCTAGCCGGTGCCCCCCTTCTGGCTATGCAGTTAGCCGCAGGCGCCGTGGCGGAGGCGTCAGCTCCATGAACAACGCTATGGCCGTGCAATCGCAAAATACTCGCTTGCCTTC
>JAPLNA010000003.1 GCA_026693065.1 Planctomycetota bacterium
ACAGCCGGTCTATCGGACACCGGATCAAGGAGCAGCGTCCTAGCCATACCCGTCGCGACCGGACGCAACCGCAGTTCCCTTAGGCTGACCTCGATCTGAAGCGTTTGATCCTGGCCATCCACGCGCGACGCGTAGCGGACAGCCGTGAGGTACTGAGTGGAGTCGTTGGCCCCCCGTAGCGCCGTGACCGAACCGAAGCAGCCGGCACCAATTGGCAGGCGTGAGATTGCGTGCTTGAGCGTGGCGATCTTCCTGCTCCGCTCGGCCCGGGATGCCTCGGGTGGCATAGGAATGGCAAAGTCCATATCCTCGCTCAACCGGTAGAACTCGCCGTAGACCTTGGCCAGGCAGGTTCCTCCCTTGAAGACGTGCTCGCCGTCCACGGAGCCGAGGTACGCCAGCAGGACGGTGCAGAGGTAGTCCTTCTCGATCAGGCCGGCCGGGAAGCCCGTCCGCGCGGCGGTGAAGGACAGGGCCTCACGGAAGAGGGGCACATCCTCATGGAGACGGATGCCTGGCACGTCACTTCGGTTCATTGAGAATCACTCCCCAGCGGCGATTGATCGTGCCGCGATTGGGGCCGGTTGGATTCCACAGGACGGCACTGGTGGCCGAGCGCAGTTTCCGCTGCAAGGCTGCCAGCAGTGACCGAGACGCCCCTTCTTGTTCCAGCAGAAAACCGATTCGCCGCACGGTCCCTTGGTTGCCATATTTGACCGCCGCGCGGACCAGGTCAGGCGCAGAAGTTCGGCCAGACGCCAGGTCCGAGCGAATCCAGTTGTATGCTCGTGGCAGGCCGTTGAAACGCGACCAGTCATAGACAGCATCCACGAGCGTCCGCGCACGCGAGGAATAGATGGGTTCTATGCCTTCCGCCGCTCTAACCTTCTCGGTGTTGCCTAGCCGGGCGTCCGCCACCTTGATGAGGGTCATCTCCACGGTGCCGACCGTGCGATCTCCCCCAAGCCGGTTGTTATAGACGTACCACCGCGCTGGCACCTGTTCGTCAAAGCCGTAGCGGTTGAAGGCGTTGGGGCCGCAGATCTGGTAGCGGGCGCTTCGGTCCTCCATGAGTACGCTCAGGGCCAGAATGGGATCCGGACTCCAGATCCCGCCCAGGGGTAGCCGAGGGGGCACCAGGTACAAGCCGCGGCGGACCCTGGCAAGCAGTCCTCCCCTGGCCAGCCGGGCGATGACCTCTTGCTCCTGCTGAAGGGAAAGGCGCAGGGGTCCGGCCAATTCGCCGGTGCGGATCGTCCGCATCTGTCGCATCTGGGTGTAGGCGAGCACCTGGGTTTCTAGATGTCCAAGCCGTCTCTTCATGGCACAAGTATATTATCGGCAAACAGCGTCAAACACAAGTAACGAATAATAGAATTATCCACAACCTCCCCGAGCGACCTCGCTGGGTCAGAGGAGACCTGTCCCTGCCGAGAACTCCATCCGGGCCGCGCGAGGCCCGTTGCTCTCCAGTTGTCGGCAGGCTCGCATCTCAACCAGTCGATGCCTATTGACGCCCCGGTCCAACGGCCTTATCGTGCTGGCATCATCTTCCGAATAGTCCCGATTGAAGAGGGCGGTGAAGAATGCGGAACGTGACGAAGAAGGACATGGTGGATCAGATCGCCGGCAAGCTCCATCTGAGGGCCATGGTGGTCAAGGACGTCGTCCAGTGCTTTCTGGACGAGGTGATCAACGAACTGGCCCAGGGCAATCGGCTGGAGTTCCGCGACTTTGGGGTCTTCGAGACCAGGCAGTGTGCTGCCCGGCTGGCTCAGAACCCCAGGACGCTCGAACGCGTCCAGATCCCGGCTCGGCGTAAGGTCAGGTTCAAGGCCGGGCGAGTGATGAAGCAGAAGGTGGAGAAGCCCGCCGCCGCCAAGTGAACTGGGACCGAAGGCAATCTTCCTCGGGAACCTGACCCCGCTGACAGTTTGGTGTCGGAAAGGGCACACACACGGCGGAATCGGCTGAGACGAACGTGCGGTGGTGGGTTCTGGGGTGGGGGGGCCGTCCGGCCAGTGCCAGCGTGGGGGCATTCGAGGCCCTGGCGACCGTCCGAACCAGAGGCAGGAGACAGAGCTGAGCAACAAGTGCAAGACCATGAGTGTATTCGAGCAGATCAAGTCGTGCCTGGAGGGCAGCATCGCCTATTCGCGGGGCGGGCTGAGCCTCAAGACGACCACGCTGCCGCTGCCGCCTCCCAAGGCGGAGGCGGAGCGGATCGCCGAGTTGCGGAAAAGGCTTCGGATGTCGCAGTCGGTGTTCGCCCCCACACTGAACGTGTCGCCCAAGACGGTGCAAAGCTGGGAGCAGGGCGTCCGCCAGCCGGCCGATGCCGCCTTGCGGATGCTCCAGGTGATCCGCGAGCGGCCACAGGGGGTTCGGATGATTTTGTCTTCCGGCGGCGGTTCCGGACGACGAATGATCCGAAGAGCGTTCCGGCGGAATGGCGTGACGGTAAAGACTACTGCGGTCTAGCCAGGGGGCCCGTGTGGTGTGCTGCGCGGGCCCCCGAAGCGCAAAGCGATTCCCAGCCAGGTCGGCACGCGGTCGGCGCGACTGCGTCGGGCCGCTCGGGTTGTACCCCGAAGGCGCACGGTGCTGCCAGCCTCCGGGCTGTGTGTCCGGAGGTAGCAAGCTGCCAGACCCGTTCAGGCGCGGACGGCGATCGCGACGACCAGTGAGTGCGGCCCCAGGGCGTATGCCCCCGACCTGGCGGGCGTGTGAGACCCTTGCCGAGCAAGTCGACCGAATCCGTCAGCCACGCCCACTCCGCCTGGCTCTCTGACAGCGCCGCTTTTTCTGGCCTTGGACCGCCACAGCCGATCATTCTCGCCCCGGGGTCCCGTCGGTGAGGCAGGATCAGTCGTGCGACCAACTGTGCCCCTACGGCAGGCGGTGGCGGTCTTGGCCGCGTGGTGGCTGGCTTGGGCCCGAATGCCGAGCCGTCGAGGAAAGAAACCGGGATCTCCGGACGCAAGCGGGCGTCTTTCCGCCGCCGAAGGCGCTCACTAATCCTGTACAGTAAATGCCTCGCTCGGGCGAGGGAGCAGTGCCTTTAGTGTACACCCCGGTCCTCTGTAATCGATTGTCGAATGAGTGGTTAGCGCCTGTACACAAAACCGACTATATTGAGAAAGAGGTACGTGCGATATGCCGGTAATCCAAGGCCCTGCAGGGGATCCCCTTGGAATTGCCGAATGGCGTGCTGTGTTCTTGCCGTCTGGGTTTCTTCTTGCCGCTCCGGGCCCACGCAGACCCTTTATCGTAAACCTTTCCCCCTGTCGGGGTCGGCCTGCGGGCCTAAAGGTTTATCGAAGGGTCCGCTCAAGGGGCCCTCCGCTC
>JAPLNA010000004.1 GCA_026693065.1 Planctomycetota bacterium
CTTGGTCAGGATCCGTATCAGGGCTTCCCAGCTAACCTTGAAACGTCGGCACGCCGCCCGCTTGGAGATCCCTTCCACCAACACCGCTCGTCGAATGTCTGTCCGTAATTCCATGTCCGTATACACTCCTGTCTGACTCCCGTCGTCGGGGATGGCCTATTCCACCCCGCCCGAAACTACGGGAGTCCTTGTCCAAGAGCGCTACGGAATTGGCCCGCCCGCCCAGCGCCACGGTTTTGCTCCGCCGTTTACAGCGGCGTAGGAACCTGAGGTTTCGATGGCCTGCGTGACGTGCTGCGTGCCGCCGGCGGTGTCGATCTTGATGGCCTGGGTATCGAACGGCATCTTCCGCGGGCAGAACGAGTATTTGACGGTGACATCCCACCGGCCAACGCCCGTCACCGTGTCCACGTAGACGGGGGCGATGGCAATGTCGGGATCTCGGACGCGGAGCTTGAAAAGCGTGGGGGTACCGGCCAATACGGCGTCGTGAATGGCCTCGGGGTCGGTACTGCCGGTGGCGGTGTACTTGAGCGTGTACGCCCCGCCGGAGAGTTCCTGCGAATCGATGAGTTCACTTATCGCAACGACCATCGTGGACCCTCACGCTGAAAACCCGTTCTGTGCCAGGAGCGCCGCCGTGTTCGACGCCGTCTCTTCGGTGGCATCCGCCGTCGCCTCGGCGGCTGCCCTGAGCCGCTCGTCTATACCGGCGGCCTGGAGTCCCAGGACGGAACTGGCGTTCCAGGTGCCCTTGGCCTCGCCCGCCGCCGACGCCATATCGGCCAGGCCGCCGTTCTTCACATTCGCGGCCAGACCAGCGGCCAGCTTCTCAGCCATGGCCTTGGTGTCGGGTGCGGACTTCTTTTTCTTCTCCCGCTCCTCGTCGGCGAGGCGTTTCTTCTCCTTGGCGGCGGCGATATCGGCGTCGCGGACCTTCTTGGCCGCCGCCAGGTTCGCGTTCGCCTCGGCGAGGGCCTTGGCGTCTTTGTCCCGGGCGGCGTTCTCGGCCGTCATCGTCTCGTCGAGGATCTTGTTGGTCTCGTCATCGTGGATCTTCTGGCCGGCTTCACGCTGGGCCTTCCTCTTGGCCTCGATGGCCGATTTCCGGGCGGCGACTTCTTCGTCCACGCCGGCGACGACCATCTCGGTTTCCCGGTCGACTTCCTTGTTGGCTTCCTCGGCACTGTCGCCGCCGAAGAGTTCCTTCGTACTGTTCCACGCCTTCTCCAGCCAGCCGGAGGTCTTCACCCACGCCTTGGCCACCCACCCGCAGAAGGACGCCCAGCCCTGCTTGAGGGCGGCAATCGTCTCGACCCACCCGATGCACAGGCCGTTGGTGACGTTCTCCCAGATCAACCGAACGCCGCCCCAGACCTTGGCGAAGAAGGCACCCATGCCGCCCAGGCCTGTGGCCCACGTCTCCCGGATCGCGGCCACGCCCGTCAGCCACCACACCTTGAGCGTGTCCCAGAGAATCTTGGCGGCCAGACCGATATCGCCGGCGGACAGGGCGTCTGCGATCCCGCCGAAGGCATACACGGCGTCGTCGTACAACCCCGCGAACGCCTCGCCCAGCCAGGTCAGGGCCTGAGAGCCCACCTCCGTGCAGAGAAGCAGGGCAGCGCCCAGGCCGATCGCCGCTCCGACGACCATGCCGAAGGGCGTGACCAGGAAAGCCAGCGTGCCCACCAGGGCCTGAATGCCGACGTTGACTACAGCAAACGCCGCCCGCAGGCCCAGCATCGCCACGCCCAGACCCTTGATCGCGTAGCCGAGCACGACCAGGGCGGTGCCGGCGATGACGACGTACTTCGCCACCTGGAACAAGCCGACCACGATCGACTGGTTGGCCTTGATCCAGGCCGTCGCCGCGACCGTGATGCGGATGATGTCGTTGGTGATCTTCGTGATGACAGGAGCCAAGGCCGCCCCGATGCTCTTCGTGGCCCGGCCGGTCGCGAAGTGAAGATCTTCCATGGTCTTCGACAGCTCATGACCGGCCTCGGCGGACGCTGTGGTGGTCGGCCCGCCCAGTTCGGCCAGCCGGTCGCGGTATCGCTGGAAGGCCGCCGCCCCGCCCTCCATCATGGGCAGCATCCCGGTCCCGGCCTTGCCGAAGATCTGCATGGCCAGAGCGGCCTTGATCGCAGGGTCTTGGATCTGACTGAGCCGGTCGCCGATGGCCTGGAACTGCTCGTCAGGGCTCAGGCCGGATAAGTCCGCGATCGTGAGGCCCAACATTCCCAGGGCCTTCTGAGCCGACTTGGAGCCGGTGGCCGCCTGGAACAGGGTTTTCTGCATCCGCTTGATGCCGGTTTCGAGGGTCTCCATGTCCACGCCGGTCTTCATGGCGGCGAAGGACAGGAGGGAAAGACTCTCCACGCTGGCCCCGGTCCGGGCGGACATCTCGGCCAACTGGTCACCGGAACTGGCGAAGGCGCGGGCCGCCAGCATCATTGGGGCGACAATGGCCCCGCCGATCATCGTCAGCTTCTTGCCCGCCCCGGTGACGGCCTTGCCCCAACCCTTGAGCCGGGCGGCGGCTTTCTTCAGACCGGCCTGGAGCTTACTGTCGTCGGCCAGCAGCTCCACGAACGCCCGGCCGGCTCGGATTCCCTGTGTGTCGGCCATCGTCGTTTACCTTGATTGGATCAGCGGCGGAAGGTACAGTGCGTTTGCCCAACTCTCCCCATAGTTGGGTGACTTGGCGATCGGCGGCTCCCCCTCCGTCCGATCGCCGTTTTTTGCGCCACCGCCCACACCACACCGACGCCCGCTACTGCTGGGCCTTCTGGACCTCGGTGGCGATGCCGGCCCGGATGGTGCAGGCCTGGACCGCCGCCCAGACCGCCACGAGCACGCCCGTACCGCTGACCTGCCCGTCGGCCCAGGCCGCCAGAGCGCTCAGCAGCCCGATCGCCGCGGTGACGTACGTCTTCTTACCCTTCAGGAAGTCTCGAATCTTGTTCATGGTGTTCTCCTTGTCACGCTCGCTAAAGACCCACCAGGGCGGCCAGCACGGACAACACGACCGGGGCCATCTTCAGGAGGATCTCGTTCTTCAGGTCCTCGCGGACCACGTTGTAGTTGGCCACGGCCTCCCAGCGGGCGGTATTGGCCTTGACCTTGGTGATGAACTCGTCGTCCGACAGTTTGGCGTCCAGCTCCAGTACGACCTGGAGGTCGCCGGCCATCAGGCGCCGCAGGTAGCCCAGGGCGTCTTCCTTCGCCATCTCGAACAGCCGCGGGCCGTACTGCGCCAGCAGCGCCGCCGCCGCGTCGCGCTGGCCGACGGGCACGAGGGCCAGTAAGTTCTCCACCTGAACGCTCCAATCCGATGTTGCAGACATATCACCCACCATCCTTTCGTTGTTCACACGGGTGTCGGGGCCGCACCCCCACGGGGGGGCACGTGCATGACCACCGCCGCGCCGTTGGTTACTGACCCGCCGCCGTCGTCGTCTGAGCCTGGACCTCGGTGGGCAACTTGGGCCCCCAGTTGGTGTCCTTGCGAGCCGAGCGGACGAAGTAACGCCACTGGCGAAAGTTCTCCTCCATGTACGCCTTGCCCCAGGCGGGCATGCAGGTGTCGGAGGATGCCTTCTGGGTGGCCAGGTAGGCGTCCATCGTGGACGTCTCGCAGGCCGTGGCGCCCTCGCCCCAGAGGTACACGTTCCCGCAGCCGGCGGTGGCGCCCACCAGCAGCAGGCACAGCACGAACAGCACCGTGACCAATCCGTTGCTCTTTCTCATGACAGTCATCCTTTCCTGTTCTGTGAAACACTGTTCTCGAACTCGGCCCGCATCAGGCCGATGGTTTCTTTCGTCACTGTGATCCCGCCGGTCGACGTCGCCCGGGCATACCGCCCGAACTCACCCGGCCCGTAGGGGCTCGGACGCTTCTTGGGGTCCCGGTTGCAGTTGGCGATCAGTGCCATCACGTTGGCCGTCCTTTCCCAGTCCTCGCGGTTGCGAAAGTCGGCCATCCACCACAGCTCCCTCAACGTCAGGGGGCCTGGGTTGACACCGACAAGGCCGGCAAGTCGCCAAATAAGTCGTTCGCAATCGTCTGCCGTAAACGCTGCTCGAGGATCGGGCTCTCCAGCCGCTTGACCGCCTCGTCCAGCGCGATCTGCTGGAGTTGGGCCAGTTTCTTCACGGCCGTCTGGAGCATCGGCCGCTTGCTGGCCGGGAAAAAATCCGACAGATCCTCCAGCAACGCCGCCGTCGCACCGTCAATGGCCTCGCCGGCCATGGCGCGGCCGAAGTCTTCGTCCGAGACTTTCAGCGTGTCGGCGTCGGGCTTGCACAGGGCGTACACCACGTCGCACAGGAGGATCGGGCTTTCGACCAGCTTCTCCAGGAGTCGCCCTTCCACGGCGGCCAGGAGATTGACCGGATCCCCGTCGTCGTCTTTCACCAGGGCCTTGACCCGCTTGATCGAGTCGACGTTGACGGCGATTGTCCAGGTCCGGCCCGCGTTGTCCTTGAACTGACGCATGCGTCACTCCCTTCCCGATGGCGCGTTACGCCACCGCCACGCCGGTCTGTGTGATGGCGACCTTGATGTTGCTGGTCGTGGTGGCGTAGCCGACGACCGTCACGAAGTCGGAAGATGACCGGTCGGAGATCACGCCCAAGCCGCCGGCCGTGTCGGTGACGCCGTAGAACGTGCCGACGGCGACCGCAGCACCGGGGTTGTAGTCGCCGGACTTCACGTACGTCACCGGCTGGTTGGCCGAGGCCGAGTTGAGGGCCACGCCGATAGCCGCCGCGTGCGCCGCCGTATCGTCCTTGGCCTTGTAGAGCTTGGAGTCCGTGTGCCGGTACAACGTCTGACCGGCGGTGATCGCCTCGCCGGCGGTCTCGGTCGCGGTCTCCGCACCGTCGGCCTTGACGACGTTGGCGGCTGTGATTACCAGGTCTGCCATGTGTTTTCTCCTCTGTGAATGTCACCGCCCGGTATCGCGCGGCGTGGTGTCTGCTTGGTTACGCGACCTTGACCCATTCCGCCCAGACGTCGAGCTTCGCCGTCACCGAGGCCGTGATGGCCTCTTCCAACGCCTCTTTGCGCGAGAAGGCGGTGATGGAGAAGCTCCCCTTGGGTCCCTGGCTGCCCGAGACTGCCTTTCCGCCGTCCAGGGCCGCCAGTTCGATCGACGTTCCGGCCAGGTAAGCGGTCTTCACGGCTTCGAACCCGGTATCGCCAGGCTTCCACACCATCTCGAATTCGATGCTGCACTCGCGGAGGGTGGGCGCCTTGGCCCGCCAGCCGCTGTTGCCCCGCGTGGTCACGTCGGCCTCGCCGGCCTCCAGGTTGACGGTCACGTCCTTGACGTTCGACATCTCCGTCAGGCTGGCCAGGGCAGCCCCCGCGGCGCCCTGGTAAATCTTCGCGTTCATGCCGAGTACGTAGTTGGCCATGCGTTGCTCTCCTTCCGGGCCGGGTGCTGGTCAAATCACTTGACCGAGTCGGCCCACATCGACGGCAGTTTGGGTCTTTCCTTCTCGAACGCGGGCGTCATGAACGGACGAGCCCGATACGTGGCAGACTTCTTCTTGGTCTTGCCGCTCCACCGCTCCCTGACCTTGACCGTGGTGGTCCCGCCGTACTCCAGTAGCGGCGGGGCAATGCCGACGGAGGTATTGAACGGCGTCGGGCCCACCACGACGGATTGGCGGCCGGGGTCGTAGCTGAAGTAGATCAGCCGCTTCAGGTGGCCGGCGTGGGAACTGGGCGGCGAGCCGGGGGCACTGGCGGCGTTTCGCTTGCGGATACTGCTCTTGGCGCTACGCCGGACGAACGCACCGAACTTCGACAACACCTTCCGCGTGGCACGGTCGACCGAGTCGGTCACGACCTTGCTGTCGAAGAACAGCTTCTTGACCTGGGCGACGCTATCCATGGTCCCGCTCCCGCATGTGGACGAGGCTGATACTGACCACGGTGGTGAACTGGTGCAGCGAAGTCAGGTGCTCCCGCGAGTAGACCGGGGCGTTCTCGTCCGACACCCACCGGGCGCCCGCGTACGGGCCGGAGGCAGCCAGGAAGTCGGCGATCCGCTCCGCCAGGTCGATCAGGGCGTCGATCTGGCCGTCGTCGGCGACCTTCTCATCGAGGCGCTTCTGGACCGCCACGTCGATGACGATCTTGTCCTGTGCGGTCCCGCGGGTGGGTGTGCTGCCATCCCGGGTCCGGGGCACGACCGTCACGTGCAGCGTGGTCATGTCCTCCAGGTCGAACTGGGGCCGGTACGACCGCATGGCCGTGAACGCCTCGGCGAACGGCTGGGGCGCCCTGTTCAGGGCGTCCACGACGGCCTGGGCGATATCAGAGAGGCGACTCATGTTCGCCTCCGCGTCAGGGGGGCGTTGGGCGCCACGCCGTTGACTACGATCGTCCCGCTCACGTCTATCTCCGTCACCGCGTAGCCGTAGGAGTTCACCGACAGGGTGGCGGGCGGGGTATTGACGGTCCCGCCGGAGGTCCAGGTGCCGAACCCCGTGCTGTTCACGGCGAGCGTCAGGGTGAATGCATCCGACGCCACGACGGTCTGGATTCCATTGATCTCGGGCATGCCCTGCACGCCGCTGATCGTCACGGTGCTCCCGGCCGGGTAATCACCCCACCCAAAGCTGCCCGACACCACGGCGTTGGCCGCCTTGGTTATCCCGGTGATGGCAATGGCCTTGGCCCCGGCCGCCGTGAAGTTCGCCAGGGTCAGAGGGGCTTTGGCGTTGATCGTAATATCGCTCTTGATCGCCTCGCTCAGAGATAAGCATGTCATCGCCAACGGGCTGTTGGCGTTGATGACGGAGTTCTTCCCGTGGAGGCTGGCCGTGCCGCCGCCGATTTGCCACAAGAGCGGCGTGTTGATATTGACGGTGCACGGTCCGATCAGGCTGCACGAACAGAGAAAGTTCGTCGCCACGTTTACGTCCAGCACCGCACCGGCCGCGAGGACGCCATTCAGGCGGTACGCCGCACTGGAAGCCGGGTCGATCACCACGTGCCCGCCAATGACGGAGTTGGGGTGCAGTCCCGTGCCCTGGCTGCCCAGTGCGTAGTTGGGATTGGGCGCCAACGCCTTGATCGTGAGCGTGGCGCCGAGATTCACATTGATGGCCAGGGACCGGTACGGCGAGCTCGTCCAGTTGGGTGGGCCCGCCCACACGCCGACGCATCCGGACAGCAGAGTCGGCATGGAGCCGTATCCGCCCACCGGAGACCCCGACTGCAGCGACACGATGCCCTCATCCTCCGTGAGATTGAAGATGGAGGCGATCTTGACGTTCCCGCCGTTGGTCCCGTAGATGCTCGGGGTGCTCGGTGAGGAGGTCCACGTATGCGCCGTAGTGGCCACCAGGGAATTGATCGTGGTCGATACCGCGGGTGCGGACTGGCAGTAGGAAGGATTCGGGGCGACCGTGCCGCCGCTGGTGTAGGTGCTGAACGCCGACGAGTTCACCGTAAGGGTGACGTGCGTGGCATCCACGGAATCAACGGTTCGCGCCCCGTTGATCTGCGTCATGCCCGCCACGCCGGCGATCGTCACGTTATCCCCGGCGAGGTAGGAGTGAGCACCGCACGTCACGACCGCCTTGGTCGCCTTCGTGATGGCCGTGATGTTCACGGTCGAGGCGTAGGCCATGTCGTCCTTGAGCATCTGGACGTCGTCGCCCATGAACTGGACCGTGGCGGCGGCCAGATCGCCGTGGGCCTGGGTCAGGAGAATGGAATCAAAGTTCGTGATGGTGAAGTCGTTACCATTGACCGAGGCCACCTTGAGATTCAGGAGGTTGCCCGGGTTCGTCCAATTGAGCACCGACCAGAAGCCCCCAAAGCCGGCGAACCGCACGGAATCCGTCGCCGACAGCTCGTGCCCGGGCGCGGTGATCGTGATGGTGCCCGTGTCGCGGTCGTAGGACGCGGCGGTGATCGCCAAGGCAGAGCCCTGACCCACCGGAACCGCGCCGGCGAGCCAGTTGCCGGCCGTATCCGATCCGGTGCCTTTCCGGCCTGTCCAGCGTTTGACGGTCACGGCTGCACCTCCGTGTCGGCGGCGATGTCAGCGTTGATGGCGGTGGCGAAGCGTGCCTGCCATTCCGGAGGCATGGCGGCCACCTGCTCGTCCCGCACGTTCTCCCGATGGTTCTTCTTCTGGGCCCTGGTAAAACTGTTCCACGCCGCGACGAGGGCGTCCAGGGCCGCCTGGAACTTCGGCGGCACGTTGGCCGGCGGGTTCTTGGCGAACTCCCGGGCCAACTCGATCATCTGAAGTCGTTTCGTCAGTGCCATGGTGGTGGTGCTGGTGCTGGTAAAGAACTCAGTTGCCTGCGATCCAGTTGACGTTTCCGAGGATTCCCGTGCCCCACAACCTGATCGTCGTGGCGGGCGTCGCCAGCTTGATGATCCGGGGACCCATACTGGCGAACTGCGGGACGTCGGTTGTCCCCGTGGCGTTGACGCCCGTGGCCTTGTAGTGGACGGTGCTGGCCCCGTCATCGAGCCAGAAGTAGAAGTACTCGCAGGGCGTCGAGGCGTGCAGCGTGATGTCCATGGCGCCTACCGCCAGGGCCGTCCGGCCTTCGCCCACCACCGTGAGTAGTCCGTTGGCGGCGGACATGCCGCCGGCCACATGAACAAC
>JAPLNA010000005.1 GCA_026693065.1 Planctomycetota bacterium
GACCATGGTCCGCAATATCGAGTGCGTGAAGAAGACCTGGGGCGATTTCGTCGTCCAGATGGAATGCCTTGGCGCCGATATGGATACAACCGGGCACACGTAGGCAGGCACGCTCCTGCGGCCTGGCGCAGTATCTGCCAAAGGGGAGATTCGCTCTGGACTCCTCTGCCGGAAGGAGGTCTCCGCCCGCAACCGCATGGCGCCGAGAGACAACCACATCGGATTCCCCTCTCTTCTTAGCAGCACAGCGCAACTTAGCCTTACTGAGAACCTTCATTTTGGCAATAGCGGCGTAGCCGTGAGCGTGTAGCGGCGAGGCTTCGTTTTTGGTGATAGATGCGGGTGAACGATTCGCGTTCCAGGGCGTTGCGACCGGTGCGGCGACGATGGCGGCGTTCAAGCCACCGGTCGCACAGCCAGTTCAGGCTGGCGGCAATCTGTTCCATCGTGGCGTGCGGCCGAACTGGAATCTCGACCCGTGCTCTGGCGCTCGAGGCCGTGGGTTTCTCGCCGGGCGTCGGTCCCGACGGCGCCGAGGGCGGGGCGGCTGCTTTTTTCCCCCCGCGTTTCCTCCGTCAGAGCCGTGGCCGCGACGATCTCGGCGTTGATTCGCTGGGTCTGTTCGGCCAGGAACAGCACGACCAGTTGGCAGAGGATCATGTGACGCATCAGGCCGACATAGCTGCGCCCCTCGAAGTGGCTCAAGCCCACCTCCCCTTTGGCCACGCGGAACAGATGCTCTACGTCGGCCCGGTAGAAGGCCACCCTCAGCAGCAACTCCAGGTCGGTGGGAGGCGGCGCGTTGGACACGAAGTACTTGTATTCGCCGGTCGCCCGGTTCCAGGCCACGATCAGCCAGTAGGTCCGGTCGGTCGGTCGGCCGTCCTTGACCAGATGCACCTGCGCGGCCTTGGCGTCCCAGACCACCGGCTCGACGGTCTGCCGCCTGACGGGGATCACCCGCCAGTTCTGGTAAATAAACTCCGGGCTCCAGCGGACCACGTTGTAGACCTTTTTGCTCGCGAACTCCTTGCGTTGCGAGTGAACCAGAACGAGGGATCTTTGCCGTAGCCCTCATCATGGACCACCCAGTCAAACCGCAGGCCGTTGCCGATGGCCCGCTGCAGTTGCCCCAGGGCGATGGCCGTCTTGGGGCGGTACGGCAGGTCGTCGGGGATGTGGGCGTCGCGGCAACGGTCCCGAGCCTGGGCCCAACTCTGGGGCAGATACAGGTCCGAATCCAACAGGGTCTTGAAGGGGCCATGATGGTACCCAAGATGGACGGTAACGATGCAGTTCTCGATCTTGCCCAGGGCCCCGCAGTATTGTCGCTGCACCCCCGGCGTCTTGTCGCCGTCCTTGGCCACCGATGTCTCATCGATCAGGCCAATGACGCCCAGGTCGTCGGCTTCGCGAGGAGTTCCCGGGGGCGGGCCATGCCGCGATGCCACCCGCCGCTGGAGTTGATCACGCAAACGAAAGTGATCCCAGGTACGCTCGGTGAGGAACAACTGCAACGCCCGCACCGTGCTGCCCGCGGACACCGCCACGGGTTCCACGCTCTTTCGCCGCAGGTTCGACAGCAAGCCTCGGCAGTACACGGCAAAATGACGCATCACGCGGCATTCGCCCAGGCATCGCCTGAAGGCACTCAGGAACTCCGTCAACGCCGGGCCCAGCCCGGCGATCTGGTCTGGCGTCATATTCGACCTCCCTGTCGTTGGGAGGTCTATCGGAAAAGGCCACCTCGGAACTTGAGCTTTAGTTGCGCTGTACTGCTAATCGGGGTCGACGTTGATGCCAGTACCCATATTCTGGCGAAAGCTAACTTGCTGGTGCATC
>JAPLNA010000006.1 GCA_026693065.1 Planctomycetota bacterium
CGGGCCGCTGCCAGCCTGGGTTCGCCGACCGCACCGGGTGGCCACGTGGGTGGCGGCCAAACTGATCCTGGATTACACCCGACGAATCCTGCTCCGGGATCGTCAGAGGGCCCATGCATAATGTTGACCGCAGGGGGATGCCGTTCATTGACCTCCGGGCCGCCATAGACGGGGGATGCGTTCATTAACCCCCGGGCCACGATGACCCGGCGAGGCCGTGCACTAACCCCCTGGCCTCCGTCGAACCGATCCCCCGGCGGTGCCGGGGGCTTGTATCTTTGCGCTCCACCAATCCCACAGCCCCTGGCCGGCGCGCGGGGGTTTCCTCATTGCTCGGGGCGGGCGGGGGTTTGTATAATTCGCCCTTCACTCTTTGAGACGATGTCCAGGACGGAGCCGACGATGATTCATCGCGTGGAAATACGGCCTAAGGACGGATTCGGCGATCCCATAGGGGATGGAGTCCACCACCAGATTCGCGACCTCGCTCTCGGGGGCCCTGACGGGGTGCGGGCGGTCAAGCTGTTCTTCCTGATCGGCCCCCTCGACGACGCCCAGGCCGGGCGCGTCGGGCGGGAGCTGCTGATCGACCCGATCTACGAGGCCTTTGCCCTGGGCTCCTCGCCCGACGACGGCCAGACCGTTATCGAAGTGCACCGCAAGCCGGGCGTGATGGACCCGGTGGCGGCCTCGACCGAGAAGGCCATCGCCGACATGGGCGTGCCCATCGAGCAGGTGCGGACGGCCTGGCGATACGAGATCAAGGGCGACCTGACGGGCGCCCAGCGAGAGACCATCGCCCGCGGGCTGCTGGCCAACCCCGTGATCGAAGACGTGCATTACCAGGCCCACACCCCGCCGGAAGTACACGGCCATCGCTACGAATTCCGCCTGCTGGACGTGCCGATCCGCGAGTTGGACGACGCGGCCCTGGTCAAACTGGCCAAGGACGGCGAACTATTCCTGAACCTTCAGGAGATGAAGGCCATCCAGGACTACTACCGCCGCATCGGGCGCGAGCCGCGGGACGTCGAGCTGGAGATGCTCGCCCAGACCTGGTCGGAGCATTGCGGGCACAAGACCCTCCGCAGCGACGTGTGCGTGAAGGATCTCGCCGGGCGGGTCGTCGAGGAGATTCCCAACCTTCTGAAGAACACGATCTTCGGCTCGACGAACGAGCTGAACAAGCCCTGGTGCATCAGCGTATTCCGCGACAACGCCGGCGTGGTCGAGTTCGACGACACCCACGCCGTCTGCTTCAAGGTCGAGACGCACAACCACCCCTCGGCCATCGAGCCCTACGGCGGGGCGGCCACCGGCATCGGCGGCGTCGTCCGCGACCCGATGGGCACGGGCCTGGGCGCCGCCCCCATCGCCAACACCGACGTGTTCTGCTTCGGCCTGCCGGACATGCCCCTGGCCGACGTGCCCAAGGGCGTGCTCCACCCGCGACGCGTCATGCGGGGCGTCGTCAGCGGCGTGCGAGACTACGGCAACCGCATGGGCATCCCCACCCTCAATGGGGCTGTCTACTTCGACGAGAAATACCTCGGCAACCCGCTGGTGTTCTGCGGGACGGTGGGGCTCATGCCGCGTGACAAGTGTTTCGGCGCGGCCCGGGAGTCCGACGCGGTCCTCGTCGTCGGCGGACGCACCGGGCGCGACGGCATCCACGGGGCGACCTTCAGCTCCGGCGAGCTGACCCACCAGCACGAGACGGAATTCTCGCACGCCGTGCAGATCGGCAACGCGATTACGGAGAAGAAGACGCTCGACACGATCCTGCAGGCACGGGACGAGGGGCTGTTCTCGGGCATCACCGACTGCGGCGCGGGGGGGCTCTCCAGCGCCGTCGGCGAGATGGGCCAAGCCCTCGGGGCCGAGGTGCACCTGGAACGCGTGCCTCTCAAGTACGCCGGACTCTCCTACGACGAGATCTGGATCTCCGAGGCCCAGGAGCGGATGGTGCTGGCTGTGCCGCAGGGCAACCTGCCGCGGATCCTGGAGATTTTCGCCGGCGAGGACGTGGAGGCGACGGTCATCGGTCACTTCGGCACGCCCGGGCGGATGCTGAGGCTGTTCTACGCCGGCGAGCTCGTGGGCGAGATGGAGATGGACTTCCTGCACGAAGGCCTGCCGCGCCCGACGAAGGAGGCCGTGTATCAGAAGATCGACCGCCCCAGCCCCACGCCGCCGATCCGCACGAACTACAACGACACGCTGCTGAAGATCCTGGCGGCCCCGAACGTGGCGAGCAAGGAATGGATCATCCGCCAATACGACCACGAGGTGCAAGGCGGCAGCGTGATCAAGAGCCTGGTGGGCGTGGGTCAGGCCGGCCCGGGCGACGCCGCCGTCATCCGCCCGGTGCTCGCCAGCCAGAAGGGCGTGGTGATTTCCTGCGGCATGAACCCGCGGCTGGGCGAGCTGGACCCGTACCAGTCGGCCCTGCACGCGGTGGACGAGGCGCTGCGGAACGGCATCGCGGTGGGCGGCAAGCTCTTTGACACGATGATCGCCCACAGCCTGCTCGAGCCGGAGATGCGCCACGGGATGGATTACCTGTCGGAGGTTTATCTAGGCTACACGCCCATCCCCATCACCAGGTTGATCGGCGACCTGAAGGGGAAGCAGATCAACATGGCCGATGTGTCCGTGGCGCAGGTCGCCGAATACGCCGCCGAGGATGCCGACGTGACCTGGCAGCTTCGCGCGGCGCTCGAGCCGTTGCTCAAGGAAAAGGGCCAGGAGCGGGTGTTCTACGAGGTGGAGTCGCCGTTGGTTCCCGTGCTCGTGGACATGGAGTTCGAGGGCATCCGGGTGGATGCCGCCGCGCTCGCGGAGTTCGCCGGGCAGCTTGCGAAAGAGATGGACCAGTCCGAGCAGACCATCTATCGCCTCGCCGGGACCACGTTCAACCTGAACTCGCCCCGGCAGCTCGGGCAGGTGCTCTTCGACCTGCTCAAGATCGGCGACGCGCCCAAGAAGACCAAGACCGGCCAGTACTCCACCGACGAGCAGACCCTGGCCACGCTGGCCCCCAAGCACGAGATTGTGCAGCGGCTGCTCGAATACCGCACGGCGTCCAAGCTCAAATCCACCTACGCCGATGCCCTGCCCGAGGCGATCTGGCCGAAGACCGGCCGCGTCCACACCACCTACAACCAGGTGATGACCAGCACCGGCCGGCTC
>JAPLNA010000007.1 GCA_026693065.1 Planctomycetota bacterium
CTTCCAGCGATCCGAAGACCGCCGGCACCGCCGAGGCCACGTGCTTGCCGTGCCGCAGGGCCTCGCTGCCGTGCCGCGCGTGGCTGGGCGCGTCGGTGGCGACGAAAACCGCATCGAGCCTGTCATCCCGGACCATCTCCTCGAGAGTTGGGTAGGTCCGTTCGCAGCGGCAGGCGCGGGCCAGTTTCTGGCAGCGGTCGGGGACGCCGTCGGTGACGGCCGCCACCGTGACGTTCGGGTGGTCCTGGAAGGCGAAACTCCCCCCGAAGCCGCAGACCCCCTGCCCCGCGATGCCGACCCGCACCTTCCGATCCGACACGGGCGTCCAGGCTCTCCTCGCCTCAGGCCTCTTCGGCTCGTCCTCTCGCTTCGCACCGCCGTCGCTCATCGCGTCACGCTCCATGTCCCATACGGTTCTCTCGCCGGTGGGCCCGACTGGTACTCACGCTTTACGCCTGCCTCATCACGGCCTCCACGACCGCGTTCGCGCTGATTCCGAACCGCTCTCTCACGTCCTCGTAGCGGCCGACCATGCAGGCGAATACGTCCTGCAGGCCCAGCCGCTTCAACGGCGTCCCGGCCCCGGCCTCGGCGAGCACCTCGCCCACGGCGCCGCCCAGCCCGCCGATGACCGTGTGCTCCTCGATGGTCACGATCAGCCGCGTCTGTCTCGCCGCTGCCAGGATCGCCTCGCGGTCGGCAGGCTTCACGGTATGCATGTTCAGCACCCGCGCGCTCACGCCCTTCCGGGTGAGTATCTCGGCCGCCGTCATCGCGTCGGGCAGCGTCGGCCCGACGGCCACGATCGTCACGTCGGAGCCCTCGCGCAGCGTCACGGCCTTCCCGACATGGAACGTCCTCCGGGCCTCGGGCGGCATGAACGCCATCGTCGCGCCGCTCAGCGAGATATAGAAGGGGCCTTCCGTCGTCGCCGCCGCGCGCGTGGCCATCTCCGTCTCATAAGCATCGGCCGGCATGACCACGGTCATCGTCGGCACCAGCCGCATCAGGGCCATCTCTTCCATCGCGTGGTGGGTGCACCCCCATCCCGCGTAGCCGATGCCGCCCCCGTATCCACCGACAACCTTCACGTTCCGGCACCCGTACCCCACGTCCGTGCGGATCTGCTCGAAGCACCGCATCGTCACGAAGGGGTTCATGCCGATCGCGAAGGGGGTCTTGCCGCGTGCGGCCAGGCCCGCCGCCACCCCGATGAGATTCTGCTCGGCGATGCCGATCTCCACCGCACGCTCGGGGAATGCCGCCGCCAGCGCGCCGAGGAAGCCCCAGCAGTCGCAGCTCACGCCGCATATCCGCGGATCCTGCCTCGCCAACTCGACAAGCACGTCGCCGAACCACTTGGCCATCGTCAGTTCCTCCCTCCCTCGCCGCCGCCCTGGCCAAGCTCCGCCAGCATCGTAGCCGTCTGCGCCTCGTCGAATCGGTTCATGTGTTGATGGATGCTCATCGACACGCCATGCCCCTTCTCCGTCCGCGACACGATTGCGGACGGCCGCCCCTTCTCGAAGGGCAACGCATCGAGCGTCTCGACGATCTGCGCCATGTCGTGCCCGTCGATCACGCGCGTCGCCCACCCGAACGCGCGCCACTTGTCGGCGAGCGGTTCGAGGGCCATCATCTCTTCCGTCGGCCCGGTCTGGTACATGTTGCGATCGACGATCGCGACGAGGCCCTCGAGCTTATGATGCGCCCCGGCCATCGCCGCTTCCCAGTTCGAGCCTTCCTGCAATTCGCCGTCGCCGATCATCACGAAGACGCGGTTGGCCGCGCCGTCCATCCGCACGCCCAGCGCGAGCCCGACGCCGATCGACAGCCCATGCCCGAGCGACCCCGTGGACACGTCGATCCCCGGCGTTACCCGCGCGCACGCGTGCCCGGAGATGATGCTGTCGAGTTGGAGGTGCGTGGTGAGCGCGTCTTCGGGGAAGAAGCCGCGCATCGCCAGCGCGGCATCGAGGGCGGGCACGCAGTGGCCCTTGCTGAGGATGAAGTAGTCGCGCCCCTCCCACCCCGGGAGCCCGGGGTCCACCCGCAACGTGTGAAAGTAGAGCCCCGCCAGCATGTCGGCGATGGAGAGCGACCCGCCGGTATGGCAATCGCTCATGCCGGCGATCCGCACGACGTGCGCCCGGATCCGCCGGGCCTTCTCTTCCAACTCCGCGATTCGTTCGTCTCTGGCCACCGTGCGCCTCCGCCTACTTGAACTCGGGTACGATCGACCGCCCTTCCCTGCTCGACCTCTCGGCCGTCTCGAGCACCGTGATGACACGCCGCCCGTCCTCGCCGCTCACGGGCATCTTCGCTCCACGCAGGAGGTGGTCGGCCACGTCGCGGTAGTGCATGACCCAGTCGCTTTCCTTGTACGGCACTTCCCTGCGTCCCTGGCCGTTGATGAGGGTGAACGTGCCCCCGGAGGGCCCGGTGATGTTCTTGCAGTACCCGTCGATCGCCCCCGCGCCCGTGTCCACGATCGCCCCCTCGGTCCCCAGGATGCGCCACAGCGGCTTGCCCGCATAGTCGATGTTC
>JAPLNA010000008.1 GCA_026693065.1 Planctomycetota bacterium
CCCACCCAGCCCGGGGGCAACATGGAGGGCAAGGAAGTCCGCTTCGGCATCGGCGGCTCGGCCTTGTTCGCGACGGCGACGACGGCGACCAGTTGCGGGGCCGTCAATTCCATGCACGACTCCTACACCCCCCTGGGCGGGCTCGTGCCGCTGTGGCTGATCCAACTGGGCGAGGTGATCTTCGGCGGGGTGGGCTCGGGGCTCTATGGCATGATCGTCTTCGCGATCGTCGCGGTCTTCATCGCCGGGCTCATGGTCGGGCGGACGCCCGAGTACCTGGGCAAGAAGATCGAGGTCTTCGAGATGAAGATGGCCTCGCTGGTGGTTCTCGTGCCGGTGATGGTGGCGTTGATCGGGACGGCCGCAGCGGTGGCGACGGCGGCGGGCAGGGCCGGGGCCGCCAACCCGGGCGCCCACGGCTTCAGCGAGATCCTCTACGCCTACTCCTCCGCCGCCAACAACAACGGCAGCGCGTTCGCGGGCGCCAACGCCAATACGCCCTTCTACAACCTCACGACCGCCCTGACGATGCTGGCAGGGCGATTCCTGTTCAAGATCCCCGTCCTCGCCGTCGCGGGCGCCCTGGCGGGCAAGAAAACCATTCCCATCACCGCCGGCACGCTCAAAACCGACGGGCCCATGTTCGTGGCGCTGCTGATCTGCGTCGTGCTGATCGTCGGAGCGCTGAGCTTCATCCCCGCCCTGGCCCTGGGGCCCATCGTTGAGCACCTGCAGATGCTGGGCCATTGAAGAGGTACGCCGTCATGACCACCAAAGACAAGAACCTGAAACTGTTAGACTGGGGCATCGTCCTGCCGGCCGTCGGCAACTCGTTCCTCAAACTCTCCCCGCGGCAGCAGTGGAAGAACCCCGTGATGTTCGTCGTGCTCGTCGGGGCCGTGCTGACAAGTGTGCTGTTCATTCACGCGTTGGGCGGACATGGCGAGGCCCCGGCGGGGTTCATCCTGGCGATCTCGTTGTGGCTGTGGTTCACGGTGTTGTTCGCCAACTTCGCCGAGGCGATGGCGGAGGGACGGGGCAAGGCGCAGGCCGACAGCCTCCGCAAGGCCCGTCGCGACGTTCACGTGCTCCGCCTGCGGGCGGAGTACCTGCGGATCCGCGACCGCGACCGGCTCAAGGGGCGCCCGCCCGTCGAGCAGCTCGAGGGCGCCCTGGGCTCGCTGCTTCGCAAGGGCGACGTGGTCTTCGTCGAGGCCGGGGCGTTCATCCCCGGCGACGGCGCGGTGATCGAAGGCGTCGCCAGCGTGGACGAATCGGCCGTCACGGGCGAAAGCGCGCCGGTCATCCGCGAGAGCGGGGGCGACCGCTCCGCCGTCACCGGAGGCACGCGCGTGCTGTCGGACTGGCTGATCCTCCGCGTGACGGCCGATCCGGGCGAAACCTTCCTCGACCGCATGATCGCCATGGTCGAGGGCGCCCAGCGCCAGAAAACCCCCAACGAAATCGCCCTGAACATCCTTCTGGCGGCCCTGACGATCATCTTCCTGGTCGTCTGTGCGACGCTGCTGCCTTTCTCGCTCTACAGCGTCGAGCAGGCCGGGCTTGGGCGGGCCGTCACCGTCACCGTCCTGGTGGCCCTGCTGGTGTGCCTGGCCCCGACGACGATCGGGGCCCTGCTCTCGGCGATCGGCATCGCGGGGATGAGCCGGCTGAGTGGG
>JAPLNA010000009.1 GCA_026693065.1 Planctomycetota bacterium
CGCCCGGCGTTGGCCAGCAACACGCAGACCTCGCCGCGGTAATCCGCGTCGATCGTACCGGGCGCGTTGGGCACCCAGATCCCGTGCTTGGCCGCCAGCCCGCTCCGAGGCCGGATCTGCGCCTCGTACCCGACCGGCAACGCCATCGAAAACCCGCACGGAACCGACACCACCTCGCCCGGCGAGATCGTCACGTCGCTCCCGCAGGCCGCACATACGTCCATTCCCGCGGCGTGCTCCGACATATACCGCGGCAACGGCACGTCCATGCAATCGGCCTTGCGGCTGATCTGTATCCTTATCGGACCTTCCATGGTTTTTTCTCCAACCCCTCTACCTCTCCAGCAGTCTCACGATCGCATCCGCCAAGTCGCCCTTGGCCCGGTCGCCCCACGCCAACGCAACCCCCTCGGGCGACAAGATGCACGCCTGCGACCCTTCCCGCCCCATCGCCTCGGGCGTATTGACCACGACGAAATCCGCCCCCTTCGCCTTCATCTCCCCCCTCGCCTTTTGCTCCATCTCCTCCCTGGTTCCCGTTTCGACCGCGAACGCAATCACCGTCTGTCCCGCTTGCTTCTTGGCGACGGTCGCCGCAAGGACATCCTCCGTGGGAATCAGTTTCACCTCGATCGGTCCGCCCTTTCTCGCTATCTTCCTCCCCGCGACGGTCTGGGCCCTGAAGTCCCCCACCGCCGCCGCCATCACCAGCGCGTCGCACGTGGGAAACCGCTCCGTCAGCGCCGCCCTGAGTTCCTCCACCGTCGCGAACGCCGCCACCTTCACCCCCTCCGGCGCCGCCAGAGCCGTCGGTCCCGTCAGCAGCGTCACCTCATGCCCCGCCCGCCTCGCCGCCGCCGCCACGGCGTACCCCATCCGCCCGCTCGAGGCGTTGGTAATAAACCGCACGGGGTCGATATACTCCCTCGTCGGCCCGGCTGTCACGAGTATCCGCATGCGACCAACCATACCGCCCCGGAATCCGCCCGTAAAGCCCGTTCTGCCCCCCCCGGACGGCTCGCCTCCGTGACGCGGTGGTTCTCCGCGTTAAACGGAAGCGGGGGCGCCGCACCAGGCGACGCCCCCGCGTTCAGGTCGTCAGGGAATCAGTTGCTCGCGGGAACCACGATCGGCACGCTCTTGGCGGCCTCGTAGGCCCGCAGCTCGACCAGGTGTACGGCCTGGTTATCGCTGTTCTTGAGCATGTTGACCCGGATATACCGGCCCTTGGTCGCGGGGAACTGGTGCATGCGGCCCTGGTCGGTCTCGGGGGTGGTGTTCTTCGAGGCGTCCACCACGACCTTCAGGTGATCGGGGTCCGGGCCTACCGAGATCGTGTACTGGTAGTAGCGGTTGCCGTCCCAGTACGGGAAGATCCGGATGCTGCCCAGTTCGTATTCCTTCTCCAGGTCCACCTGCCAATACTGCGGCGCCGGCGTCGTGCCCCAGTACTTGCCGATGTCAACCCACCCGTCGCAGGCGTTGGCGGGGGCCTCGTCCTTGTTCACCCCGCCGGAGGTCGTCACCGGCTTGCCCGTCGTCAGGTTCTGCTCGAACCCCTTCCAACGGTACTTCGGGGCGAAGGTGTATCCGCCGACCAGTTCGCCGTCCTTGTCAAACATGGCCGTCCGGAACCGCAACTGGCCCGACAACTTGAGGGGGGCTTCGTACTTCTTCGACTTGGGCGTCGGCTCGGCCCCGTCGGTGGTGTAGTGAATCGTGCAGCCGGCCGGTACGTCGGCCACCAGCGTCACCTTCAGTTCGTCTTCGTACTCGAAGCCCTCAAAGCCCGCCGGGGCCGGGCCGATCTTACCCTCGGCCTTGATCTGCACGGGAGCGGCGATCTTCTTCAGGCGTTCGTTGCAGATGGCCTCGCGCCCGTCGACTTCGGTCTTGACGGCGTCGGCGGTGCTGTCAGGCGCCCAGGTGCCTTCCTGGCGGAAGCCCTGGTACACGCAGCCGAGCACATAGCTCTCGGCGGACTGTTCCCAGGCCACGCGGGCCCCGCCCAGCACGCTGTCGGTGCGCTTGAGCATGTCGGCGTTGGAGCTGTAGATGTTCCACTTTTCCCACGGGCCCTTGATTTCCCAGGGCACGGTGATGGTGGTGAAGCCGGCGTCCTGGGCCTGGCGGGCGCCCATGTACCAGGAGTACACGATGCAGTCGGTCATCGCCGGGTCCTGCGGGGGGCCCTGGTAACCGCCCCAGTAGATCGTCTTCTTGCCGTTCTTCTTGATGAACTCGTTCATCCGCAGCACGTGCTGCTTGAGCAGGGCTTCCATGCCGCCCTTGTCCACGTCGGGCATGTTGTGGGCCTTGAGGTACTCCTTGACGTGCGGGGCGCCCTTCAGGCGGTCCAGCTCGATCTCGTCGCCGCCGATGTGGAAGTACGGCGAGCTCTTGAAGACCTCGCACATGTCATTGATGATCTCTTCCAGGTTCGGGTAGATGCTGTCGTTGGCGATGTCCATCATGCGGTAGTTGCAGTCGCCCAGCTTCAGCCCCAGGGCCGCCTGGTAGCCGCCGCAGTGGCCGGGCGTCTCGAGCTCGGGCACCAGCGTCACGCCGCGGGCGTCGGCGAAGGCCACCAGCTTGATCAGCTCGTCGCGATCCCAGACCCGGCACGGGTCGCCGTTGTTGATGGCGCCGTTGAACTTGCTGGCCTCGGGGAACTTCCTCAGCGGGAACATCATGGCGCTCTCGTCGGACAGGTGCAGGTGCAGGTATCGCACCTTCCAGTACCGCATCGAAATCACCATGCTCTTCAGGGCCACGATCGGAACGTCCTGGCGGGCGCAGTCCAGCATGAAGCCGGTGTAGTCGGCGTGCGGCCAGTCCTTGATCTCCATCTTCGGCAGGGAGCTCTTGCCGTCCTTGCAGTTCAACGCCTGGAGGACCGTCGCCGTGCCTTCGCAGGTCGCCCGGTAGTCCCAGCCTTCCACGACG
>JAPLNA010000010.1:0-1327 GCA_026693065.1 Planctomycetota bacterium
GACCGCCTGGTATCGCTGCCGTGTTTTCTTGCTGGCCCCGCCGGTCACTTCCGAACGTGCCGCGTGCTCCAGGTACAACCGGCGGCCTTCGGCGAGGGCCAGGCCCTCCGGAACGCCGGCAGCGGGCTCCTCCGGCACGGCGAGGCCAAGTTCCAGTGCCTTGATCCTGTCGAGACGCTTCATATTCTCCAGCGCCTCGGCCCGGTCTTTCGTGATGAGGCTGTGCCGGCCGGCGTTCACGGTGTTGCTGCGGGCGTCGGCGTAGAAGACGCCGTCCCGTTGGTAAAGCTTCCATTTGAAGAACCGTCCGAGTATCAGCTCGTTTTCGCGTTTCTTGGGCATTGTTATCCCTCAGAAAAGGCCTCTCTGGTCCATTTGGCCGCCGGGCCGCGGAGTTTCTGCTGCGTCGCAGCTGGGGGCGGCACGTCCCTGCCGGCGACGTCGCCAGCCAATCCTGCCACCCCCGGCCCAGTGGCGACCGGAGGACTCGACGGCCCTCCCGATTCGTTGCTGTTAACGGGGTTCGGAAGGATGATGATTCGATGGCGTTTACCGCCAGGTTGTTCGTAGGGAAGCAACCCCGCCTTGAGCAGGCGGCGGACCGTCGACATGGACAACCCGGTCCGCTGGGAATACTCCTCGGGCGAAGAATATCGCTGCGCGAGGTTCCGGAGCGGCTCAGCAGTCCCAGCCTGGCCTCGGCCGTTCGTGCCGCCTCCGCATTGTCCCGTCCATGTCGTCATTCAACCAAGCTTTCCATCGCCCGGAACCATTACCGCAATTTGAGAGACAGCGTCTCTACCTTTGTGTAAAAAGGGGGCGTCACATCATCTTCCTTAGCAAGTCAGATGCGATTGCCCGCAGATCGATCGTTACACAGGTGGCATGCCCGGCCGGCCATTCTTGCTGCTCGGTATCCGGTTGCGGCATGCCGCCCGCGTTCAGCGTCAATGTCTTGAACTGGCCCTCGGTTCGGAATACCAGGATGTTCGGTTTGAAATAGCTGACCTGGCAGACTCCTTGATCGGCGAAGAATTTGCACAGGTTCCATCCGGCCTGCCCCTTCTTGGCGACACCAATGAGTTTGACCAGCAGGGCTATCACCGGTTTCAGTAAGGCGACATGGACGCCCCACCGCTGGATCTCGATGGCTACCGAGAAGCAAAAGACGTTGTTGGCGTCGAAACGTCGAACAGTCCCGCGGCCTTGGGCATCTTCCGCCGGGATAATCACGCCGCGCTCGCAAAGGTGGATCAAACGGTGCTCCTCCTCGTCGAGGATCTTTGCCAACTGGCCAAGCGTCAGGAGTTCATTTTGCATGATAGCC
>JAPLNA010000010.1:1332-9727 GCA_026693065.1 Planctomycetota bacterium
CTCCTCCTCGTCGAGGATCTTTGCCAACTGGCCAAGCGTCAGGAGTTCATTTTGCATGATAGCCTTAGTCTCTCATTTCGTGGAAGGCCTGTCAAGTCAATTCTGCCGCGAGGTCTGTTTTTCTTTGTTTGACAGAACGTGCCCGTTCCGGCGAAGTCTCAGCCCGCCGCCTCGCAGGAGGACGACCACGACGATCTTTTCAAACTCCTGCCGTATTCGTCGCCCGCCAGCGTATCCCTCGCGGCCGGAGTTGAGGTTGGAGATAGCCTCAGTCCACCATGTGTCGCCATCAGCCTTTGTCGTTGCTGTCGCTTACGTCTGCTATATGAGTAACGATCGTCTTGGCCAGGAGCCGAAGCATTTGGCCCTGAGCAAACGCGATACCTCGCAACCGCAATGGATCGAGGTCAACCTTCTGCCAGCCCGTGTTGACCGAGTGCGGGGTCGCTGAAGAAACTTTGTCTGTTCTGGCTGCCTTGTTACGAATCATGGGACAACGCCTCCGATAATTGGTGGAGGTTCGCCAGGCCTTCCGGCAGAACCGGCTCGCTGGCAAACCGCAAGAAGTTGTACTCCAAGCCGACAGATCGAGCCATCCGATGCAGGACGACTTGCGCCTGGAGTGTCAACCGATTCGGGACCATGTGGATCCGCCGGCCGGAGGGCCGGTGGGTGATCCCCAACACCAACTGCCCATTTACCTGCATGGAGTCAACGACGAATTCCTCGGGGGCCTCGCGGATCGCCTGGTCCAACGCCCGGTCCTTCTTGCGATACCAGGTCCCCTGATCGGAGGTACAGGCTTGTTTGGCGACACGGTTGCACTGGTCGGCCATGGCCAACAGTTGAACGACTCGTTTTGTCCGTCTGCATTTGTACATGATGGTGTATCCCTTCAGTGGTGGATGTCTTGATGGACAGGTGCGCAAAGGGCCGGCCGGCCTGGAGAGATCGACCGGCCCATGACGAAGACGCATTGATGTCAGTCGATGTGGTTGGCTTCCCGGGCAGGCTGGGATGCCGGCCGGTGAGCCTCGGCCCGGGCAGAGACCCGGAGCTGGATCGTTCGGGCGATCGTGCTGATGCCGCGGAGGCCTGCCTCGCCCATGAACTCCCGGGCGGCGGTAACGCCGACCGTAACGCATCGGAGGAACTGTCCGGAGGTCACGGCCTTCTTGAACTTCGCCGGGTCGATCGTCAGTCTTTCCTGCTCGATCAACATCGCCTCGAACTGTTCCGAACGCACGACCTTGGTGCCGTGTTCGCTCATCTGGCTTCGCAGGGCTACGGTAAGCTCCTCCTCCTGGGCCTGTAGTTCCTGGCGTTGCAGACGCAGCCGGCCCAGGTGTTGCAGCTGTTGTTCCAATGGATGCTGGTGCATGCGTAATCTCCTTATGGACGAAAAGCTGGTAATAGATAGGTGGGGCCTCCAAACAGGAATGAAGCTTGTAACGTTCCGTCGGAATTGGATAGCCGCTGGCCCAGCCGTATGGCGGGGTTGAAGCCGAAGGCATCCGTCGTAGCGACAAACGCAGAGGGGGAAGCGATGACAGAAGTGACCGTGCAGGCGGCTGTCGTCGTGTACGCGACGCGCCCTGGGTCCGCCGCTACGGTGAGTGGTCTACGGGCCCGTGTTCCACGCCATTCCTTCCCGTGGGTTCCGATATCGCACGGGCATTGTCCAGTTCCTCCCGCTGCTTGCGAATCGTTCGTTTCAGCCGGCGGATCCGCCAGGCCTGCACGCCCAACACGGCGGCAAACCACGCTACCATTGCCCACATGGGCCATAGGCTATCCAGAAGCACGACCATACCCATGACTCGTTCTCCTTTCAGATGAACAGCAAAGGGACGCTTATCCGTCTCTCCGGGCTCCGGTCGGTCTTCCCGCAGTCCCGGCATCCACCCGTTGTGGCCCAGAGCCTGGAGACCCCCGGATGCCTGTTCGGACTTTCAAGCATCCTTGGGGGCGTCATCGTTTCCTTTCCAGGACACGGTTGGTCTCGTCCAGTTCGACTCCATCCACGTTGAGTTTGCGGGCAAACCACCCGCCGAATTTCGTGCGGATCCGGGCGGCCAGTTTCTTCTCCGTCATTCGGACGACGCTCACGTTCAGCCCGGGGTAGTCGTCCCGGAAGATTGACACCTCCAGATAGCAGCCCTCCCGGAGCCGTAGCCAGGCGATGTGGTTGTCATCTTCCGTCAGCCAGGTGTTGCCCCGTTCGCACTGATTCCAGTCGAGTTCCAGGCAGATTGTCCGTTCCGCCCGGTGGGCTTTTGACTGTTTCATTGAGAATCCTCCGAATCCTCCCGCTTCAGCCCCCTCAGTGCCTCGCGGCCGTGCTGAACTATGACGGCCTCGATCTGGTCCACGGCGTCCACGCTGCTGACGTGTTCTTTCTTGTATACCTCCAGAACGCCGTCGATCCGCCCGAGGGTCTCCGCCAATGCCGGCCCCGCCAGGTGCTCCCGGCACACGTCGAAGGACGGGTCGCGCCCATCGTGCGACCGCTCCAGCACGCAGCCGCAGGGAAGGCGGACCTCTTTCTCGTCCTCTTCCAGCCACAGCCAGGGCAACGCTTCCTCATCCTGTGGGGCATCGTTCATCGTCTTCTCCTTTTTGTCATGCCAGGGTTCACCGTTCAACCGGCCGCGGGACCGGCGCAGGGACTTTCCGGACCACATGAGGCGCCGGGTGAGCGTCAATCCCTGCTCGTCTCCGGCCGCGTGCCGGCGGCGCCGCAGATCCCCTATCCCCGGGCCGACTCCTACTGAATCCTGTAGCCGCCGCGGTACGGCTCCATGCCCTTGATGCACGGCCATGTCAGCGGGCCGTTCCGCCACCGGACGCCTACTCGCAGCCCGGTACAGCCCTCCAGGGCGCAAGGCCTGAACGTCCCGGTGGACCGGCCTACCATGCGGCAGCCTTTGCGGGCGAAGATCTTCGTGCCGGCCGGAATATGCTCCTCGGCCTCCCGCCGTTGCCTGGCCCGGCCGGTGACGATGGAGATCATCGCGTCCACCAGTTTGCTGGATCGTTCTTTCCTGGTCATGGTTCATGCACCCCCTTGGTGCTGGGTAGGATGAACACGGCCGCAGCAACGGCAGCCAGCAACAGGAACGCGGGGCCCAGGAGGCAGCATACGCCGCCGAAGATCGTCGCCTCGCGGCTCCATCTCCTGCCCCGGGCCACGACGAGGGCCGCCGACAGCACCAGAACGCAGATGCCGACCAGCAGCCACACCGTAATTGCGATCAGGATGTCCACCTCCTCAACTCCTTTCCTGTTTTCCAAGTGTGTTTGAGCGAACGGAAGGCACCGATGTTGACCCTTTACGAATCCTCACCGACCTCCGCGTGAAAATGCCCATCGGCCAACCGGTCGGCCTGGTCGAAGTCCAGGCCCCGATGCCGCGCCAAATGCCGCAGGTCGGCCAGCATGTCCACCAGGTACTCCTGGGGCGTTTGGCCGATCACGCTGTCGAGGTCGCGGGCCCTCGGTTCTTTGGCCTTCACGAAGGCCGTCATCGCCTTCTCGGCGTCCCGAACGCGTTCGAGGTTGCTGGGCGTCGTGACAGGGCTGTCGGAAAGCGCCGGCATCGGGGCTCCCCCCTGCCCTACCGCGATCAGGTCGCGGCAATATTGGGCCAGTTCGTCATCCTGCATCGGTTCCGTCGCCAGCCGCTCCAGGATGGTGTCGAACCCGGCCAAGAGTTGCGGCGCCGCGGCCATCACCGCGGCATCGCCATGAAGGGTCACATCGTCTTCCATCCCGCCGCCGACTTCATCCGAGGCGTCCAGGACTGCCACGGTGCAGCCTTCGACATCCACAATCTCCAGGCGGAAGGGACAGTCCTGCGTCGGGAAGACCCGCCAGGGGGCGGGGCTGTGCTGCTGTGTGGTTGTCATGTTGATTCTCTCCTTTCAGCGCCAGCCGTCCCGGCGGACCTTGTGGAACAACGCCATCGCCTCGGCCAGGATGTGGAAATCGCTGCTGTGAGTCCGCCGGCCGGGCATGCCGTCGGAGACCTGGTATTCCACCATCCCGTCGTCCAGGACGACCGGGACGACGCAGACGCCGGTCTTGGGGTCGGCGGACAGGATCATCTCCCCGCCCGTGGCCTCCAGCAGCCGCTTGACGGCGGCGCGAATGTCATTCTCCTCGGGCGTGAATACCGCGTCGTTCAACAGGTAGGCCCGGTCCTCGACCAGGTGGTCCCGGATCTGTGCCCGGAGGCCCGGGAGGTCCGAGTCAGGATCCGCGTCGTACCCGTACCGCCCCAGCCACTGCCGGCACGCCCGCCGGGTCCAGTTGTCCACGTCGGTGAGTTTCATCGTCTGTCCTTTCTTCAGCTGACAGTGTCTTGCCTGACCGACCCCGTTCGGAAGATCACTTGGAATCCGCCACGTGCCAGTCCCCCACTTCGCTGTTGACGACCTCCGCGTCACTGTGCCCGGAGCGGATGTCCAGGCAGCTCATTACATCGTCGACCTCCACGCCCTCCTCCACGCGAAAGGTGACACGGACTTCCTTCAACACCACGCTCACGTCGCGATAGGCCATGATGTGCGCTCCTCTCGATTCTTCTCAGGGATAACAGTTCCGGGCGTGGGCCAGGCTGAGTATGCCGTAGCAGCGGGTTGTGAGTTTGGCTTCCGCCGCATCCACTTTCCGTTGCGTGAATTGTTGGGCCTTGCCCAACCGGCCCCAGCGGTGCCCGGCCGTCAGGTACAGGTTGCCCGGGCCCCGAGCCCGCCGGATGACGAACTTCATGTTTCGGTCTCCTTTGTCTGGGGATCCAAACCTTCAGCGAGATCCCCGCCGGTCGTAGGCGCGGACGCTGGTGGTCCCGCCCTTGGGCCGGCCGCGAATGTGACTTCGGACCTGCCGGCGGATGGGCCGGCCGGCGCTGGGGCGGGGCGAAAAGAATGCCCCAAAGATGCTGAATATCCTCATGTGCTTTCTCCATAATCAGGGATGGCGCCGGCGGACAATCCGTCCCGCCGGCGCCCTCGAGATAGTGTGTGAACGTCCAGCGGTGCGGGAATGACAGGAGCCGCCGGGCCGCCATTGCGATTGCCCGGTGGCCCATTGCGCCTGTTGGATTGCCCTCACGACGCGACAGTCAGCTCGCCGGCCAGGAGGTTGAACTGAATATCCACGTCCACGGGCAGCCGGCGGAGAAACTTGGCGAACTGGGCGACCATCAGCCCGGCGGCGATGTTGGCGCAGAAGACCGTGGACCGGGCCGTGCAGGCCCCGACATAGGCCTCGCCGGCGGTGAACAGCGTCGTCGGGTAGTGCTGACGGCCTGGGGCATCGCAGGCCGTCAACACGCGCAGGACCTCGGCGCTCATCCGCCCGTCCGTGAAGAACTGGACCCGATCCTTGACCGAGTCCCAGATGGTACGGCGGATTTCGATCTTGTCGACGCAGGTGAAGATCACGTCGCCGATCTCCATGCTCCGCCGGAAGCGGTCGTTGACCAGGTGCAGTTGCTGTCCGCCCTGGATCCGCCTGCACAGGTCGCCAGTGGCCTCGACCTTCGCACGGCCCAGGTCGGCCTCCAAGTATCCTTGGCTGGACAAATTGCTGGCCTCGACAACATCGAAGTCGATGAGCTGAAGCCACGAAACGCCTACGGCGGCAAGCTGCAGCGCAACCTGCCGACCGATGGCCCCGACGCCGATGACGGTGGCCCGGCAGGCGGCGATCCTGTCGGGCGGGACGATGTCCCGCTGACGGCTGTATCTTTCGTCAGAACTCATAGATCACCCCCGTCTGGCCCCGTTGACTCTCGTTGTCCGAGAAGTCCGGATCGGCCGCCAACTCGGCCAGGATCAGCTGGCGTTCGGCCGGTTCCATTTCCCGCAGGCCTTCCAGAAGGTCCGGCGACAACAGGCCGCGGCCGGGATCCTCGTCGGTGAGTCCCCACCTGTGTTCCAGCTGCGCGAGGCCGCTGGACCAGATCTCGGGGTGGATGTTGGCCTGGTACTCGGCTTCCCAGGCCTCCAGGTCGCTGGGGCCGAACGCCCTGGAGTAATCCACCTCGACGGGGACGGCCACGTGGGCCCCGGGCCCGACGTTGAACCGCAACCGGGCGGTGGTCTTGCCGGTCTGGCCCACGATGAACATCAGGGCCCACTGGCAGCCGCCGAAGGCTCGGGCGAAGGTTTCCTCGTCCACGCTGCTGGGCGAGGCGCATTCGCCAGGGTGGCTATGCAGCCAGATCCGGGCGAACTGCTCGGGCCTCCGCCCGGCGTCGACCTGGCCGTCAAAGAAATCGGCCACTGCCTCGTCGTCGAAGGAGATGCTGGCGGCGGTGACGCCCTGTTTGACGGTGACGAACTGCTCGACGTAGAGAAGGTCGTCGGGGGCCGTGACGGCAAAGCCGCCGATCTCGGTAGGTCCCCGGTCGCGGAAGTACAGCAGCTTCGCCCACGCCGTCGGCGCGAAGCGAAGGACTGGGCTGCTGCGCTGGCGGCTACGCCGCTTCCACTCGGGCCGGGGGGACTTCTTGGCCTCCGGTTCGGGCGGTTTGGCCTCCGGCGGCTTCGCCGTCAGCGCCGCCGCCGGGGGTTGGGGTTGATTGGACTGGATCATGGTCGTTTTCCTCATCGGGTTGGGGTTGGGATTCGTCAAGACACGAACACTTCGATTCCTCCAGGCAGTTCCGGCAGAGCTTCTCCCCGCACTCGGGGCATTCGACCTTGCACGAGGGGCACATCTTTTCCCCGCAGGCCGAGCAGCATTCCAGACATTCCTGGCAGGTGGACTCGTCACAGTTCCTGCAGAATGAGATGCAGCCGTCGCAAACATCGTTGTCGCACGAGGTGCAGGTGCTGCTGTTGGATTCGCTCATCGTCTCGCCGCAGTCGTGGCAGGGCCGGCCGTTCCAGTCGCGCAGCGAAACGTACGGCGACGCGGCGTTGTAGGTGGTCAGCACGGCGTTGACCACCTGGAAGAAGTCGCAGATACGGCCCTCGGCGAGGGCCGCACGGATAGGGGCGGAGGCCTCCCCCTCGCACAGGCGCTCGTCGCTGAGGTGCGGGTGGGAGACGGCTTCGTTGCACCCGGCTGGATTCGGGTCCATGGCCACGACCCGATAACTCGCGCTGGACCGCCCGGCCTGGCCCATACTGGCCAGGAGCAGCCGGATCTCAAACTCACCCAGGTAGACATCCTCCAGTTGGACGGGGCCCACGATGACGGAAAGGGCCTTCTGGCCCCGATCGTATCGGAAGCCGTCGAACTCCTCCTCGACCTGCCGTAGGTCGGCCATGATGTCGCGGGCGGAGAACCCACGGCGTCCGCCGCCCTGCAGCGTCTGCTCGACGTGGGAGGAATAGTACGACAGTTCGCTCAGCTTCTGCCGGATCCGGTCGCAGACGTTCCCGGCGGCGGTGTTCCACTCGCGGTCGGCACAGATGGTCAAAAGTCTGCTGAGATGCCCGAGTTGGGCGAGATTGCCCAGCAGGTTCTGGACGGCGGCGACGACCTGGCCGAGGCGGGCGGCGGCGTGGGTCCTGAGTTGCCGGTGAATCATCTCGGCAATGCGAGTCATCTCGCGATGGTCTGTGTCCATGACGTTGTCCTTCAATAAAGGCGAAGGGGCGCCCGCCACAGTCGTGGCGGGCGCCCCTTTCGCACGGCCTGTCAGGGGACGCCGAGAAGGCGGCTACGCCGCCCGATGCGCTCCCTCGATCTTCACGGGTGTGGCAGTGACGCGGTCGCCCTCCTGGAGGACCTGGTCCCGAGCCACGGGCTGTCGGTTGACGCGGAGCAGGAAGTCCGAGGCGCTGCGCCCGGGCATCTTCTCGCAGAAGAACTTCTCCACGGTCGTGCCGGGCGCCACTTCGACGTAGTCCGCGAAGCCCCCGCCATCATTATTAACGAATAGAATCCTCATCGTGCTGTCCTTTCAAGTAAGCGGTGTCTGTTGGCGCACGCACGTGCGTGCGATCCGTTAGCATTCACATGGATAGATGTCTGGCCTGTGCCGACCTACAACAACGTCATCTCCCGGTCGCACTCGCCGCAGAAGGGCGAGCCGGCCTCGGCCAGGTTCTCGTAGGAACAGTCCACCGAGCGGCCGCACCCGGGGCACTTCCAAAGGCGGCTGTACGGCCGGGCGGCGGCATCGATGGCCTTTCGGACGATCGGCCAGTGCTTGTTGCCGACCACCTCATCGCCGGCCGGCAACTGGCGGGTGCAGCAGGCCTGGCCATCCGGGTCCTTGGAGATGCGAGAATCGTGCGGATCCCCGCCCTCCACGTCGTAGTCGAAGATGCTGACGGCGACTCCTCTGGGCTTGCACAGCACCTCGGCCACGCCGCCGGTGACGGTGATGATGACGTGGGGGACCGACGGTCGGGCCGGGGGTGCTTTGTTCTTC
>JAPLNA010000011.1:0-336 GCA_026693065.1 Planctomycetota bacterium
TTTCTCGGCAATGTCCATGCCCGAGAGCACCTTGAAGCGGCTGACCAGGCTCGCCAGGGCGGAGGATGGCAGCAGGCAGTGCTGGTACAGTTCGCCATCCACCCGGAAACGGATGCGAACGTCGTTCTTGGCCGGCTCGACGTGGATGTCGGAGGCCTGCCGCAGGATCGCGGCGTGGAGGAGGTCGTTGGTCAGTTCGACGGCGTCCTCGCCGACCAGGTCGATCGAGGTGGCCTTGGCGTCCAGCGTGTGGCCGCGGGCGGCATGCCTGGCGGGCCTCGATGCCCGCGCCGGCCCGCCGTACACCCGGTCGATCGCCCGCCGCAGCGCTTCCGG
>JAPLNA010000011.1:414-21658 GCA_026693065.1 Planctomycetota bacterium
CGCCCTGGCAGGAGAACGGCAGCACCTGCCTGCGGACGGCGACCGCCGCCGGCACGGACAGGGCCACGGCCGGGTCGATCTTGACCCGGTCCAGATTGAGCCGCTCGTTGTCGCGGGGGTCGGTCATGGCCGCTGGGCTCCTGGGGCGTGGGCGGGCCCGCCGCGTCGGCCGGCCAAGGCGACCCGCTCGCGGAGAATCGGCACGTTTCGTGCGCAGGAGATAGCGGTCGGCTCGTCGATCCGCCCTGCCGCCCAGAGCCTCGCCAGGTCCTGTTCGAGGGTCTGCATGCCGGCCGACTGGCCGGCCTCCATGGCCGAGTAAATCTGTGCCGTGCGGGCGGAGGCGATCAGGTTGGCGACGGCAGGATTGACGATGAGGATCTCGCTGGCGGGAACGCGTGAGGATACCGAGGCGCCCGCGGTACGGCCGGCGGCGGTGGGCAGGAGGTGCTGGGCGACGACGGCGCGGAGCACCAGGGCCAACTGGCGGCGCACGGCGTCCTGCTCGCCCTCGGGGAATACGGCGACCAGCCGTTCGACGGCCCCGACACAGTCGCCTGCGTGCAGCGTGGTGAAGACCAGGTGCCCGGTCTGGGCGGCGATCAGGGCCGTCCGCATTGTCGGCAGGTCTCGCATCTCGCCCACAAGGATCACGTCGGGATCCTGCCGCAGTGAGGCCACCAGAGCGTCGTGGAAGCTCGGCGCGTCGATTCCGACCTGACGCTGGTGTACAAGGCCGGCCACCGGCTTGTGGATGTACTCGACGGGGTCCTCGATAGTGACGATGTGGCAGGGGCGGTTGCGGTTGACACGGTCCAGCAGAGTTGCCAGTGTCGTGCTCTTGCCGCAGCCGGTGGGGCCGGTGACGACAACCAAGCCGTCGCGAAGTTCGCACAGGGCGTAAAGCGATTCAGGCATGCCCAGCTCGGCCAGCGGGCGGAAGCTCTCCTCCAGGCGGCGGAGGGCTGCCGCCAGCAGTCCCTGACGGCGGAAGAGGTTGAACCGGAAGCGGGCTCCGTTGTTGGAGATTGCCCCGTCAATGGCGCCGCGGGTCCAGTCGGCTGGCCGGGCACCCAGCAGTTCGGACGCGACGCGATCGAGGTCGGCCTCGGTCAACGGCGGATATTCCGTCGCGGGCGTCAGTTGCCCCTGGAGCCGGAACATCGGCACACTGCCGACGGACAGGTGCAGGTCGGAAGCCTCGCGTCGTGCGCATTCAACCAGCAGGGTCGCCAGGGCCGGTGCGGGCGTGCCTTGAGTCGAGCTCATTCGATCCCTTTCGGTGGCATCCACAGCAGAAGTTTCCAGTGATGCGCCGTTGCGACGCCGGAGGGTTCCATCGAGATACCCAGGGGCACCACGGGCAGGTCGGTTTGCGCCAATGCCTCCAGGGCCTCCCGAACGTCCACAAAGCCGCCGGCCATGTCCAGCCGCCACAGGCTCGGGGCGCCACCCCGCGCTTTGTCGCGGAGGTCCGCGGGTATCGCGGCCACCGCCTCGGCGTCGCCCAGCCGCGACGACGCCGCCACGGCTACGGAGTGGTCCAGCAGAATACGCGATGTCCTCGCCAGCAAGCCCGCTTCCCCGGGCCCGTCGGCCTCACGGCTGGAGGGCCGAGCTTGGGCCTTCGACAGTTCTCGTTTTGCCAGTCGAACCTGCTGCTGCGCCCGGGCCAGTTCGCTCCGCTTTGCCGTGAGCTGGCCGACCGTGGTCAGGTCACTCTGCAATGCATGAACCCGGCGGTCGGCCTCGGCCAGGACGGTTCGCTGGGGCCGGTAGAACGCGAACACGTATACGGCCAACACCACCAGGGCCGGCAGGGCCGTCAGCAACCATATCTCACGTCGAGTGAACTTGCGGTTCATGGCTTCCCTCCCGCGGGGGCCCGGCCCGTGGGAGGTAACGAGGTTGTCGTTACGCTCTTTGGCTCAGTCGGTCTGGCTGCGGGCACCAGCAGGATCTTGAACTCCCACGGACCGCCCTCCGGCATTTCGATGCGGACGTTCTTCTGGGCGCCGCGGACTTCCCAGCCGCTCCCTGCCAGCTTTCGCGACAGGGCGACGGCCAGGTCGTCGGCGGATTCGGGCGTAAGGCACAGCCCCTCGACGGTCTGCCCGCCCTGCGGGTCGGTCTTCAGGGTCGTCACCACTCGGCTGTCGTGGGCCGACGCGTTCAGGGCCGCCAGCAGGGCGGCTGTCCTTCGCTTCGGCGCCGCCAGGGCTGCCGCCAGATCAATCGATGCACGGTTCTCGCGACCGGTGGTAAGGCGGCGGACTTCCTCACGGGCCTGCGCCAATCGTTGGTCGAGTTGGGCCACCTGCTGACGAGGCCGTTCCGCGTCCTTCAATTCCTTGGAGACATCGGCCAGTCGGCCGTTCATCCAAAGGCCGTGCGATAGACACAGGGCAAGAGCCGCCGCCGCCATCGCCAGGGAGATACCGACCCTCTGTCCCGCGGTATGCTCTACACGAGGAGGCGTGATGATCGCCATCGAGCCGGGGGACTCGTCCAGCCGCTGGGCCTGAAGGGCCAGCCAGCGTTCCAGGCCCTCACCCTCCCCGGCGGGCATGGCGGCCGATCCGGGCGGGCCCGAAGGATGCAGCAACCCTTTGAGTCTCCCGCCTGCGTGGCGGATGACGGATTGAAGCTGGTGAAGCTCGGCGTTGGGGGCCTGTATGACCCAATAGGTCTGCCGGGCTCCCTCGGTCTCCGCCGCCAGCGGCAGCATCGCCACCTGCGACTGGTCCGCCCCCAGGCCTGACAGCGATTCCAGCTCGAAGGCCAGCACCCGCCGGAGTTGCCGGTCGTCGAGGCCGCGGACGGACTGGGCCGACAGTGACAGGCTCTGCGTCCAAAGGTCCTCGCAAAGCACCCAGACGGCCTTGGCGCAACGCCCGTTCAACACCAGGGCGGCCTCCACCGCCTGCTCGGGCATCTGTCCCGGCAGGCGTTCCGCCTGCCATGAAAACATCACAGGCCGCGAGGGCGCCTCGCCCAGGTCCAGGCGGGCCAGGCGGTCGTTGGCGACGAGAATCATGGTTGTGGCGGGTCTTGGCATGGTGTTGGCTATCGCAGAATCAGGTCCTTCATCTGCCCGCCGGGGGCGAGCATGACGCGGACGGGGACGCTCCGCAGGGAGCCGCCGCTGCCCTGGTAGGCGCGGACGACGCGCGGCCCGATTGTCGCGTTGAAGGAATACGAGACAGCGGTGAAGGGAGCGGACACCGTCACCGTCTGCTCCGCCACCAGCCCTGTCGCCGGGTCCGGGGCGAAATACCGGATCGTCACGTCCCCGTTGGCGGGGTCGGGGTCGCGAAGCTGTCCGGTGGCCGTATCGAGCAGGAAGACGCGGCCACTGAGGGTCGCCTTGCCGCCCTGGGCGGCCGGCGCGCCGGCCCCGCCGAGGGTCACCGTGATGTCGGCGTCATAATTGGCCGGTGTGCCGGCATCCACCGTGCCGTCAGCGCCGCGGCTGCGAAGGACCGCCACCGGATCGCCGTCGGCAACGGCCGTCGCGCCGTCGATCTTCAGCAGGTCCATCGCGTGGCCCCAGCCATCCTGGAGGCTGCTCTTGCCCACACCCAGCCGCAGGTAGTTGCCCCGCCACCCGGTGGCCAGCAGCACCTGGGGGTCGGACGGGGCGGCCCGGACCGCCAGCGGGGCGAGATTGCGGGGGTTGCCCCATAATTCGGCCAACTGGGTGGCCGGGTCGGCCCCGACGGCGAGAGGGAGGCGGCCCACGTCGGCGATGAAGCCGGACACCGACAACGATCCGTCGGCCTCGCGGCCCGTCAGAGCAATGGCGTCGTCGACTTCCTGCAGGCCCCGCCGTGTGGCGTCGAAGCGGGTCTGTTGGTCGACTCCTTCCAGACTGCGCATGGCCACCGTCGCCAGGACCGTCAGGATCGCCATGACCAGCACGAGCTCCAGCAGCGTGAAGCCGCCGGCAGCGGAGAGGCGATGGTCTCGTTCGGCCTGGGTCATGGGGCAATGTCCGGGCGCATCAGGAACAGCAGCACGTCGTCGCCGCGATGGTCGGTCGTCGGGTACAGCGAGGCTGGCGGTGTCTGGACCACCCCGTCGGGCCCGGCCGAGACAATCCGCGTGAACTGGTCCCGCTGATTCGTGTCGGAGGCCGTGGTAGGGACCTGGAGAATCACGGGCCGGCCCCAGGCATCCGCGAGGGCCGGATCGCCCTCGGCCCCGTAGGCGGGCAGGAATCCTTTGGCGACATCGACGCGGTAGGTCCCGGTGGCATCCATGAGATAGGGCCCGCGCCAGCCGCGGGCGGTGAAGCGGTCGAACGGCGTTGCCCCGGCCGGCTGAATGAACAGGTCGCGCAGGGTCGAGGGTAGCCGCCCCATGTCCGCCAGGTAGCCGGGGCGGCCCTCCGTGCCGGCCACCGCGTTGCGAATGGCGTGAAAGGTTTCCGTGGTGGCCGTCAGGGAAGAATCCTCGCGGAGGCCGGAAATGGAAGGCAGAACGATCCCGGCCAGTATGACCAGGATCGCCGCCACGAGAACGAGCTCCAGGAGAGTAAAGCCGTGTCTACGGTCCTGATGGTCCATAGGTTCCTGTGTCGGGCAACGCCAGAGGGCACGGGTTGTAAGGCCCGTGCCCTGACGCTGCAAACGGTTATGGGCAACGGTCGGTGCGGTTATTTCTGGTAATACTCCGCCGTCTCACTACCGATGGTGTCGCCGTCGGCGCCCAGGACGGTCTTGAGGCAGGCGGGGCTGCCGCCGTCGCTGGCCTCGAACACCGCCAGGAAGCGGCCATACTCCACCGTCACGTCGCGGTTGGGGTAGCTAGGGACCTCTTGCACCGCCTTGCCCATCATCGTGTTCGTGGGGCCGATCCCGACCACTACCAGCATCTTGCCCGCCGGCACCACTGGATTGCCCGATCCGTCGGTGGACTGCGGATACAGGTGTGCGATAATCGCCTTGCCATCGTCGTCGGCCGGGTTGACCGTCGCCACCGTTCCGCCGTTGGCCAGCGCCCGCGGCGTCACGAACCGGTCCGTGGCGAAATCGCTGCTCGACTTGTCCCCCTGGTCCAACACCGTCGTGATCCCCATCCGCGTCAGCGACCGCAGATACCCGTCCGAACTGATGGTGGTCGTGGTCAGCTTGGTCGGGCTGCCCGGGATGGGTCCGCCGGTCAGTTCGGAGTCCAGCCCGGGCTGGAGGTTGTGGTTGGCGTCATACGTCGCCGCCCACAGCGCCGTCCCCGTGCTGTTCATCAGGGAATCCCAGCGATCCGGGTACACGCAGTTCTGCGCATAGAACTGCTGGATCACCCGGGACAGGTCGGCCATGTTGGCCGCAGAGACGCCCTTGTTGGCCTTCTGTTTGAAGACGTCCAGGTTGGGCAGCACAAGGCCGGTCAGGATGACCAGCACGCCTACCACGATCACCAGTTCAAGCAACGTAAACCCACGTCGTCTTCGCAATCCACGCTCTTTGTTTGACACGTTGTCTCCATCCTTTCTCTGCTGCCGGCATTGTGCACGACAATCTCTATCTCTACGCCGCAATCGCCCTAAAGGGGACAGGCAATGTCGCTAGACTCTCAACATTGACCGCATCACTACTCACCGGTTGGGTGCCGGCGAGCAGGTTCGCGTTCACTTGCCGGCGCCGCCAATCCGTATCAAGAGCATCTCTGCCCCCCTGAGCCGTTCATCCACCAGGCGGTCGGGATACCGGTACGCGCAGACGCCGACCGAGTCGATGATCTGGGCCAGAGACGAGGAGACCATCTGCGGGTTTGAGGCCGCCGCGGGCCCTCTGCCCCCTCGCCCGGCGAGACGAAGCAGGGCCTTGTCCGTGGTGATCAGCCACCTGATGTCGCTGCCGGGCAGAGCCCGAATGGCCTGGAGAGACCAGACCCGCGTGCCGAAACGCCCCAGGTAGCATTCCGTGGCCAGGATGTTCATCTGGTGGCCGACGGCGAACCGGTCGTCTCCGATCCTCTCGCGGACGACGCGGGCGAAGGCCTTGGCCTTCTCACCGTCGCCCCCGCGGGCAAGACTCGAAAAGAAGTTCTGGTCCACGAACAGCAGGGCCAGGGCACCCACCACCGCCAGGGCCGCCAGGCGTCGAATGTCCCACCGGCGGCTGGCCTTGACGCTCAGTACGAGGATGCCCGCCCCCACGATCGGCACAAAACGCATCCCCCACCAGGTCTCCGGCGTCGCCATCGGCGGGAGCGTCATCGCCTTCGTCAGCAGCGAGGCGACGGGGCGTCCCAGCCATGCCCACGGCCCACCCGATTGGACTTCCCGGCGGCAGGCATCCACGATGCTGTCGTGACACACATAGACGAATCCGACGAAGATCAGCGAGATGCCGAGGATAACCGGGGCCGCCGCCGCCAGATGCCGCACCGCGCTGAGGCCCGCGCGCCGGGCCTGCGGGGCCACGCTTGCCAGTCGCTCGATGCCCCAGGCCCCCAGCATCGCCACCGCCGCATAGCAGGGCAGCAGGTAGTCGGGGCGGAACCCGTGCGTGAAGGAGAACGGCACGACGACCGACGCGATCCAGCACAGCGGCAGCCAAGTCGCCTGCCGTCGGCGGAACCACCGCCGCGGGCGCACCTGCGCCAGAGCGATGACCATGAACCACGACGCCGGCACGCCACACAAGAGCAGCGTCAGGGGCGGAAACGCCGTGCCCTTGCGCGGGGCGTCCTCGCCGCCGAAGATGCGGCCGAGGATCTCGAACCCCAGCTTTTCCTCGAAGTCCGTCCGGGCACGGAGGAACATCACGCCCAGCAGGGCCGCCATCGCCGCCGCGAACACCAGCATGCCCGCCATCAAGTGCAGGCGCCGCCCCAGCCGCCGCCACCGGCGGGCGATCAGGCGGACCAGCAGCAGAACCTTCCCGCGTATGCCCGGCACGGCCTGCAGGACGCCGAAGCCCGGCCCGGTCGCCGCCGCCGCCGCGAACATCCCGCCCACCAGGGCCAGGTTCAACAGCCCCCAGCCTTTCGTCATGCCCGCCAGGATCATGCTGCCCCACAACGCGATCACCCAGGGTAGGTCTCGCTGGCCGGGGGTGCGGTGGAAGCTCAGGCGGTCGGCACTGTAGATCGACAGCGTGATCCAGAACGTCACCAGCATGTCGGTGGTGGCCAGGTAGCTCAGGTGGCCCATGTGCAGGACCGTGGCCCACAGCACGCCGGCCAGCACGGCTACCCGACGCCCGTACCAGCGGCAGGCCAGCAGGTACACCAGCACCGCCCCGACGGTCATGCCGAACATCGCCACGGAGATGGCGACGAAGGCGAAGTGATACCACATCGTGACGCTGAAGATCCGCGTCAGCCGTGAACCAGTCGCCGGTGTTGATGGTGGCTACCGCTGCCCCCACCTGCCGCCATTGCGAGTGCACCGTCGTTGTCGAGGGTGCCAGCGCGGCGTTGACCATCACCAGCGAAAACACCGCAAGCACCGCCGCCACGTCTATTCCACGGACTCGGCGGTCCAGTCTTTCATTGTCAATTACGTTGAACATCACGCTCCATCAGCACTCTTACGTTCGGTGCCTCTCCCAGAATACGCTCGAAAGTTTCCCATGGGGACACCATTCCGAGGTTGGACTCCGCGTGTCGGCCTGGACCGGACGCTCACACCCGGTTGGCCAGCTACGGCGAAGGGACAAATGGAGAGCGTCCGCGACGGACGCATCGGCGATAGGGGCCGGGAGTCCACGATGTGCCGGATTCTGTCCCCTGCCTGCCAGTTCGGGCGTAATGAATGTCAGTACGACCGCACTGGCGGAGAATGGCCTGTTTCGACAGCACGGACGGAGACTCAGCATGCCGGATGGAATCTGCGGTCGGGTATTCGTGATCGGGCTGGATGTCGCCAGGGGGCCGGCGGTGGCCGAGGCGGAAACACCCCATATTGACTTTGTGATGGCTGATGGCCTCAGGACGTACCATGCCCAAACGGTGTTCCCCAGCGTCAACTTCGAGGCCTGGGACGCCATGTTTCACGGAGCTAACCCGAGAAGTATCGTATTATCAGCGGCCAGAACGAATGAACCAAGCACCCGTGTAGGACTATGAGCCTGATTCGGACATTGTTGCGACCGGCCGCCTACGTCACGAGCCTGCGCGTCTCGCGGCAACTGGGAGTGTTTCTTCGCGCGCATCAGCGCACCCGAGAGGTCCAGGAATGCCTGCTGAGGGAGCTCATCGAGCGGCACCGCCAGACGGACTTCGGGAGAGACCACGGCTTCGATCGCATCCGCACCTACGAGGATTTCAGGTCAGCCGTGCCCATCCGCTCCTACGAGGAGATGCTACCCTATATGCAACGGGTGCTGGAAGGCCATACCACCGCGGTGCTGCCCCCGGGCGAGAGCGTGCGGATGTTCGCGATGACCTCCGGCACCACCGGAAAGCCCAAGTATATCCCGGCGACGTCGCGGTTCATCGCCACCATCCGGCGCGGATGGAACACCTGGGGCCTACAGGCTTTGAACGACCACCCCAAGGCCTGGTTGCGCCGGATCGTTCAGATCTCCTCGCCAATGAACGAGACCTACAGCCCCACTGGCGTGCCCTGCGGGGCCATCAGCGGGCTGTTGGCGGCCACGCAAAAGCGGATCGTCCGCGGGATGTACGTGGTGCCAGGGGCGCTGTCGGGCATTGACGATCCAGTCGTAAAGTACTACGCCATCCTCCGTTGCAGCATCGGGCGGGACGTGGCGATCGTCATCACGGCGAATCCCTCCAGCACGATCAAGCTCATCGAGACAGGCCAGCAGCACGCCGAGCGGCTGATCCGCGACATCGCCGACGGTACGCTCCAGCCGCCAGGGGACCTGGGTGCGCACGTGCGAAAGGCCCTGCGGCTGCGGGCGAACCCATCGCTGGCCCGGCGCCTCCAGGCTTCAGTGGAGCGGGACGGGATGCTGCTGCCGCGGCATTTCTGGAATCTGGCCTTTCTGGGCAACTGGACCGGTGGCACGCTGAAGCTCTACCTGCGTCGTGTGCGGGAACTCTTCGGCGACGTGCCCATTCGCGATATTGGGCTGCTGGCCAGCGAGGGCCGCTTCACGGTGCCCCTGGTCGACGGCACGCCGGCGGGCGTGGCGGAGATCCTCGATTCGTTCTTGGAATTCATTCCTGCCCAGGAACGCCAGTCTGCCAGTCCCCCCGCGTTGCGGGCCCATGAACTGGAGGTCGGGCAGGAATATTTCCTGGTCGTGAGCAACTGGGCGGGCCTGTGGCGCTACAACCTCGACGACCGCGTCCGCGTGGTGGACCACGTCGGACAGAGTCCCGTGCTGGAGTTCCTCTCCCGCGGCCTGCACACCGCCAACATCACCGGTGAAAAGATCACGGAGCACCAGGTCGTGGAGGCGATGCGCCTGGCCTCGGCCCGTTCCGGTGCGGCCGTCAACCGCTTCACCGTGCAGGGAGTGTTCGATCGTACGCCCCACTACGAGCTTCGCCTGGAACGACTGACCGACGGGCAGAGCGAACTGCTTGCGCGTTCCCTGGACGAGGCCCTGAGCGTGCTGAACATCGAGTACCACTCTAAGCGATCCAGCGGGAGGCTGGGGCCCATCCGCCCTGTGCTACTGCGGCAGGAGGAACTGGAGCACGAGGAGGTCCGCAAGATCCGCGACCGTCGCGGCCGCAGCGAGCAATACAAACATCAGTATCTGCTGACCGACGTAAAGACTGCAGAATCATAATCCGTGGTGGGTCCCGAAAATTGTACCGAGCCAGCGGGTACCGCTCGCGTTGCCCGATCCGAATTGACATCCGTATTCAAGCGTCTAGCCTGTTGGAGGTTGCCCTGTCAATCCGCTCCTGGGGCAAACCTTAAGCCAACCTTAAGTCGCCGTTGACAGTATCGGGGCGGGGGTGTATGATCCGCGGCCGCACTGGGTGAGCCGTGTGCTTGGTCGTCGTGGCCCGGCCCTCTTCGGATAGAACCTGGCGGAGACGAAAGATCCATGGGTACTGTGGCAGAACCTGAAACCGGGTCGAAATCATCCGATGTCGTTCCACGAGCAACGTTGTCACGTTGGCTGACGCTCTGGCTGCCTCTGGGCATGCTCTCGGCGTACCTGCTGGGGATGCTCCTGGTGCCGTCGCCGAGCAAACTGTGGCGAATACTGATATTCTCGGAACTTGGCATAATCGAACTGGGCACAGCCGGCCTTTATCTTGCCACCTGTGTACTGGCTTTGCTGGTGGGCTTGCGGCTTCGAGGGGTGCCCGCCCGCTATCGGGGGATGTTCATTTTCGTGGCGGCGGTGGCGTTGTTCATCTGCCTGGAGGAAACCAACTACGGGCAGTACTTCTTCGACACGGAAGGGTCCGACTGGTACTCCAAGCACGCCAAGAAGAAGGAGATCAATTTACACAAGATGGCTGGCCACATGCCGGCCCGGCGGATGAACGCGATGGCCTCAATCGCTTTCCCCACCTGGTGTCTGGGATTGCCCCTGCTCGGGACGTGGCGCAAGACATGGTGGTCGCGGGGCCACTGGTCTACGTATATCCTTCCGCGGCTGGAACTGGCACTGATCGTCGTTCTGGCCCAGGCCATGGGCTGGCTCGACGACCTATTCCGCCAATGCGGCTGGAGGATGAATGTCTGGGCCAGGGCCAGCGAGTTCAAGGAACTGTATTGGTCGCTCGCCGCGTTCCTGATGGCGGCCCTGCTGTGGCGCAGACTCCGTTACCTTCGCTTACCAGGATCAGCCGGTTCTCGGCCGTAGGCGAGGTAGTTGTGAATCAGGGCGGCGAGCCGTTCAAGGTGGAGAGCCCTTGGGGCAAGAAGAAACCCCTCTTCTTCGTTTGAGCGCCGGTAATGAGCCACGTCAGTCCTTCCGCAGCAGTCGGATCTTGACGAATCCCCCGAGCCCGGTCGGCTCTTGGTGCGCGATCCGCATGCCGGTGAGCACTTCGCCGGAGGATGATACCCATCGTCGCAGTTCCCTTTGTCCTTCGCGACGGGAATCCGTCGAAAATCCGTGACACCGTTATGGGCGTATGCTAATAATGGACCCTGAGAGGAAGGTCCATGCCAAGACCGATCTGCTGCCGGAGAGTCGCCGCACCGCCGCCCTGCGGGTTGTTCAAGCCCGCGGGCGTACCTTGCAGGGACCTGGAGGAAGTGGTCCTGACCGTGGATGAACTGGAAGCCCTGCGCCTGGCGGACCTGGAGGGGCTCTATCAGGAACGGGCGGCCGCCCTGATGAATGTGTCTCGGCAGACGTTCGGACGGATCGTTGAGACGGCCCGCAAGAAGGTTGCAGAAATGCTGGTCCATGGGAAAGCCCTCCGGATTGAAGGCGGAGTGATCGAAATGCCAGGAACGCGCAGAGTTCAGTGCCGTCAGTGCCGACAAGAATGGAAAGAGCCCTGTGGCGGAGGGCCCCCTCGGCAGTGCCCCAAATGCGGCAGTACGGACACCACCGCCACCCGGACGATCGGGGCGGGCATGGCTGCCGGGGCGGGCGCGGTCAAGTCCGGGGGCGTTGCCACCGCGGGGGCCGCTCACAAGACGCAGCTTCCACGGACAACTCACAGGAAAGATGACTTTGCCGGGTTGCCGGCCAGGAGAGACACAATGAAGATCGCGGTTGCTTCAACGGACGGCGTGGCCGTCTCGTCCCATTTCGGGCGCAGCACCTGTTTTGTCGTCTACACCCTCGACGACGGGGGCAAGATCCTGTCTCGCGAGGTGCGGGACAACACCTTCACCCACCACGCCCGGGGGGAGTGCAAGGAAGGCGAGGAACATCACCACCATGATACGCCGCACAGCCACGCCGACGTAGTGACCGCCCTGAGCGACTGCCAGGCGCTGCTGTGCGGGGGGATGGGCGGGCGGGCGGCCCAGGAACTGGCCGCCGCCGGAGTCCGCCCCCTCGTCGCCGCCATCGGCGAGATGACGGCCGATCAGGCCCTCCAGGGCATGCTCGACGGCACGCTCCGCCCCGGCTCCTTCTGCCGCTGCCACGAGCAGCATTGACGGCCATGAGCCACTTCGACGAGGCGGCGGCCACCTGGGATCAGGAGCCCGCCCGCGTCCGGCGGATGCGGGAGGTGGGCCAGGCCATCGTGCGGGAGGCGGCGCCCACCCGCGAGATGACGGTGTTGGACTACGGCAGCGGGACCGGGCTGGTGGGCCTGTACCTGCTGCCCCACGTCCACAGCGTCGTCGGGGCCGACAACTCCCCCGGCATGCTGGAGGTGCTCCGCAAGAAGATCGCCGAGGGCCACCTGCACGCGATGCGGGCTGTCCGGCTGGACCTCCAGGTGGACCCGGTGCCCGACGACCGATACCACATGGTTGTCATCAGCATGGCCTTGCACCACATTGCGGACGTGGATCGCACGCTTCGCGGCTGTCACCAGATGCTGCGGCCCGGGGGGATCCTCTGTGTCGCCGACCTCGACAGCGAGCCGGGGACCTTCCACCCGACCGCCGTGGCCGGCAGCGTACACCATCTCGGCTTCGACCGGAAGGAACTGAAGGGCCGCCTGGAGTCGATCGGTTTCATCGACGCGAGGGACGCGACGGTTTCCACGTTCTCCAAGCCGGTGGAGAAGGACGGCGAACAGACGTTCTTAATCTTCCTGGTCACGGCAAGGCGACGGGTCTGACGGCATGGAGGAAAAGCGGCCATCCCACGGATATCTGTTCCTGGCGTTCCTGCGGCTGGGCCTGACGGCCTTCGGCGGACCGGCGATGGTGGCGTACATCCGCGACCTGGCCGTGAAGAAGAAGCACTGGCTCTCGCAGGAGACATTCGAGGCCGGAACGGCCTTGTGCCAGTCCATCCCCGGGGCCACCGCCATGCAGGTAGCCGCGTACGTGGGCCTTCGGGCCCGCGGGCCCCTCGGTGCGCTGGCGGCGTTCGTGGGTTTCGGGTTGCCGGCGTTCGCGCTGATGGTCGCCTTATCGGCGGCCTACCAGGCCGGGCGCGATCTCCGACCCGTGCTGGCCGCATTCCACGGACTGCACGTGATCGTGATCGCTATCATCGCCAACGCCGCGATCAACTTCGGCCGCGGTTCGATCAAAAACTGGCGGGACGGCGTCCTCGCGGCGGGCGCGGCGGTGTTCCTGGTCCTCCACGGGAGTCCGATTCTGGCCATCGTCGCATCGGCGGTCATAGCCATCCTGCTGTATCACGGCGTCAACGTTCCCGCCAAGCCTGCCCATGACTCCACCGCCAACAGCGGTCGCCCGAGGCTCGTCTTTGCCGGAATACTGGCCCTCCTCCTTGCCATCGGACTGGTCGTGCTGTCCCTGTTGAACTGGCGGCTGTTTGATCTGGCGACCCTGATGCTGAAGGTGGACGTTTTTGCCTTTGGCGGCGGCTTCGCCTCCGTTCCGCTCATGCTTCACGAAGTCGTGGAGGTGCGGGGCTGGCTGGACAGCAAGACCTTCATGGACGGGATCGCCATGGGACAGGTGACCCCCGGGCCGATCGTCATCACCGCGACGTTCGTGGGGTATCAGATCGCGGGCGTTGCAGGCGCGGTCGTAGGGACCGTTGGAGTCTTCACGCCGTCGTTCCTGATGGTGCTGGTCACGGCTTCGTACTTTGACCGCATCCGGCATTCCCTCTGGTTCCGCCGGGCCCTGAGGGGCGTATTGGCGTCATTCGTTGGGCTGCTTGCCTCGGTGGCCGTCACCTTCGGCCTGGAAGTTGCCTGGTCGTTCCCGGCCATCGCGATCGCGGGGGCGGCGTTTGTGGCGCTGCGGCTGAAGTTCGATATTCTCTGGGTCGTGCTCGCCGGAGCTGCCGTATCGGCATTCGTGTTATGAATCAGCCCCAATCCCCGAGACAAACAGAAACGCGTGCGAATGCGTGCTGCGATTGGCGGCATGCGTTGGCTGAATGCCAAGGCCGTCCGTACGATGAGCCTTGGCGAACGGTGTTATCGGTCCAGGAACTGACGAGGAAACCATGAAAGCAAGAGCGGAAATTGACGCGGGAGTGTGCGGCTTCCAGACCGTCGTCGTCGCCGACTGCGATGACGGCCAGAACGTGACGATCGACGTCCAGAGCGGGTGCGAGAAGATCCGTGCGATCGCCACGGCACTGAGTGAGAAGGGCACCGTGGACGCCTACCAGGAGATGAGCCCCGCCGCCGGCAGCACCGTCTTGGGCGTCGCGAGGGAGAGGCAGAAGGCCGGCTGCGCAGCGTGTGCGGTCCCGATCGCCCTGTTTAAGGCCGTGCAGGTGGCGGCGGGTCTGGCGTTGCCGAAAGACATCAGCATCAAGCTGAGCAAAGAGTAGACTTGGGTCACCGACTCGCCGGCCGATGTGCCCATCCGGACCGGCTTGGTCCGTGTCGGCCCGTGGCTGCGGAAGAAACGATTCCCTGCCTCCGCGCTGGAGGCAACGACCCTTATTACCGGAGAGTGAGCATGACTACCAACCCCGAAGACGCCGTCGCGCTGTTCCAGGAAGGCTACAACTGTGCCCAGTCGGTCTTCGTCGCCTGCAGTCGTCAGTACGGGCTGGACCGCCAGACGGCCCTGCGGGTCGCCCAGGCCTTTGGTGGCGGGATGGGGCGGACCGGCAGTGTCTGTGGGGCCGTCACCGGCGCCCTGATGGTGATCGGCTTCAAACGGGCCGCCCTCGACCCCAAGGATACCCAGGCCAAGCTCGACGCCCACCAACTGGCCCGGGAATTCCTCGCCGCCTTCAAGGACCGGCACGAGAGCCTCCTGTGCCGCGAACTTCTCGGGGCCGACATGAGCACCCCCGAAGGCCTCAAACAGGTTCAGGAAAAGGGCCTCCACCAGTCCGTCTGCCAGCCCCTCCTGCGGTCGGCAGCGGAGATCATCGAGAAAGTCCTCGCCGACTGATCGTCCGGGCGCCCCCATGCCGGAACCGGCCTGCTGTGGCGTGTCGCCAGGGCAATGGTGTCCCGACAGGGCGTCCTCCAGCGTAATCACGTGAGTAGGTCACCATCATGAGGAATGCATTGGCGATTCTCTTGGCCGCCGGACTTGGCGCTGCGTCCTGTACCCCCCAGGGCCAGTCGGAATACGCCGGCGTCTATGGGCAGGGAGACCGGACCCTCGTGGTGGCCACCGGAAGCCCCGGGGAGTTGGGGCTGCTGGAGGCGCTGGCGGGCGAGTTCTCTCGGCAGGCCGGCGTGAAGGTCCTCTGGCGCAAGGCCGGCACGGGCGAGTCGCTACAACTGCTGCGCGACGGGAAGGCCGACGTCGTCATGGTGCATGCGCCGGCGGCGGCGGAGCAGGCGGCCGTCAGGGAGGGCTGGGCGACCCGCCGGATGCTGATCGGGTCGAATGAGTTCTTCCTCGTCGGGCCCGCCGGCGATCCCGCGGTGGCGAGCAAGGCCGGCGCCATCGTCCGGGCGTACCGCCGTATCGCGGAGTCGCGCAGCCCGTTCCTGACCCGGGCGGACAACTCCGGCACGCACATCAAAGAGTTGGCCATCTGGAAGAAGGCCGGGGTCACGCCGGGCGGCTCCTGGTATCTCCCCACCCGCGATTTCATGATGGCCAGCCTGCTCCGCGCCGACGCCGAGGGGTGTTACTTCATGACCGACAGCAGCACCTGGTTCGTGGGGCGAAGCCGGGTGCCGAACCTGAAGGTATTCGTCCGGGACGATCCGCTGCTGGTCAACGTCTACCACGCCTTATGCCGGCCCGGCTCGGGAGCTGCCGTCGCCTTCATGGACTTCCTGGCCTCTCCGAAGGCCCAGCAGATCTTCCGCGACTACGGCAAAGACAAATTCGGCGAGCCGCTTTACCGAGATGCCCTGCACTCCAGAGAGAATGACTGATCACGGAAGGGGGCCGAGCCCACGCAGGCAGGGCGGCGGGCGGCACCTACTGGAAGAGGTCCACCATGGAATACATCTGGATGGCGCTGGTGGGAGGGGCGGCGGCCTTTCCCCATTGCCTGGGCATGTGCGGAGGATTCGCGCTGCACCTGGCCGGGGGAAAGAATCGGGGTACCGTCTTCGCGCGACAGATGCTCTGGCATGCCGGAAGGACCGTAACCTATACGTTCCTCGGGGCGCTGGCCGGGTTTCTCGGGAACCTCGTGAGCCTCGCCAGGTGGCCCTTTCTGAGGGACGTGCCGGGCTACCTGGCCGGTGCCATCATGCTGGTGATGGGGCTGTTCGTCCTGGGCGTGGTTCCCACGCGTAGAGGCGAGCTCCAAGGCTCCCAGGATGAAGGGCTGTTCGCCTCTTTCTTCCGGCAGTTCTTCCAGAAGCCCTCGTCCCTCTCCGCCCTTGTCCTGGGGTTGGCCAACGGGTTTCTGCCCTGCCCAATCACCATCGGTTTCCTGGGCCTGGCGGCCGGTAGTCAATCGGTGCTGCTGGGGATGGGGATCATGGCGGCCATGGGCCTGGGCACGGTCTGGGCGTTGCTGATACTGGGCATGACCGGCCACGCCATCCAGGCGAAATGGAAGCGATGGGGCGGCGTTCTTGTCGGAGTGTTGTTGATCGCGATGGGTACCTGGACGATTCTTCGCAAGGCGAAGGTGCTTCCGCCGATTCCGGGGCTGCACATGATGCGGCGGCATTCCTTGGGCGGCGTACGAAACAGCATGACCCAATGGCTGTGTCGGAGCGATTCTGCAATTCCAGCCGCCGCGGACGTCGGTGGGACGCAGTTGCACTTGTGACCAAGCGGATCGATGCCTATTGGTGCCTGGGATACTGCCGGCGGTCAGGGCGGCATACCGCTGGCCATCATGGACAGACGCGGCAAGAGTTTCCTCGGAGAGGCCTGGCCTTGACTTGAGTCCGTGGAATCACTATTATGCCGTCATACAGGAATTCCGTTCCGATGAAGACCCCCCTGAAGTGGCTGGTTGTCGGCATCTTCGCCTTCCAGGCGATTGGAGCTTCCTGGTTCATGCATCTGGCCTCCTGCGGTGTTCCTTCGCCCCGGCCTTCTGGCCAGCCGAGAGACGCCTGCGTCGCCGGATGCCCATCGGGGCATCTTCTGCGAAACGTCCGCGAAGCCGGTTGGCCCCGGTCCGGGTTCCCGTCCGATCCGCTCACCCGGCCGGCCAAGACGGACCCTTGTCGCCACGAGGGGCAAACCTGCCCCGTCTGTCAGATGTTCCTGACCCTGGCGGCCACCATGCCCATTCCGCCGGCCCTGCCGGCGATCAACCCTCCTACGCATGAAGAGCCGATCCCCTCACCCAGGCCCGCGGTCCGCCGGCAGGCCTCCTCTAGTCGCGTTGTCTAACCACCGGCACCGTCGCGTTTTCCCCGTGCTGTCTTGCGCCCTGGCGGCGCCGTGATCTGAATCACCGTGCGGGGCCACCGCCGACACCCGGCCGCGCCCCGCGGGAGGCTTTGCCGGTGATCGTGGAACTCAAAGACTTGATCGTCGAATACGACCTCGGGACCGCCCCCTTCACCGCGGTGGACATCCCCGCCTGGTCGTTGGCGCGGGGGCGGCAGGCGGCGATCCATGGCCCCTCCGGGTGCGGCAAGAGCACGCTGCTGCACGTGGTGGCCGGGCTGCTGGCGCCCCGGAGCGGGCGCGTCCGCGTCTGCGGAAACGAACTGACGGAGATGAGCGAGAGCGACCTGGACCATTTCCGGGCCGCCCACGTCGGATATATCTTCCAGGACTTCAACCTGCTTCAGGGCTACACCGCTGTGGAAAACGTGCTGCTGGGAATGGCGTTTTCGCGTCAGAAGCCTGACAGGCACCGAGCGCGGGAGTTGCTCGATAGGGTGGGGCTGTCGCACCGGGTGAAGCACCGGCCGGCCCAATTGTCCATCGGCGAGCGGCAGCGCGTGGCGATCGCGAGGGCGCTGGCCCGCAAGCCCGAGCTCATCCTGGCCGACGAACCCACCGGCTCGCTGGACCCGGCGCACGCCGGCGAGGTGGTAAACTTGCTGCGGGAGGCCTGCCGCCAGGACGGCTGCTCGCTGATCGTGGTCAGCCACGACCCGGGCGTGGTCGGGTCGTTCGACGAGGCGATCGCGTTCATGGAGTTGAACCGGGCCTTTTCGGCGAGCGGCACCCCGCGTGCGGCGGCCGTCGCCGCGGGAGGGGTCGCATGAGACTCTGGCGGATCGTGCTGAAAAGTCTCCGGCAGCATAGCCTGTCGACGGGCTTTGCGGTGGTGAACATCGCGTTGGGGGTCGCGTTGCTGGTGGCGGTGGTTTCGCTGCGGGAGCAGGCGCACGCGAACCTGACGCAGGCGGGGGTGGGCGTGGACGCGATCCTGGGCCCGAAGGGCTCGCCGCTGCAGATTGTGCTGAACGGGCTCTACCACATGGACGAGATGCCCGGCAAGATCAAGTGGCCCTACTACCAGAAGGTACTCGCCAACCCGATCGTCCAGGAGGGCATCCCTTTCTGCACGGGGCACTCCTACGCGGGGTTCCGCGTCAACGCCATCGACCGGCGGTTCCTGACCGACTTCGAGTACCTGCCCGGCAAGACGTTCTCCTTCCGCCCCGAAGACGGCGGGCGGGGCCGGGCCTTCGCCGACGGCGAGGAGGCCGTCGCCGGATGGGCCGTCGCCAAGGAACTACGCCTCTCGTTGGGCCAGACGTTCAACCCCGTCTGCGGCGTGTCGGCCGGGCCGATGCACAAGAACACCATCGCGTTCGTGGGCGTGCTGGCCCCCACGGGCACGCCGCACGACCGGGCGATCTACATTCCGCTGAACACGTTTTACACGCTGGACGGGCACGAGAGCGTGGCCCGGATGGCCGTCGACGAGCAGTACAGGGAGATCAGCGGGGCGTATCTGAAGATCAAGCGGGTCCGCGGCGGGGCGATGAACCTCAACCTCCAGAGCATGAAGTACGACATCAACCAGTCCACCGAGGCCCAGCTCGTCGTGCCCGGCGAGGTGCTGCCCAGGCTCTTCGAGATCATCGGCTGGGTGGACGGTGCGTTCCTGGCCGTCGCGGTGCTGGTGACGGGCCTGGGCACGACGTGCCTGCTGGTCTCGCTGGTATCGGCCCTCCGCGAGCGGCGGAGGGACATCGCCCTCATGCGGTCCATCGGGGCCACCCGCCGCACCGTCCTGGGGTTGGTGCTCTCCGAGTCGCTGGTCATCTCCCTGTTCGGCGGCCTGCTGGGCTTGATGCTGGGGCACGGCATCGTCTGGATCGGCAGCCGGTACATCCAGGCCGAGACCGGCCTGCGGTTCTCCTGGCTGCACCTGTCGCTTGCCGACGCGGCCCTGCTGCCGGCGCTGGTCGTGGTCGGACTCCTGGCCGGGTTGTTCCCGGCCGTCCAAGCGTACCGGCTGGGCGTGCTCCGCAACCTCAGGCCGGTGTCGTAAATCAAACAACGTCATGAAAGGAAATCGCGATGAATACCAAGAGCATGAGCGTGGCTGTCCTGGTCGGGGCGTTGTTGGCCGCCGGGATCGTTTCGGGCTGCAAGACGGACAAGGCGCCGGCCGGCAAGGAGGAGGAGAAGCACGAGGCGCATCACGGTGGGTGCCTCAACGCCATCGAGACGTGCGCTGTCGGTCACGCCGAGGTGAAGCTGGAGGGCGAGGTGCTGAAGGTGTGGTTTGTCGGCGGGGAGACCGAGACGGACAAGGCCGTCCGGGTGAGCGATACGCAGATCGTTCTGGCCGTCACCATCGACGGCGGGCAGGGGCGGTCGCTGACGCTGGAGCCCAGGCCCATCGAGTTGGCCCGGGAGAAGGTCGGCGACTGTTCGTATTTTGAAGGTAAGGCCGCCTGGCTGGCCGGGGTGAAGAAGTTCAGCGCCGCCGGGCAGGTCAACCTCAAGGGCAAGGGGCGGCCCGTCAGGATCGAGTATCCCGAGGGCTTCGACCCGGACGACCAGCCTGCCTCCAAGGCCGGAGAACCCGCCAAATGAGGACCTGGAAGGGACGCATTCTCGTGGCGGCGGCAGTAGCGGCGCTGGTGGCGGGCAATCACGTGGAGCACTCCCTCCGCGCCGCGGGGATCCGGCGGAAGGCCGCGGCGCAGGACGCCCCCGTGATGGAGGTCGTCGACAACGCCGCGGGGCACAGTTCCATCCGGATCGACGAAGGAACCCGCCGGGCAGGCTACCTCTATTTCAATACGTTGGAGGCCTGGGCCTACAACAAGGACAAGCCTACCCCCTGCCCCGCCAGCGTCATGGAAGCCAACGGCCACAACGTCAAACTCATCGGCTTTATGTACCCGCTGCAGGAGGCGGCCAACCTGACGGTCTTCTGCCTGCTGCGGAGCACGCAGACGTGCTGTTACGGCCCGCGGCCTCAGTACAACCAGTACGTGTTCGTCGAGGTGGCCAAGCCGGTGAAGTTCGAGCGGCTGGCACCGGTAGTGGTGGAGGGGCGGTTCGTGGTTGACCCGAAGCCCGACGAGGGGTACATCTACCGGATGCAGGGGGAGTCCGTGCGGCCGGCGGCGGCCAACGATCAGCCGGTCGGCGCCGCGGAATTCGCCCGGCAGAACCGCCTGGCGATCTTTGACTTTGCCCCGCTGGAGGCGGCCCGGACCGCCGCCGACCGGGACGCTGGCATCGCCCGGCTGGCCGCGGACCTCGACGGCAAGCAGGTGGTCGTCGAGGGGTTCCTGGTCGGGAAGGCCGGCGATTCGCCGCCCCGGATCATGCTGGGCCGGTACGCCTGGGACGGCAAGGCCGCCGGCACGCCGCCCAACCTGTACAACACCGTTCTCGTCGCTCCCAGGACCTCCGGCGACGCACCGCCGGTCTGGTGGCGGGAAGCCGTCTTCAAGGGCACGCTGCACGTCACCACGGACCCGGCTCAGCAGGCCAAGAACGGAATCGTCAGCCTTCATGAAGCCGTTCTGGCCGTCGCGCCGGCGTCGGGGGCCGACGCGTTGGTGGATACGGGCCCGCTCGTGCCGGTGCTGTACGAGATCCTGATCGTCGGGGCCTGCGCGGGCATGTTGGTCATGGGGCTGCTTTCTGGAAAGAAGCCGGCGGCTTCGGGAGAAACGACATGAAACTGAGGATGGCGGTCTTGTTTGGCCTGATCGCGCTGACGATTCCCATCACTTGGATGATGACCAAACCGGCGCCCGTGCGGCCGTCGGTCGAGGCGGCGGTTCCCCCGCCGCGGCCGGCGGCGCGCCCGGAGACGCGCCCGCGGCCTGCACGGCCGGCCGGGGCGGCGTCGAACAAGGTGGTGGCTACGGTCTACGGCGAGCCGATCCGCGAGGCCGAGGTGATGGAGGCCCTGCCGGACAACGCCTTCGACGCGACATTGGACCAGATGAAACGGGG
>JAPLNA010000011.1:21671-31699 GCA_026693065.1 Planctomycetota bacterium
GGAACACCAAATCGCCGTTACCGCGGCCGAGGTCGACAAGGGGATCGATGACTTCCGGCGGATGGTCATGACACCCGGTTGTTCCTGCTGCGGAGGCAACTTCAAGAGTCTTGAACAGTACATGCGGATCAACGGCTACACGATGGCCGAGCTTCGTCGGCAAATCCGGTGTGATCTGGGGATAAAGGGGTACGAGGAGCGACTGACGCTGGAACGTACCTCGCCTGCGATCCTGGCGGAGGCCGCTGACAGGGACCACGGGCAGATCGAGGCCAACTACGTACAGGCGCGGGCGATCTTGTTCGACAACCGGAAAGCCCCGGAGTATTACCGCGACGAGCAGGCCGCCGCGGCCGGCAAGGAAACGCAGGCCCGGAAGGCCTGGGAACGGCTGCAAAAGGGGGACACGTTCGAGCGGGTGGCCCGAGAGATGTCGGACGACACGGCCTCCGCCGCCAAGGGTGGGGCTTTGGGCGTGGTCCGCGCCGATGTCTTGGGCGAGGAGGTCGAACAGGTCCTCCACGAACTGGAGCCGGGGATCTGCAGCGGCGTGGTCAAGGCGAACTGGGGATGCTGCATTGTCATGCGGCAGAAGCTGACTGAGGGGGATGTTCTCTCCGTGGTCAGGGATCAGGCCAAGGAGGTTGTGGAGGCCCAGTTGTATCAGAAGCTCCGGACGGCCCGCGAGGAGGCGGATATTCAATACCTCGACGAGTCCCTGAAACCCATCGTGGCCACCACCGCGCCGTCGAGCCGGCCGAACTGACGCGAAGATAACGTCGGGGCCCCGGGTCAAAGGGCAGGAAACGGTGATCGACGGCGAATTCAAGAATGCCCGGTTCGAGATGCCGTCGGGGCCTTGGCACACTGACGGCGAAGGCTTCGGCGAGTTGCTACCGGGCGGATGGGACTCCCGTGCGAATATGCTTGTACAGGCCGTGAAGACCAGAGATAGTCGGGTATCAAGTGCCCACGACGGCCGTGGACGAGAGTCACACGGGCCACCACGGCTACCGTCGAGGCCCCAACAGAACGTGCCCAGAGACGCCCAGACATGACATCCAAAACCCACGCGTGGAAAACTAGCGAGGCTCTTTCTCGACGATGTACGAGGGGCCCTTCAGCTGGCCGCCGAGCATCCGACATCGTTCACGGTTAGAAGAGCTGGCTTGCCCCTGGCTGCAGGCCCCATAGTGGCTTAATTCACCCCATTTCTCTGGCATATACTCATGCTCCCGGTGGCATGCTGTCAAAGAACGGCAAACCGCCTTCTTCTTGACCGGCCTGACTATCGTTTGCCGGATCCTGCGTTCCTGCCGCCTGCGTAGCCATCCCGGCCGCTTTCCCCCGCGACGAGTTCACGTCGATCGGGGCGATGTGCGGCCGGGATCGGCGTGCCCTGGCCCGGTTGTCGCCGGCAGATCTCGGGCGAGTTCCCCATCAGCTCGGCGATCTTGTACAGGGAGACGCCTTTCTGGGCCAGGTGGGTGCCGAACGTGTGCCGGAAGTCCAGACAGTGCCAGGGGAGCCCCGCGGCCGTGTTGGCCTGGCGGAGCTCCTGCGAGAAGTTGTCCGGGCAGGGGAGCCCCGCGGCCGTGTTGGCCTGGCGGAGCTCCTGCGAGAAGTTGTCCGGGTTCCACCGGCAGCCGTTGGGCGACGTGAAGAACCACGGGCCCTTTGGTTCCGGCCGGAAGGCCGAGAGCATATCGTGGAGGACGTTGCTGATCTGCGGGCTTCCACAAGGGCCTGCTGCTGGAACGGAGCATCCAGGTTGCATCTCTCAGGCATCAGGCGAGGTCGAACCGGTCCAGGTTCATCACCTTGTTCCACGCCGCCACGAAGTCCTGCACGCACTTCTGCTGCGAATCCGCGCAGGCGTAGACTTCCGCGATGGCCCGGAGCTGGGAGTTTGCGCCGAAGATCAGGTCTACCCGAGTTCCGGTCCATTTCAGCTCGCCCGTGGCGCGGTCTCGCCCCTCGAAGACGTCGGCGGCCTCCGAAGCGGGCTTCCACGTCGTGCGCATGTCCAGCAGGTTCATGAAGAAGTCGTTCGTCAGTTCGTCGGGGCGATTCGTGAACACGCCGTGCTGCGACCCGTCGAAGTTAGCGCCCAGGACGCGCAAGCCGCCGATCAGAACCGTCATCTCCGGGGCTGTCAGTGTCAGCAACTGCGCCCGGTCCACCAGCAACTCCTCAGCGGATACGGAAAACTTGGCCTTCTGGTAGTTGCGGAAACCGTCGGCGACCGGCTCAAGCACGGCGAAGGAGGCCGCGTCGGTCTGCGCCTGCGAGGCGTCGGTGCGACCGGGCGTAAAGGGCACGGTCACGTTGAGGCCGGCCTTCTTCGCCGCTGCCTCGACGGCCGCGCAGCCGCCCAGGACAATCAGGTCGGCCAGCGAGATCTTCTTGCCGCCGGTCTGCGACGTGTTGAACGCCTTTCGGATCGCCTCCAGTGCCTTCAGCACCTTCGCCAGTCGGGCTGGCTGGTTGACCTGCCAGTCCTTCTGCGGTGCCAGGCGGATGCGCGCGCCGTTGGCCCCGCCACGCTTGTCCGAACCGCGGAACGTGGATGCCGATGCCCAGGCGGTGGCCACCAGTTCCGAGATGGACAGGCCGGACGCCAGGAGCCTGGTCTTGAGAGAGGCGATATCGCGTGCTCCCACCAGCTTGTGATTGACCGCCGGGATGGGGTCCTGCCAGATCAACTCCTTCGCCGGCACCTCCGGACCGAGATATCGGGAGCGAGGCCCCATGTCGCGGTGGGTCAGCTTGAACCATGCCCGGGCGAAGGCGCCGGCGAACTCCTTGGGGTTCTGCCGGTAGCGCGTTGCGATCGGCCCATAGACGGGGTCGAAACGAAGGGAGAGGTCCGCCGTGGTCATCATTGGCCGGTGCCTCTTCGACGGGTCGTGGGCATCGACAATCATGTCCTCTTGGGCCACATCCTTAGCCAGCCACTGGTTTGCGCCGGCCGGGCTCTTGACCAGCTCCCATTCGTACTTGAACAGGATGTCCAGGTAGCCCGAATCCCACTTCGTCGGGTTGGGCTTCCAGGCCCCCTCGATGCCGCTGCCGATCGCGTCGCCGCCCTTGCCGCCGCCGAAGCTGCTCTTCCAGCCTAGGCCCTGCTGCTCGATGGGGGCAGCCTCCGGCTCGGGCCCCACGTGCGTCGCGGGGCCGGCCCCGTGACATTTGCCGAACGTGTGCCCGCCGGCCACCAGCGCCACGGTCTCCTCGTCGTTCATCGCCATGCGGGCGAACGTCTCGCGGACATCACGGCCGGAAGCGACCGGGTCGGGGTTGCCGTTGGGGCCTTCGGGGTTGACGTAGATCAGGCCCATCTGCACGGCGGCCAGGGGATTGTCCAGTTGCCGCTCGCCGGAGTAGCGCTGGTCTCCCAGCCACTTGTCCTCGGAGCCCCAGTAGATGTCCTCTTCCGGCTCCCAGACGTCCACGCGCCCGCCGCCGAAGCCGAAGGTCTTGAACCCCATCGACTCCAGCGCGCAGTTGCCGGCGAGGATCATGAGGTCGCCCCAGGAAAGCGTACGGCCGTACGTCTGCTTGATCGGCCAGAGCAGGCGTCGCGCCTTGTCGAGGTTCACGTTGTCCGGCCAACTGTTGAGGGGGGCCAGACGCTGGCTGCCGGACCCCGCGCCGCCACGGCCGTCGCCCACGCGGTACGTGCCCGCGCTGTGCCATGCCATCCGAATGAAGAGCGGCCCGTAATGCCCCCAATCGGCCGGCCACCATTCCTGCGAGTCAGTCATCAGTGCGTAGAGATCCTTCTTGACGGCCTTCAGGTCGAGCTTCTTGAATTCCGCCGCGTAGTCAAAAGCCTCGCCCATCGGGTTGCCCAGGGCCGAGTGCTGGTGGAGCACCTTGAGGTTCAGCTGGTTGGGCCACCAGTCGCGGTTCGATGTTCCCTTGCCAACCGGGTGGGCGTGCATCTTGCCTGTCACCGGACATTTGCTTTCGCTGCTCATGGTTCTTCTCCTATCGGGTCTTGCGTTTCCTGGTTCTGGCTTGGCACTTGCGACAACGCCCCCGCAACTCAACGCATACCGTTTCGACACGGCCCATCTCGGCCGCTTCCGGCGGCACAGACAGGCCATCCCATGCCTCGCTGTAGAAGTCGCCGATCCTGCCGCACTCGGAGCACACAAAGTGATGGTGCCGGTCAGTGTTGGCGTCGTACCGCGCCGCACCCGCCGCGGCCTCCGTCCTGCGGGCCAGCCCTTGGGCCTCCAGCGTCGCCAGGGTGCGATAGACCGTATCCCGCGAGATGCCGGTCACTCGCTTGCGGACTCGCTGGTAGATCGTCTCGGCGTCGGGGTGTTCTTCGGTCCCGGCCAATTCGCAGAAGATCTCCATCCGCTGGTGGGTGACCTTGATGCCGGCACGCGCGCAGGCCTCCGCAAAGCGGGTCACGCGCTGTTCCAGGCTTGCCTTCGAGACGGCCATCACGCTCTCGCTTGAATAGGAACAATTACGAACTTGGAATATTAACGACCACAGCAGGCCATGTCAAATCAAATCCGGCATGACCATGCCCTCACCGTGAAGCCATCGGCTCGGCTCTCATGGCGGCGATGGTTGACGTGGCCGCACAATCCATGTCGCTGTTGCAGCCGACGCAAGAACAAAGCAGATCAACGTGATCGGAGGTATCGCCTTGATCGTGATGATGGCCATGCTGAACAACACCCGGCTCTTTCGCACGCCGACCAGGGCGCAGGGGAAGACGGCGTGATCAACCTTCGGGCAGTACACCCGGAGGTTCTCAACTCTGGCCGAGCTCCTGATCCCAGCGAGCATCGGGCGGCAGGCAGCCGATGCGCGTGCCGTTGGAGTGCTTGGCGACGACAGATCAGGCCGCGTGCACCCGACCAGCGCCCGCGTTGGCCATCTCAGGCCTTGCTTCGATGCCTCACGTGCTGTATTGTCCGTTATGGTCGAGTTCTCAGGGCTTCTGGCACCCTCAGGGCCCGTCCGAACAGGGAGAAGCTAGCATGGCGATGATACTCAGGTCCGGACTGACGAAGCAGTTGCTGATGTCCCTGCCTACTGGGTGCTTCTTGGTATCCACCTGTGGAGGCCCCACGGGACCACACGTACCACGCTTCCACGAACGGATAGGCCCGAGAACCGACAGAGAGGCCCAGTGGCACCGCGTTAAGGCTGCTGGAGTAAATGGCTCGTTGTGCAACGTATACCGAAGTGGAGATCTCGGTTCGGCCTTCACCGAGAGAACGAAGCTTACCAAGAGCTTCCTAATGTCCCTTCCCGCAGGAGTGTACGTGGCAAGCAACACCTGGATGCCCGTCGACCCGGAAGCCCCGTCACGCCAGTTCAGTGAGCATGTGGTCGCGCCTCAGGATCGCGAGGCACAGTGGACACGTATCAAAGACGCCGGTGCTGATGGCAGACACTGCAACGTCTATGATAGCCCGGAAGACCACGCGAAGTGGATGGCTATGTTCTCGCGTTGCGGCGAGGGGGGGCGATGAAGTATTATCCGGCGCGTGTGGTCGGATACCGGAGAGCGGTGAACGACCTTGGGGCGGTGCACCCGGAGGTGACCGCTCATTTGCCGGGTTGCGTGGCCGACGCGCGAAGACGCAGGCCTCCCTCCATCTCGGCATCTCCCTTCTTGCCAGGTGCGGGAACCGGTTCCATCGTCCAGCATGAGGCGGATCCGTTCGGCCGGCGAAACGAAGCTCCTCGCCCTGTGTCGATCAGCGATGCTCTGGGCACCAATCGCTCCCACGTCGGTCTCGCTTGCATTGCGGCTACTCGTGGAGATCAACCAGCAAGACCATCAACTCATCCTCTTCCTCCGGAACAGTTGGGTCGTTGCGGAGGTCGAAACATCGACAGCCCCGAGCATAGGGGTTGTACGTGAAGGCTGGCACCATGCTGCTGCAGAACTCCTCGAACTGAGCTGCGAGGGTCTTCCTGACGCTGCATCTGTACCAGTAGTCTCCGAGGTGATCTCGATGCCTCGGCTGTCCCACGGCTTCCTCATAGAGCCTGGCAAGTCTGCTGGGAATCTCGGCGAGTATGTCCTTGGTTAGCTCCTCGCGATTGGCAGAATCAATCCTCTTGTCGCCGTCGTTTGGGGGGCTGGTTTCAATAGTGTGACAACCGTAGAGCCCCATCTCAGTTGCCGCCAGTTGCACCGCGAGCCTGAGCGCCTCCTGCAAACGGGCGTCTGGCGAGGTGGAAGCAATGAAGTCCGTCACCCATTTGTCGATTCCCAGGTTCTCATGTTCCGGGGCCAAGTTAACCACCTGCCCATCGTTCGTGACAAGAGCCATCGGCGTCCACCAGAGCTCCCCGTGTTCCAAACCTTCGATGAAATCCTTAGTGAGGCGGTCCACTGTCCGTTCGGCAAGAGCCTTCATGGTCAACCCAGGGCTGAAGTCGTGGCGTGACAGCAAGAAGGCGTACGTCTTGTGCATTGCGTTCTCCCTTCTGTTCGTCGGGAATACTGCGGAAGCAGCTTGCCATCCGCATGGTCTTGGTTATTCTGGCGCCTGCGATCACCCGCCGAGGACGGCTCTCGCTATCTGCCTGACGACCGTGAACGTTCCATCCAGGTCAAAGCCCTCGAAGTCTTTGCGCCGCAGCACCGGCTTGAGTCGGCCGTCAAGTTGCGCCCGCAATTGCGACAGCCGATCCTGACTCACGTTGATCGCCTCATTGCCAGGCACGGCCAGCTTCTGGCGGATCATCTCCAGGAAATCATCATCCAAAGGACGAACCCCGAGGTTTTTGACGACGTGGGCGATGTCGTAGAAATCCCGGATGGCGACCTCGCGACGGGTCAAGGCGGCGCGGAACTTCTCCGCCAGCGCCTCGGTGGCGTCGATGCAGCGGACGGATGTCAGCGGCGGTCTGAAAATGTAGTGAATCCGCCGGTTTGAAAATGTCGGGATTTGCAGGGCGGGGGCGGCGGGGCGAGGCGTAGTTGGGGGCATGCTTGGGCGGCCTCAGGGTTCGATGCGATCCTTCATGCGGTAGCTCTTGCCTTCCAGGACAATGGTCTCGGCGTGATGGAGGAGGCGGTCGAGGATGGCGGAGGCGAGGGTGCTGTCGTTGTTGAAGATGGAGGGCCACTGCTTGAAGACCTTGTTGGCGGTCAGGACAAGAGATCCGCGTTCGTAGCGTTGACTGATGATCTGGAAGAGCATGTCCGCCCCTCGTTTGTCGATGGGCAAATAGCCCAGCTCATCGACCACAAGGAGATCGGGCCGGGTGTACTTCTTCATCTCCTGGACGAAGCGGCCGGCCTTCTCGGCGGCCGAGAGGGCATTGACGATGTCGATGGCGGTGGCGAAGCGGACGCGGAAGCCGGCTTCGCAGGCGGCGTAGCCCAGGGCGATGGCCAGATGGCTCTTACCCAGGCCGACGCCGCCAACAAGGATCGAATTGGCACGCTCCCGGATGAACGTGAGGCGGAAGAGGTTCTGGACCGCCGGGCGGTTGATCTTGGTCGGCCAGGTGAAGTCGAACTGATCGAGGGTTTTGAGCACGGGGAATCGTGCATCGCGGATGCGTCGCAGGCGGGCGCGGTCCTGGCGCAGGGCGGTCTCGCCTTCGAGCAGGCGGCCGAGGAAGTCGGCGTGGGACCACTGGCACTGGCCGGCCTGGCGGGTCAGTTCCTCGACGTGGTCGCGCATGAACGGCAGGTTCAGGTAGTCCAGTTGCCGGTGCAGGTCATCGGGGGTGGTCTTGGGGGTCTTGGGAGTCTTGTCGGGGCTCATGGGGTTCTCCGGATTCGCCAGGGGTGCTCTGGCCGGGGGTGGAGGCCTCTGCCGGCACGCCGGGATCGGCGGGGGCGGGCGGATCGGCTGGGGCCGGGGCGTCGCCCGAGCCGGCCAGTTCGTACAGGCCCAGGTTAGGTTCGGGCAGTTCCAGGTCCAGCAGGTCCTGGCGGCGGGTCAGGTGCAGCGGGCCGGGTTCGGGCAACTGACGTTGACGCTGTTCGAGCAGGTTGGCGACATACTCGCAACTGAAGGCCTGGAACTCCAGGGCGTCCTCGATGGCCCGGCGGGTGGGCTCGGCGCCATAAATCTCGCTGAGGGCCACGATCTTGCGGACGTGCTGGAGGGCGTTGAGCCGCCGTTCCTGCAATCCCTGGAAGAACGGCTGGGCCTTGGGGGTCAAGGACAGCAGCCGCTGGAGGATCTTCTGGTCGGCGGCCCGGCGGCGCTGCTGGAGCAGGATCCGCGGGTGATCGGCGTCCTCGAAGTCCCGGTGGCGGTCGTAGCAGCGGGCATGGCGGGCGATCAGCGTGTCCTGATGGTAGAAGCACAGGTGGTCGGGGTAGAGCTTGAGGGTCAGGGCAGCCCCGGCATAGTCGGCCGGCACGGAGTAGGTGTTGGTGTCCACCGTGACGCGGAACTGGTGGCCCGCGCCGGGCGGATGACGCCGACGTCGTAGGGCTGGGCCGGCAGGAGCTTGAGCTGGGGCTTCTCCGCCTGGAACAACTCGACCGGCTTACGCTTGGTGCTGCCGTGGAGGCGGACGTTGGCCACGCCGTCGAGCCACTGGCGGGCCGCCGGATTGACCAGGGCGAAGTCGGTCAGTTCGTTGCCGGCCAGGAAGTTTTTCTTGACGAATCCAACCGCGTTTTCGACGCGACCTTTTTCGTGGGGTTGACCCACGCCGCAGGGGGCGATGGCGAAGCCGAAGTGATCGGCGAAGTCCTTGTAGCGGGGGTTGAAGACCGGCGCCTCACCGATGATGCGTTGCAGCACGGCGGACTTAAGGTTATCCACCATGGCTTTGGCCGGAACCCCGCCGAAAAAGGCGAAGGCGTTGGCGTGACAGGCCAGGAACTGCTCCATGGTCTCGCTGACCGTGAACTCGACGTACAGCAGGCGGCTGTAGCACAGCACCATCACGAAGAAGCTGAGCCGGCGGCGGGTATTGCCCACGTTGATCGAGCCGAACTGGCCCCAATCCACCTGGGCACATTCGCCCGGGGCGAACGCCAACGTCAGGAAGGCGGGCGACCGCGGCGGGCGAACCGGGCGGACGTAGTCCTTGATGATCGTGCCCCCGCCGGTGTAGCCGATCTCACGCAGACGCAGGAAGACCTGCGCGGCGGTGTAGGGATGACTCTGGAGCCAGCGGACGATCTGCCCCTTGAACGAGTCCAACTTGCTGGGCCGCGGGGCCACCCGCCGCGGCCGGAACTTGTCCGCCGCCAGCCAGCGAGCCACCGTGCGTTCGTCCAGACGCAGCTCGCGGGCAGTCTGGGCCACGCTCAGGTGGTGGGTGCGATGACAGTCCTGGATCTTGCAGTACAGTTCGTAGTCGATCATCGGGCACGCTCCATTCCCCGCAGGATCTGGCCTATGCTCAGCGGCTCACCGGTGGACACACTGAGGGTGTTCGTCGCCGGGGTGTCGAGCGCCAGCCCCTGGCAGAGGGGCCTCTGGTAGGCGATCAACCCGGCGGCGATGAGTTCCTGGCGGGCGCGGGCCAGGGCCGGGCCCGCCAGCGGAAGCAGCCGCGAGATCGTCTGGTCCGAGTAGTAGCTCAGCCCCTTGCCGTCGGCGACGGTGACCAGGAACAGATACAACGCCAGGGCCTCGGCCGAACAGCGGCAGATGTGCCTATCCCGGACCAGGCGATGGTCGGTCCAGCTGAACTGCGGCGGCACCTGCCGCAACCGCTCCCGGCACAGCACTCGTTTGATCACGGCCATGGCTTTGTCTCCCGTTGCTGGGGCCTTGAATCTGCTGGCCCAAGAGTATCAGCCGCTGGGTAGTCAACACGATGTTCTCTTGTAACGGCGAACCGGTTAGCTGGGCCACAAGTCCAACCAGGGTAAGGCCTTGGGCACGCATGACATCTTGTAACGCGCTCTGGGTCAGGTCGGACTTACCCGTAGGGGGTACAAGGGCTTGCGGCAGGCAGAGATCTTGTAACGCGCGCCGGGATCGGCGCGACCTCCGCCAGTAGCCCGGATGGGCCTTTCGCCAGGCCTGGACCCGCAACACGTTGGCCCTCCCGCG
>JAPLNA010000011.1:31714-42360 GCA_026693065.1 Planctomycetota bacterium
CGCCGAGCGGCAGGCCGGTTGCGAACAGTATCGCTGGTGGTAGCCGTTGCGGGGATCAGGTTCGTATAACTGAGCGCAATGGCGGCACTTCCGCTGTCGGCATCGGGTCATGGGCGGCTCCAAATCAAATCGCCCATATTGCGCCGGCCGCCGCCCGCTGACAGAAGAAAACCCAAGCGAAGAAGACCCGGAAACAGCCGAAGAAGACCAGGGGTTGGCCCCCCTCTGAAGAAAACCCAGCCGAAGAAGACCCACACTTTCAGACCGGCTGATTCCCTACACTATCAAAACGCCGCTGGCAACGTGCTGGGCTTTGCGGCCATGCTCGTCGATGAGTGCCAGAATCGCCCCAAAGGCCAGAGTCTACCGACTCGCAATTGCCATTATCGCGTATTCTGATGCCGTAGGCCACCACGTCTGCATCCTGTCCGATGCCCCCGGTCTTCGGGGCCGCGATTCCGCAGCAGCAGGAGGCCTCGCACTACAACAGCAGGCGATCACCCGCGTCCCCCGCCCCCGCCTCTTGGCAGCCAACTGCCGTGCCGGCAAGGTGTTCCAACCAGGCAGGCCCGCCAGCTGGCTCTCGCCTGCCCCGGCGGGACTACACTTTTCCTACACTTTTGAGCCGCCTCATCTGTGACGAACGTGGCCCTCTGGCTGCGTTTGCGTCCCTTCGCGACCCTTGATGAGCACCTTGCCAACGTGAATGTCGTGAGTTCAAGTCTCATCGCCCGCTTGAGACAAAGGTCGCAGGTAACCGCCTGCGGCTTTTTTCGTTACGCCACAAGCTCCAACCCGCTCGATCATTGTATCGCCGCCACTACGTAACGGCCTACCGCCGTCCCTGGGACTGTGATGGACTGTAGTGGAGTGTAACGGCCTGTATTCCGGTACCGATTCCGGCACCGGTGTCACTGATTCGGGCACTGGACGCTGTGCACCGCGATTGCTGGTTGATCCAATCGCTGTTCCCCATTCCGCCATCGGCCTTGAATACTGTAGAATATTTTCAGTGTGTGCCACTATCTGTCACACCCTCGCGCCAATACTTACGCTGAGGATGCCAAACGAAGGAGCCTCCTGACATGACCGCCAAGCACAACAGAAAGAGCACAGGCACAGCAAAGGCCAAGAGCCATACGAAATTCCGCGTCCGCTGGCGGCACGTGCTGATGATCGACCAGGAGATCCGGGCTGGACGCGCGCCCAACTGCGGGCAATTGGCGGCCGAGTTGGAGGTCAGCCGCCGGACTATCCTCCGCGACATCGACTTCATGCGGTACGACCTGGGCGCACCCGTCGAGCACGATCCGCGGCGGCGGGGGTACGTCTACACCGAGCCAAACTGGGTCATGCCGAGCGTCCGCATCACGGAAGGAGAACTGTTCGCCATCATGGTGGCTGAACAGGCCCTGGAGGCCTACCAGGGCACGCCTTGGGCCGAAAGCCTCGCCCGCATCTTCGACCGTATCACCGCTGCCCTGCCGGATCGGGTAGAGGTGGCCCCGCGAGACCTTCTCGCACGCGTCAGTTTCGGCCCCGACTCCCCGGCCACCGTAGCCCCCGAGATCCTGACCGCCGTCGCGGAGGCCGTCTCGGCCAATAGCGTTCTCGAACTGACCTACCGCCCGCTGGGGCGAAGCCAGGCCTGCAAGTACACCGTAGACCCGTACCTTCTCCGCCGCGCACGTGGCGCATGGTATCTTGTCGCCCGCGATCGCCGAGGCCATGTGCCGATGTTCCATCTTTCCAGGATCGAGAGCGCCCGTGCCACCGGCGCGACGTTCGATTACGACGCGGCCGGTTTCGACCCGAAGGCCTACTTCGCCTCCACCTTCGGCGTCTACCAGACCTCCTCGCATTACCACGTCGTCATCGAATTCTCCGGGTGGGCCGCTGACCTCGTCCGGGAGCGGGTCTGGACGCCCACCCAAGTCCTCCGCGAACTCCCCCGCGGGCGTCTCCGCTTCGAGGCCGACGCCAGCCACCTTGACGACGTCTGGCCCTGGGTTCTTTCCTGGGGCAACGAGGCCAAGGCGATCCGTCCCAAGGAACTGGTCAACATTATCGCCGAGCAGGCCAAAGGCCTGGCGCGGCAATACTCCGGAGAAAAGCGATGACAAGTGAATTTGAACGTAGAGCCAGGTACCAAGAGCGGCGCATGATCGAACTGCAGGAGGAAGACGATCTCACTGCGCCACCGCAGGTCTCCCTGAAGGGCGAGAACCTGACGCCGGCGGCGGAGGAGGCCCGGCGAATCCTATCGTTGGCCCTGATCGCCTCGCCTGGCCGTCGCCCCGTGGCGGTGTTCCTGGGACACGAGGACTACCAGAAGGTGGAGACCATCGTGGATGAGCTGGAAGGTGCCTTGATGTTGGAGTGCCTGCCTGCCTTCGTGCACCAGCAAGGCGGCCAGATCGTCATGGCCTTTCGATTCGGCAACGCCGGGGAGGTCCTCAATGCCATCTGGCGGGCAGTTACGGTCAACGGAGCCACGCGGCGGTACGTGGCGGAAGGGTATCTCTTTATCCATTCGCCCCACGAGAAGATGGTGGTTTCGGCGGAACTGATCCCTGTCCAGGGACGCAAGAAGTTCAGGATCACCTTGCGAGGGTCCGGCGACTCGGCGTCATTCTGGCGCAACTGGCAGGACTACACCCGTCGGAACAACTACCTTCGCGGGCAGGCCTTCTTCGCCGATGGAGAGATCATCGAACGCCGCAGAATCTACGGCTGGGACGACATCCTCCTGCCGGAGGAGACCAAGCGGATCATTCGGACGCACGTGGATGGATTCCTCAGGAACCGGATGTGGCTGAAGGCGGTGGGCGTCAAGGCCCGCCGCGGGCTGATCTTCTCCGGACCCCCCGGAACGGGCAAGACACTCACGGGCAAAGTGCTGGCCGATACGTTGGATGCTTCCTTCGTCTGGGTCTGCCCGCGGCACGTACAGTTCGCCGTGTGCTTCCAGGAGATTATGTCGGTGGCACGTCTGGTCTCTCCCGCGGTGGTTTTCCTGGAAGACCTAGACCTGTTCGCTGAGGAGCGAGAGCACAACAGCGGCTCGGGCCTGGGCGAACTGATGAACCAACTGGATGGCGCGATCGACAACGAGGACATCATCACCATCGCAACGACCAACCGCCTCGACGTCATCGAAAAGGCGCTTCGCAACCGCCCCGGGCGGTTCGACCGCGTCATCGAATTCTCGGCCATGGACGAATACTGCCGCCGAAGGATGCTGGAGAAACTGCTGGCTCACGCCACTCTCGCCCCGGCCGACATGGCCCATCTGGTGGCTGTTACCAGCGACTACACCGGCGCACAGTTGGAAGAATTGACCAACACCCTGTACATTCTGGGCGCTGACAGCGACGACACCCCGGTCGCCCAGGTGGAAGACGGTCGGGAGGCCTCGCCCAGAAACATATCCGTGGACCGCCGCCTTATCGACACCGCGCTCCAGGAGGTGAATGTGGAAACCAGATCGCGGCTGGGGTTCCATGCGGCATAGCCCGGATTCAGAGAGGAGGGGAATGTGTCAGGGGTATCTACGATGACTCAAGAGAGACCATTTCGGCCAGGGTTGGTCTTCCACAACGGCAAACTGTACGACTTCGACCGCCACGGGGTGACCGTCATGCGTGGGTGGCCGGCGCCCCTGGCCTGGCGGAAGACCCGTACCCGGCCTTGGCGGATGCTCCGCCCGAGGATTTCACTGGTCCCCTCCAGGCCGCCTCACTCGGTAAACCCTACGGATTCGCCGGCGGATGAGGCCGCAGAGCAGCGGGAGGCGAGGGCCCTAGAGGCCATCCGGAAGGCCTGGGAGGGTTTCTGGACCGACGTCCCGCCCGAGGTCCGCCGGATCGTGTCGGCTTTCCCCGACCGGCAGTGGCACATATTCTCCTTCCTGGCCCGATGCGGAAAGGCGGCATGGGAACTGGCGGAGGCGAACCCAGCGCTGGCCTTCTGTCTGGCCAACAACTGGGTCTTTCACAAGCCAGCGGTCGCCCAGCCCCTTCGCGCCGCCCGGGCCCTGCTGGTCCGCAAGCAGCACCAGATTGCCGGTTGGCTGGGGTTCCCGCCCACGCGTTCGGCGGCCAGAATCCTGGCGAAGATTGAGCCGACCGGCCTCGCCGTCGGCCGCCTGCTGTACCTCCGGGACAGGATGGCCGATCCGGAAACACTGAAGACTCTACGGCATCTGCCCAGGATCGGTCCCCACCTGGCGATCATCCTCACGAATCAGCGGCTTCTGCGGCATGTTTCAGCCCGGTTCCTGCGTGAACTGGCGAACCCGAACGCCAGACCAGATCGGCGCAACTACTATCCCCCTTCGGCCAACGTCAGCACGTGGCTTTTCGACACCTTGGAGATGGCCGAGGCCCTTCACCCGGACTTTGACAGGAAGTTCGATTCCCTCGCCGAACTCTGGACGGCCAACCAGATCTTCTTCGTTCAGATGGACGAACTGGAAGAGGAAGGCCACGAAAACTTCCGCTTCCCGCCGCCGCCCATCCCCGGGACCGACGCTATCGTTCCGATCACCACCCCGGAGGCCTTGGCCGAAGAAGGCCGCCTTCAAAACCACTGCGCCCGGAACTACGGCAGGCGCGTCGCCGCCGGCGAAAGCTACTTCTACCGCGTGCTCAAACCCGAACGCGCGACATTGTCCTTGCAGTTCAAGGCCGGGAAGTGGAACATTGGCGAGGTCAAGTCAAAAGGCAACCGGGAAGTGCGAACCGAAACGAAAGCGTTCTTGGAAAGATGGCTGGGTAAAGGAGAAATCGATGTGTGAAGCCTGCGAAGGACAAATGCCTGATGAGGCTGGTTACACCGAGCTGCGGAACCAAGCGGCAATGCTTGGGGAATGGGCACCTATCCAGGGCGACCCGCCCGCTGATTTCCTCGACCATGTGCAGGCAACGGACCGTCTTCGGTGGGAAGGTAGCGTCGAATGGGCTGATCCGCGAATAACAAAACACTGTTTCAACCATGTCTTCGGCCACCCCGACCCCCAGGTTGGTCTGACGCTCTTCTTGTCATGCTGCTGGGCAGATCGGCAAATGCCTATCGAAAGGGTATGGTCTACGGTCTTGGGGAACATAGCCGAGGCGTGGCTTCAACAGGGTCAGCAAGGCATTGAAGGCATCTTCAAATACGACAGCAGAATGATTCGGGAGAAGACATGGACAACTCCCAACGGCGTAGCAGCCTGGTTTGCAAACACTGTTCTGAACATTGCAGAAAACGGGGCAGGCCATGGTAACCTCTACCGGTGTCTTGGGCGCATGATGCTCGATCTGCTTGCTCTTAGCTCCGACAAAACATCACAGGCCCAGTTGTTGACTCATGGGGACCTGGTACACGTAGACTACAAACGAGCTTGGATGGTATTGATGTTCCTCCGCCGAGATAGGAATCTTCTCCGATGCCTTCTGACAAGGGCTCTTCAAGCAGTTCCGAATGGACCTGACGCACTTCGCCTGTGGTACAGTGACAGGTTCGACGAGCATGAGAGCCAGTTGCCAGTTGACAGAAGAGTCGATGCCGCGTTCAGAAACCTGTTTCCCGGTATTCCGTCTGGCAATCAGAATATCGCTGTCAGGGCTATGCAGCTCGCGGCAACAAGAGGAATTCCGCCCTCTTCCTTTGATGTATTGGTTTATGCGTGAGCGCCCGGGACAGGATAGAACTATGACCAGCCAATGCTACAAGGCGCGAGGGGCAGTATGACCATCTACTCCCACAGCCGACTCGGCACGTTCGAGACCTGCCCTCGCCAGTACTGGTACAGTTACGTCGGCAAGCCAGAGATTGAGACCGTCGATTCGGTCGAGGCCTTCCTGGGCACCCGTGTGCACGAGGCGCTCGAGGAGCTATACAGCCGCCTGATGGGCGGCCAGGTGATGAGCCCGGAGGGCCTGCTTGGGTTCTACGAGCAGCAGTGGAAGAAAGAATGGTACGATGGGATACACATCGTCAGCAAGACCTTCAAGGCGGCGGATTACCGCGAGGTCGGCCAGGAGGCCCTGAAGGCCTACTACAAGCATTATCACCCATTCACTGAGAGCCGAACGATCAAGCTGGAGGCGAAGATCGTCTTTGACCTCGATGCCGCGGGCAAGTATCGCCTGCAAGGCTACATTGACCGCGTGGCCCAGCGGGAAGACGGCACGTACGAAGTTCACGACTACAAGACCAACAAGTCCATGCCTACCCAGAAGGAGGCCGATGCCGACCGTCAACTGGCCCTCTACCAGATCGGCGTCCAAGGGATGTGGAACGATGTCCGGGGCGTGGACCTGATCTGGCACTACGTCCGATTCGACAAGGAGCTCCGCTCCCGCCGGACGCCCGACCAACTGGAGGGGCTCAAGAACCAGGTCATCGTTATCATCGACGACATCGAAGGCAGGGGGCGGGATGAAGCCAGTTTCCCAACGAACAAGTCCAACCTGTGTGACTGGTGCGGATACCGAGAGATCTGCCCGGCTACCCGGCACCACGTTGCTGTGGCTGCCTTGCCGCCCAAGAAGTTCAAGGCTGATGACGGCGTGAGCCTGGTGGACCAGTGGGTTGCAGCTCGAAACAAGCGAAGGCTATTGGAGGCAGAAGCGTCGACAATCGCCGCCCAGGAAGATGAGATCCAGGCCCAACTGATAGCGTTCGCCTCGCAGCAGCGGGTCGAATCCGTGGCCGGGTCATCTCACCACGTGGACGTGGTGGAACAGCAGATGGTCATCTGTCCGGGGGCCGACGACGAAAATCGGGAGGCGTTCGAGAAGGCCATACGCCGAGCCGGCATCTGGGATGACGTGACATCCCCGAATCTGAACAGTTTCAAGGCACTCTGGAAAAGCGGCGATCTGCCTGCCCCAGCCCGACGAGCCCTGAAGCCGTTCGTCAACGAATCGACGCGGACCGTGGCCAGACTCAAGAAGGGCGGAAGCGGAGAGGAATGATTCTTTCTTCCGATCATTCAAGTGCATAGAGTATTCTGCAAAGAGCACTTACCCCCTCCGCTCACTAGGTCACGATGCGGGACTGGACGACAGGTCGAGAATGGGAGAGTAACGTTATGGCCCTCAAAGACATTGCCAACCTGATGCTTAACCTTCACCAGAGCGCGATGGCGGAACAGTTGGAGAAGGAACACCAACAATCTGCCGAGCTCATGCACAAGCAGGCGGAACGTGACCGGCAGCATGATCAGGCGATGAAGGACCTGCTCGGCCAGCAAGAGAAAGATCGCGCGAACCGAGACAAGTCGCTCCGGGAAGTAACGAAGGAACTGGGAAAGCTGAAGAAGGAAGCCCGCAAGGCACTCCGCCAGAAACCAAAGCCCAGAGGGGCAACCCGCCGGAAGGGCAAGTCCTTGGTAAACAAACCCCGGAACGAACAAAAGAAGCCCCGGTCTCAGCAGGAAGTCCTTATGGCCAAGCTCCTGGTTCAGAAGCAGCGAGAAGAAGCACGGCTAAAGGCCATCGCTGATACCCGCCAAGATATCTTTGAGTGCCGGAAGGCAGCCGAAGCCCTCGCCCCGGGGGTAGACTCCTGGGCGACGTATTGCCAGTTGGCTGCCCTGAAGGAACGGATAAGCAAGGTCGACGTGCGGTGGCTAACTGAACTTACTGACAAGGAGTACCACGATCAGACTCTGGTGATTTGGAACAGGAAGTATTCCGACCTACTGCCCGACTGGAGCGACGCCGCCCGGGCGGCGGCAGAAGATCTTTTCGCCCTCTTGCCGGTGACCACTGGACGCATCCAGGCCCTGCAAAGGTTCTTGGCTGAGACAAAGGGCGTTTCTCTATCGGAAGCCTCACTGGTGGACCAGGTGGAAGAGATCTCCGTATCCATCCATCAGATTGAGGCCCTCTTACCGAGCATTCCCCGCGTGGAGAAGGAATCCCTCCCTGGGTGGCCCCTGATCAACCAGACAGGACGCGGCCTCATCCTGCGGCATCGCCACAACATGTTCGTCTTCCGTTGCGCCGTCTTGATCGCCAAGGCCGATGGTCCCGTGGACAAGCTTGAAGCCAAGTTCTTGAATGCCTTGGGCGTCAAGATCCATTTGACCCCAGGTGAAGTCGTGACACTAATCAAGGAAACAGAATCCGTGTCCCGGCCCGATTTCGCCGGAGACACGGATTCGGCTCGCACAATCCTCAAACATCTTCTCCTTTGCGCATCCGTTGATGGGAAGATCGATGAGCAAGAGAGGTTTGCCTTACTGCGGATTGCCTCTGTGCTTGGTCTGGAAGACGAAGAGGTCACGAGAATCGAAAGTGAAATCCGTGGGGCCGCCAGCTGATGCGAGGATTCTAATGGTCCTGACTAGAGGAGAACCACCATGAAATCAAAGAACGCGCACAACACCAATGTCGCGGTCCGGGCACTGGAGAAGATTTGGGGCAACCAGATTCGTGCCGATTACCGACGGGGAATTCTCCCCAACGAGAAAACCCTCCAGGCGGCCATCTACCACTATCTGCGAAGATCGCGTCCGAAAGTGGATGTCTTCGTTGAGATAACCAAGTTTCTCGGCCAGAAGGGCAACATCCCGGACCTGATTATCACGAGAAACCACCGGATCGAAGCCGTCGTTGAATTGAAATTCGTGCCGAACAAGGGGATCGTGTACCAACGCGATTGCAGGAAACTGGCCAAATGGAGTCGACTTGTAGGTGGGCCGTCAATGTCCAAGAAGGTTGACACTCTCGAACTGAACCCGAAGACCATGAACTGGAAAGACAAGAAGATCGAAAAGAACAGGTACACCCTTGGTTCGTTCACAGCCTGGGTGTTTGCGGCGATAGGTACCGACTGTGACGCGTTCGACCCCGAAAAGGTCAAGGAATACTTCCTGAGTAAGAAGTGCGTGGTGAAGTCACCGAGCAACTTCTCGATCTTCCGGGGGATTGTGTTCTCCCGAAAAAGGAGGGCCCCCCAATTTGACCATCTGCCTCTTTCGGGGCGTGCTGAATAGCCCGGCAGCCTGCGCCAATTCCCAACAAGAATACAGGAAATTCTTGCGCCGGTGACAGCACCTGTCACACCTCGGCCCGACAATGGGCCAGACCGCGTGGATCCCCCATGGAAACGCGGGGAAGGAAGGTGTGACGTGATCGAGAGAACCGGACAGATTGTGGAAGAGGAATATGGCGATGGTCTAGCGGAACCGGCGATTCTGGAAAGCGCTGCGCTGGTGGAGGTCATGGCGCAACGGCTGGGGCGGGAGTTGGAGCGAAGGGGCGCGGGGCACTGGAGGCTATTCTGCACGAGTGAGAATGTCATCGACTTGGATAAGATCGTCGAACAGCCGGGGTTGTTCGGTGAGAAGGAGGCCAGGTGGGACCCGTTGCCATTGACGGGGACCGTGGGGCAGCCCGGGCACTTGTGGATCCGGTACGGGAGCGATGGGGAGACGGCGAGGGAGAGCCCGGCAGGTCTGTTGTGGCTGGAAAAGTCGGGCGTGGCGATGGCCCGATGGATGGTCTGGGACCCGAGGAACTGTTGCTGGGATCACCCGGTCTTGGTCGCCGCCGAAAGCATCGAGAAGATCGGCGAACTTCATCGCCGGGTGGCCCAGGCCGAACGCGAAGAGGGTTTGAGGGAGTGGCAGGTGTTGGGGGCAGTATCCGATGAGGGATGGTCCCGAGACGCCCACCACGGGTGGGAAGACGTAGTACTGCCGAAAGAGTTGCGGAACCGGCTGGAGGACGATGTCGTCGGGTTCTTCACGACCAGGGCGAAAGGGCTGTACGCCAGCCTTGGGGTTCCCTATCGCCGGGGGGTTTTGCTCTACGGCCCTCCGGGCAATGGGAAGACAAGTATCATTCGTGTGCTAGGGGCGGCCCTGCCACAGGTGGCCACGATGACACTCCAGCCGCACGCCGAGTTCGACGACGATGATCTGAGGGACGCCCTTCGCCGCTGGATCCGAAATGCCCCGGCCATGCTGGTGATCGAGGATATCGATTCGATTTTCGAAAGCGAGAAGGTTCACGTTTCCAAGTTCCTGAACATGCTGGACGGGATCGGGCAGGTGTGTGACGGCGGGTTGCTGCTGGTGGCCACGACAAACCATCCGGAGCAGTTGGACCCTGCCATCAACAACCGCCCGGGGCGGTTCGACGTGGTGGTGGAGATTCCGTCCCCGGGTCGTGCCTGTCGGAGCGAATACCTTACCCGGCGGTGCGGACAGGTTGTGCCGGAAGTGCTGGACCGGCTCGTTGACGAGACGGACGGGATGAGCTTCGCGCACCTGGCGGAGATCCTGCAGGTGTCGGGGTTGCGCGCGATCCGGAACGAGCGGGATATGCGGATACAGGAAGACTGGCTTGCAGCGTTGGAAGCCGTCAAGACGTGCAACCAGGCGGCGCGAAGCGGGTTCGAGTTGTCCGGGACGGAGGCCTACGGGTTCGCCGCGGGGCGGTGAGGGCGGCGCCTATCCAATCTGCCTGACAACCGACATGTGCCAGCCTATCTGCTTGGAGACGAGGAGATAGACCGCGTGCCGGACAGCTACAGCATCGGTTCACCACAAGAGGCCGCCATCTGCGCCAGCGAGTGCGTCCCCGTCTGGCAAGTGATCCCCAGGGCGATCGATTGGCTGAGGACGCAGTCGACAAAAGTCCTGC
>JAPLNA010000012.1:0-2304 GCA_026693065.1 Planctomycetota bacterium
GCGACTATCACGCCAACTACAACTTCGAGGCCCCCTGGTGGGGGGCGCTCACCAGCAACCTCGTGGACCTCGCCGACCCTTACGACCAGGCCGTGCTGGACTACCTGCCCCGGATGAAAGCGTACGCGAAGCGATTCCTGAACGTCCGGGGCGCCTACTGCAACGCCGGTTTCGGCCCCAAGGGCCTGCACGTGGACATCTGTCCGACGCCCCATGACGACGGGCTCAACTTCCACGGGCAGAAGTCCAACGCCTCGTTCCTCGCCCTCAACATGATCGTGCGATACTACCTGACGCACGATCTGGACTATGCCAGACGAATCGTCTACCCGTATCTCGTGGAGGTTATGAACTTCTGGGAGGACTACCTCACCTTCGAGGACGGCCGGTACGTCAGCCGGAACGATTCCGTCTGCGAATGTGCTTTCTTCCTCACGCTGCCGCCCGACAGCATCGAATTCGAGAAGGCCAAGGACAAGAACCCCCCGGTCACCTTGGCCTTGATCCGGATGGCTTCCCGCGCGGCGATCGAAATGAGCACGGCCCTGGGCGTGGATGAGCACCGGCGGGGCAAGTGGCGGCACATCCTGGACCACATCAGCGACTTCCCGCTGACCGTCAGAGACGGCAAGACGATGCTCGACACCAGTGAGCACGGTACGATCAAGCTGGAAGAGGCCTCGCTGTGCGTCAGTTGGTCTATCTATCCCGGCAATGGCGTGAGCCTGTCGTCCGATCCGGCGCTGGTCCGCGCGGGAGCGGACACCATTCTCTACAAGGCCTTCTGGGACAACCCCAACTCCTTCTGCACGGCCTTTGCGGTCGCGGCCCGCGTCGGCATCGATCCGGAGATGATTCTTCGACACATGAAGACGGTGACGGAAAAGAACATTCAGCCGAACTTCCTGCTCACCTTCGGGGGCGGCGGGATCGAGAACAACTCGGGGATCCCCGGGGGTCTGAACGAAATGCTGCTGCAAAGCCACGAAGGTTTTCTGCGACTGTTCCCCTGCTGGCCGGCCGACCGTCCGGCCCGGTTCACGGGCCTCCGCGCGTACGGGGCGTTCCTGGTCTCGGCCGAGCGGGCCGGCGGGCGCGTGCAGTCCGTTCAGATCGTCAGCGAAAAGGGCCGGCCCTGCACCGTCGGGAACCCCTGGCCGGACGAGGGGGTTCTGGTGCGTCGCAACGGCGCGCCGGCCGAAACCCTACGCGGCGAACGCCTCCGCCTGGCCACCGCGCCGGGCGAACGCCTCGATCTTGCGATGTGCCGATAGAACCCGACCTGGAGTACGACACCGTGAAGAGAACGATGACGTCGAAGGAACGCGTGCTGACGGCCCTGGCGTGCCAGGAGCCCGACCGCGTGCCGATCAATTACGCCGCCAACGCGGACGTGGACCGGCGGCTGCGGGAGCATTTCGGGGTGGGCATGGATGACTCGTGGGGGTTGCACGAGGCATTAGGCGTGGACTTTCGCGGCGTGGGGGCCAGGTACGTCGGGCCCCGACTGCACAAGGACCAGTCCGATCGCGGCGTGGGCGTCGACGACTGGGGCATTCACAGGCGGTACATCCAGCACGAGACGGGCGGGTACTGGGACTACTGCGACTTCCCGCTCCGGAACGCCGACGAGGAGACGGTGGCGAACTGGCCCATGCCCTCGCCGGACGACTTCGACTACAGCCACGTCGTCGCCGACTGCGAAGAACGCGCCCCCTACGCCATCCACCTGGGCGACCCGGGGCTGGCATGCATCATTAACACGGCGGGGTTCCTGCGAGGGATGGAGCAGGCGCTGGTGGACCTGGTGACCGACGATCCGGCGGGCTTGCTGCTGGTGGACCGGATTTTGGGCATTCACTATGAGACGGCGGCCCGGACGCTGGAGGCCGCCGGTGGGCGGATCGACTTCCTGTGGATCGGCGAGGACCTGGGCACGCAGATCGCCCCGATCATCTCGATGGAGACGTTCCGCCGGCACATTCGCCCGCGGCACCAGCGGTTCATCGACCTGGCCCGGTCGTACAACCTGCCGGTGATGATCCACACCTGCGGCAGCAGCAGTTGGGCGTACGAAGAGTACATCGAGATGGGGATGAACGCCGTGGACACCCTCCAGCCGGAGGCGGCGAACATGTCGCCCGAGCACCTCAAGAAAACCTTCGGAGGGCGGTTGGCGTTCCACGGGTGCATCAGCACAGCCGGGCCCGTGGCGTACGGCACGCCGGCGGACGTGACCGCCGATTGCCGCCGCACCCTGGAGATCATGATGCCCGGCGGAGGGTACTGCTTCGCGCCGACGCA
>JAPLNA010000012.1:2323-37193 GCA_026693065.1 Planctomycetota bacterium
CACTCGCTGCAGGACAACTCGCCGACCGAGAACGTGCTGGCGATGTACGAAGCGGCGAGGCGGCACGGGCAGTACTAAAGAGGGAGACAACCGCGAAGCCGCAAGCGGCCCGGCGCTGCTCTGATCACACCGCGCCGTGGCGACGGCGGCGGGCCAGGACGCCCGCGCCGCCCAGGACCAGGGTGGCCAGGGTGGCCGGTTCGGGCGTGGGGTACTGCATCAGGGTGAAGTCGCGCGAGTCGACGTTGGAAAGAACGTCGATGTACAGTTCGCCGGCGTCGAGCCCGGGGCGGTAGGACCCGCCGACGGGAATCAGCCCGCTGAATGCACCCAGGGAGTTGCTGTGATCGGTATCGTAGGATGTCGGGCCCCAGGCCTTGGCCTGGAACGGGGTCACCGAGAAACCGCTGGCGTCGGTGAGGGTCTTGTTGAACGAGGCGGCCGCACCGCTGACGGCCCAGTGATAGTCCAGCCAGGGCGAGCCGGTATCGTTAATGATGGTCTCGTCGGTGATGCGGATGGTGGAGACGGCCGGGGCGGCGCCGACCCGCGCGTGGAACTGGATGACGTGGGGCGGGAACTGACCATTCTCGGCGGGCAGGTAGAGGTCTTTGAAGATCTCAATCCGCACGTAGGTCGAGGTGACCTTGTCGACGACGATGCCGGTGTGAATGTCGTCGGAGAGGATGGCGTCCCAGCCGGAGTCGACGCCGAAGGCGTCCTTGAGCGGGACGGTAACGAGGGCGCCCTGGGAGACGGCAGCGGACGCCAGGAGACAAACGGCCAGCGAAACGAGCGAGCAGAATTTCATTGTGGTCCTCCTCCGGAACCTGGCAGCACGAGCCGCCTGAGCAACTTCACTCTTCGTGACGGTCGAGCGACCGTCTGTCCGGAAGCAACATACAATTCTATTCGGCTAACGCCTAACGTGACTGTGGAAAATCAGTTTTTCGACAACCGGGGCGCCAAACGCCTTCGTCGAGGCCAGCCCAGCGACGCCAGGGCCAGCAGGCTGATCGTGGCCGGTTCGGGTATCACCATCTCCTTGAAGTCGAACGAGACCGGCGTCTCGGGCGCGAGGTTCGTATCGATGACCAGGCTGCCGGCCGGGGAGAACGTCGCCCCGTCAGGGACGAGCCCGTTGGAGGCCAGGAGGGTGTTGGCCTTCGAGCCGGTCTGGTCGGTCCAGGCCTGCGAGGCGAACGGGGCGGCATTCCAGGCCGTCGCGGCGGTATTGAACCAGGCCAGCCCCGTCGGGGCCACGTTCCAGACGAAGGCGGTCCAGGGCAGCAGCGTGTGGTTCTGGATCGTCTCGCCGCGGACGATGATCCGCGGGACGGTCAGGGCGTCGGCGAGGGTCTGGCGGAAGGTGATCTTGCCGATGGGGAACTCCAGGTCCGCCCCGCTGCCGGTGTACCCGACGAAGTCCTTGAGAATCGTAACCGTGACCGATCCGTCGGTGGGATTGACGACGATGTCGGTGACGTTCCGGGCGGCCTGGGTGTCAGGCAGCTCGGCCGCCCAGCCGGAGTCCCGGCCCTGGGAATCGACGAGCGGAATGGTGGTGATCACGGCGCCCTGTGCCGCCGAGGCCGCCACCGCCACCAGGCACACGAGGGCTGACAGACGAGCGAACTTCATGGTTACGACTCCTCTTTTGCGCCGCCCGCGGCACCGAAGGCGTCTGCACCGAACCCCGGGCGGGTCCTGGGGCGTCACAAAAGGCCCAACCGAATCCGGCCAGACGAACGAGCCGAGCTACGAGCCGTGAGCGGCAACGACTACGTGTACGCCAGGCAACTCCGACATTCACCGGCGCCGCGGGAGGAAAGACAAACCGAGAAACCGCGTTTCTCTTTTGAAACCTCCGAGCAGAGCCAAGCAAGCGTACTACTCCGTATTCAAGCAAAGACATGGTACTCCCCCTTGCCGATTCTGTCAAGGGGGGAACTGAACATTCGGTGGGCGCCGCCCGGAACTGGGAACTCCGCGAAGCCGCCAGCGGCCCCGGGAGGAGGGGGCATTACGCGGTGTTCCACCAGTCCAGGTCAACGTGGGGGAATACCACGTCGTGAATCTCCGCGTCCTGAAGGTCAAAGCGTTCGACCGCGCCGGCTTTCTGGAGGTAGTGCGGGTCGGCGGCGATCTTCTCGGCCGCGTCGGCGAGGCATTCGAACCGCTTGACGTGTTCCAGGAACCGGCGGGTTCCGTAGTCCACGGCCTGGTGGCGGCTGATCACGAAGGGCCAGTCGCTGGCCTGGAGCAGGAGGAGTTCCCGCCCGGCCTTTTCCAGGGTTTCGCGCAGGGCTCGGCGACGTCGCCAGGGCAGGTTGAACGTCAGTTTTCCAAAGACAGCCTCGCAGCGGTACTCGACCTCCCACATCCAGTTGATGCGTTCGTTGGCCCAGACGCTGTGGTCGCCGTTCTCGCCCCAGGATCCTTCGGGCAGGGCCACCGACTTGTCCGGCGGGTGCTGGCGCATGAATTCCGTCGTCGTGCACAGGTCCACGTCGTTGTCGGCGGCCAGGGTCAGCAGCACCTCGCGGAGGAACCCGGGCCCCTCGAACCACCAGTGCCCGAACAGTTCGGCGTCGAAGCAGGCAGCCACGATCCCGTGCCGACCGGTCTTGTTGTGGTGGTCCCACAACTGTCGCTTGACCTCGTTGCAGAAATGCGTGCCCTGGCGGTGTAGCGTGCCGGGGATGTCGTCGGGATAGTAGAGGGCCTTGGCGCCCAGCCCGGCCTTGGCGTCGGTGACCTTCCAGTAACGAAGCCCGCGGCGTTCGCCGTGTTTCCTGTGGAACTCGAGATAGACCCCGTCGGCGGGGTAGCCGATTTGCCCGCTCCAGACCTGCTGGCAGATCCACGGGTCGCGCGCGAAGGCTGCCGTCGTCCCGGGCTTGTCGCCGCTGCTTTCCACCCACGCTGGTTCGAGCACGCTGTGCCACCCCCGGGCGGGGGACTGGCGGGCCTCGTCCCACCCGACGCGGCGCCACTGGGGGTCGGCGACCCATTCGCTGCGACTGTTCTGAATGAGGTGGCTTTCGACGAAGAAGTGGTCGACGCCCTCGGCGGCCAGGAAGTGCTCGATGCCGCGTCGCTCTCGCCCGGGGCCCCAGGAGATCGGGGGGCTCCAGAGGCCGTCCGGGCGGTACGCCCCCTCGGGCAGCCAGAGGCCCTTCGGGCGGAAGCCCACGATCCGCTCGCTGCTGGCCAGCCCCGCTCGCAGCTGCGCGACCAGCGAGGAATCCTCCAGCAGCAGCGGCATGTAGGAATGGGTAGCCGCCGAACTGAGCAGCTCGATGGTCCCCTCACCGGCCAGGGCCGCGTAGGCCGACGGAATGTCCCCCTGGATCCGCTCGAACTGCTCGCCCAGGGCGCCGTAGAAATCCGCCCACCGCCCGGCGAGATGCGCCATGTGAGGCTGGTTGCTCCGCTCGAATTCGCTCCGGTCGGCCCGGGCGCGTTCGACGCGTTCCTGGAGGTACTTCTCGAAACCGGTTCGGAAATCCTCATGGGCCAGTTGCTCCAGGAGGATGGGCGTAAGCCCCAGCACGAGGCGCACCTTGGCGTTGAGGAAGCGGCATTCCTCGAGCACACCCAGCAGGGGCAGGTACGTTTCGGCGGCGGCCTCGTAGAGCCAGTCCTCCCCGTGCGGCCAGCTTCCGTGGCGAAGAACGTAGGGCAGGTGCCCGTGCAGCACGAGACAGAAACTTCCAATCGACATCGAGCTCTCCTTGCGGGGGCGAGGCCATCACCGAGGGCATCCCGTGTTTATCGGACATCGGGCCCGCCCGCTCGACCCCTTTACCGCAGAGGAGTCCGGTCAACGGGCCGCGGTCGCCCACGCCTAGGTCGGCGCCGGGGGCCACACCGCTATGGGAAGAACCTCAGGTACAGTATATCATTCCCGGACAAGAACGGAACCCGGCGACGGGCGAGGCCCGGTGAATCGCAGCCCGGAAATGGGAGAGAGACGTTGATACGCCCAAAAACGGATAGGCAGGGCAAGACGGACTGGGGCGGCATGGCGATCCGGTACGCCCTGGCGGCGGCCATGGTGATCGTGGCGGCTCTGCTGCGCTGGTGGCTGGAGCGGACGTTCGGGAACCTCTACGCGGCCTTCATCACGTTCTATCCGACCGTCCTGCTGGCGGCGATCACCCTGGGCGGAGGGCCCGGCGTAGTGGCCACTCTCCTGTCAGCGCTCATCGTCGATTTCTTCTTCATGCCCCCCTACCACAGCTTTGGCGTCGCCGGAACCGGGGAGATCATCTCCATGGCCGTCTTCACCTGCACGAGTCTGGGGCTGTGCTGGGTATCCCAACGGATACGGCGGCTGGAGCGGATGCAGGCCCTCGCCGCCGTCAAGGCCCAGGAGGCCCGGGAACTCGCGCAACTCAACGAACGGATCAGCCGGCAAAGCGAGGAACTCACCCGCCAGAACGAGGAACTCCAGCGGAGCAACCACGACCTGGAGCAGTTCGCCTACGTCGCCAGCCACGACCTCCAGGAGCCCCTGCGGATGGTCACCAGTTTCGGCGGGATCCTCGAGGAACGCTACCGCCCGGTCCTGGACGACAAGGGGCGCGAGTATCTGAGCTTCATCGTCGAGGCCGGGCAGCGAATGCAGTCCCTGGTCCGCGGTTTGCTGGAATACTCGCGGGTCCGCGGGAGAGGCCGCCCCGAGCCGGTGGCCCTTGGCGAGTGTGTCCAGGAGGCCCTGGCCAACCTGAAGACGAGCCTCGAGGAGGCCGGCGCGACGATCGCCGTCGGCGAGTTGCCGACCGTCCAGGCCGACCGCCGCCAGATGACCCAGGTCTTCCAGAATCTCATCGGCAACGCCGTCAAATTCCGCTCGGACAAACCCCCGCGGGTCGAGCTTTCCGCCCGCCCCGACAAGGGACAGTGGCTCGTCCGCGTCGCCGACAACGGCATCGGGGTCGACCCGAAGTACGCCGGGCAGATCTTCCAGATCTTCCATCGCCTGCACACGCGCGACAAATACCCGGGCACGGGGATCGGGCTGGCGATCTGCCGCCGCATCGTCGAGGGGCACGGCGGGAAAATCTGGATGGAACCGGCCCTTGATGGCGGCTCGACATTCTGGTTTACTTTACCGGGCGAATGCAGCGGCTCCGTATGAAGCCCGATGATCTCCTCGAGCCTGCGTCCTTCGCCCGCGTCGTCTGGGCCCCTTTCGCGGCCGTCAGGACGGTGTCATGAGCACGAAGAACCAGACCGCCGCGTCCGCCGCCCGCCCCAGCCGGGTCCTCCTGGTCGAGGACAACCGGGCCGAGGCGATCCTCCTCCAGGACGGGCTGCTGCACCACTGCCCGGGCGAACTGCTGTTGACCTGGGTGCAGACCGTCGAGGAGGCTATGGGGCAACTGGCCACGTCGATCCCCGACGCCGTTCTGCTGGACCTGACGTTGCCGGACTCGCACGGGTTCGACACCGTCGAGCGGATCTGCCAGGTCTGCCCGTCGGTCCCGATCGTGGTGCTGACGGGCCTGGCCGACGAGCACGTGGCCATGGAGGCCGTCCATCGCGGCGCCCAGGACTACCTCGTCAAAGGCGAGACCGACAGCCGTTCCATCGTCCGTGCCATCCGCTATGCCATCTATCGGAAACAGTCCGAGGACGCCCTCCGGCGCGCCCACGACGAACTGGAGCGAAAGGTCGCCGACCGCACGGCGGCGCTGGCGACGCGAAGCGAACAGTTGCGTGCCCTGGCCAGCGAGTTGACGCTGGCCGAACAACGCGAGCGCCGCCGCCTGGCCCGCATCCTGCACGATCACCTCCAGCAGTTGCTGGCCGGGGCCAGTTTCCTGCTCTCGCCGCTGGACCGGGCCGAGGACGCCGCCGTCCGCCAGACCGCCGCCGAGGTCCGCGAGATGATCGAGCAGTCGATGGAATGTTCGCGGTCGCTCACGGGCGAGTTGAGCCCGCCGGTCCTGGAGGAGGGCGACCTGGCCGCGGCGATGGAATGGCTGGGGCGATGGATGCAGGAGAAACACGGGCTGCGCGTCGACCTGCTCGCCGACGAGCCCCTGCCCCCCCAGACCCAAGACGTCAAGGTCCTGCTTTTTCAGGGGGTGCGGGAGCTTCTCTTCAACGTCGTCAAGCACGCCGGCGCGAAGTCCGCCCGCGTGGCCCTCCAGGCCGTCGGAGACCGCATCCGCGTCGTCGTCTCCGACGAAGGCGAGGGCTTCGACCCGGGACAGACACACCCGGGCGTCTCCCTCGCCGGCGGGTTCGGGCTCTTCAGCCTCCGCGAGCGTTTGAGCCTGATGGGCGGGGCGATGGAGATCGACTCGGCCCCGAGACAAGGCAGCCGGTTGACCCTGTGGACCCCGCCCGCCCCGCCCCGGGCCGACGCCGAGCCGATCGTTCTCCAACCCGCCCCGCCCCACCAGCCGCCTCCGGCCCGCAGGCGAGAGGGGCGCGGCATCCGCGTGATTCTCGCCGACGACCACGCCGTCGTCCGCCAGGGGCTGGCGAGGCTGCTGAAGGAGCAACGCGGGATCAAGGTCGTGGGCGAGGCCGCCGACGGCGCGACCGCCGTCGAACTGGCCTGCCGCCTCCAGCCCGACGTCGTCATCATGGACGTGGCCATGCCCAACCTCAACGGCATCGAGGCCACGCGCCGCCTGCGCAGCCTCGCCCCGGGGGTTCGCGTCATCGGACTCTCGATGTTCGAGGTGGCCACCCAGGCCGCCGCCATGCGGCAGGCCGGCGCGGCCGACTACCTCGTCAAGAGCGGGCCCAGCAGGCTCCTGATTAAGGCCATCCGCTCTTGCGTCTCCCGCCGCGGCGGCCCAAGCGCCCCCTGACGCGGCGGACAGACGCCCCAGGGCCCTGCGTAACCCTCGATCTGGCGGCACTGGTGAGAGGCGAAGGGGATGGCCGCGAACAACGCGAACAGGGAAGAGACGAGGGAAAGAAACAGGGAAGGACTCCGTCCCGAACCATGATGGTTGGTTCGCGTGGTTCGTGGCGTTCGCGCGGTTCGCGGCTTTACCCGACGACTGGGGGAATCGGCTTCTCGTACAGCCGGTACGTCTTGTACCGCGTCGGATGGAACGCGTTGCGGATGCTCTCGTCGGACATGTGGTTGTCCTCGAGCACCCAGGAGGCCTCCGCCCAGAGGAATCCGTGCGCCATGCACCGGCGGACCTCCTCGCAGAACAGCAGGGCCGTGATCCCCTTCGTGCGAAACCGCGGCAACGCCGCCACGCCCAGGACGCGGGCCTCATTCACCCGTTTGAGTTCGCGGTAGAACCGCAGGAACCCCAGGGGGAAGAGCCGACCCTTGACGGCCGCCAGGGCGCGGTTGACGTTGGGGATCGCCAGCATCGCCCCCGCCGGCTCGCCATCGACCTCGGCCAGAAGGACCAGATCGGGATTGATGGCGGCCTTGAGACGCGTGGTGGAATAGAGGATCTCGCGTTCCGTCAGGGGCACGTACCCCCAGTTGAGCCGGCGGGCCTCCTCGAAGATGCTCATGAAGTGCAGGATGTCCCGCGCGTAGTTCCGCATGTCGATCGAGCGGATGGTGACCTCCGGACTTCGCCGCCGCAGCGCCGCGGCCAGGCGCTCGAGCCGGTCGCCCGCGGGCGTGCCGGGATGCACCGATTCGACGTCGACGAGATAGGCGTAGAGGTCCTTGCACTTTCGCAGCCCGATCCCCTCGAACAGCCCGGCAGCCCCCGCCCCCGCAGGTAGCCGGCGGCGGCGTGGAACAATCCCGCGGCCGCCTCGGTGTCGCGGACGTCGCACTCGAAGAACCCGAAGAACCCCGTCCCGTCATGGTGGTAGTCGTTGTGCGCGTGGTTGTGAATCGCGGCGATCCGCCCGACGGGCTGGTCCCCCCGCTCGGCCAGGAACAACTGCATCTGGGCGTGCTCGAAGAACGGCGTCCGGCAGGCCAACACCTTCGCCTGCGCGCTGGCCAGGGGAGGCACCCAGTTGAAATCCCCCCGATACAGCCGCCAGGGCAGCTGGGCGAACGCCTTGCCGGCCTTCGTCCCCTCGACGGGGCGTATGACCAGGTCGGCGGGCACTGGGGGGTTAGTCCTCGGCCCGGGGGGCCGTCCCGCAGGCGTCGCGGACCGCCGTCACCGACGCCAGGAGTTTCTGGACGTCCTGGGCGGAATGGGCCGCCGTCGGAATCGCTCGCAGGATCGACGTGCCCAACGCCACCGCCGGATAGAGCACCGCGCTGACCCAGATGTCGTGCTCCTGGTAGAGAGCGGTGCACATGTGGATGGCGTCGGTGCCGTTGCCGTGAATGGGAGTGATGGGGCTACAGGTCTGCCCGATGTTGAACCCGGCCTGGACCAGCCCGTCCTGAAGCCGACGGGCGTTTTCCCACAGCGCCGTGCGGCGCTCGTGCCCGTCGCGAAGGAGCTTGAGGGCCTCGAGCGTCGCCGCGGCGACGCAGGAGGGCATGGCCTTCGTGAACAGGATCGTCGGGGCGTTGAACTGGAGGAACTCCATCAGCCCGGCGTCCCCGGCGGCGAACCCGCCGACCGTCGCCATCGCCTTGCTGCACGTGCCCAGGTGCAGGTCCACGCGGTCCTCGACGCCGAACAATTCGGCCGTCCCGCGCCCGTTGGCGCCGCAGACGCCCGTGCCGTGCGCGTCGTCGACGATCAGCCTGGCCCCGTGCTGGCGGCAAATGTCGCTGACGACGTCCAGCGGGGCCATGTCGCCCTGCATCGAGTAGACCCCGTCGACGACGACCATTTTGGCCTGTTCGGGCGGAGCCTTGGTCAGGACGGCGTCAAGGTCGCCCACGTCGTTGTGTTGGAAGAATCGGGTGCGCGCCCCGGAGATCCGCGCCCCGCAGACCAGGCTCGCGTGGGCGTACTGGTCCATCACGATGAGGTCCTTGGGCCCGGCCAGCGCCGCCACGCACCCCATCATCGCCTGGGCGCCGTTGCTGAAGACCAGCGCCGCCTCCGTCCGCTTGAAGGCCGCCAGCTCACGCTCCAACTCGTCGTGCAGCTCCGTCGTGCCCGTCAGCGGGCGAGCGCCCATCGGCGAACTCACGCCGTACTTGCTGACGATCTCCATCGCCGCCTGCCGCAGGCGGGGGTGCCGCGCCAGCCCCAGGTAGTCGTTGGTGCTGAATTGGAGGACGCTTCGGCCCTCGATCTCGATCCAGGGCCCGGCGTTGTCCAGCGGAGAATGCCGGTACAGCACGCTTTCGGCAATTGCGCGATCCTTGCCTCCCACGATCGGACTCTCGCGGAGGAACCCTGCCACCTTGTCGAAAATATCGGCCATCTGTTACTTGCCTCTTCGCTGCTTGACCCGACCTGCACCGTACCAACGACAACCCCGGTGCCAACCACCGGCCTCGACTTCCTTCGCCTCCGGCCCAGGCCCCAGCATAATAGTCCTTTTCACGCCAAGAGCAAGACAGTAATCTGTTCGTTCGGACGTTCTTTGTTTGGCCAGGAAGGATCCGCATGGGACTCATCGCCAAGGTCTTTGCCCACCTGTCCGGGCGACAGTGGAAGCGGTTCGAACGAGTCGGCGCCGATCCCGAGGGCGCCCAGCGGCAGGTTCTGCGGCTCCTGCTGGCCCGCGCGTCGGGCACCCGGTGGGGTCGGCCCCTGCGTCTGGGCGAAATCCGCACGGTGGAGGAATTCCGCCGGCGCGTGGGCATTACCGGATACGAGGCCGCCGCCGCGCTCTGGCATGAGGCCTTCTGCGGCGCCCGCGACGTAACCTGGCCCGGACACGTGAGGTACTTCGCCCTCTCCAGCGGCACGACGGCGGGCAACAAGCTCCTGCCCGTCACCGCCGACGCCATCCGGTCCAATCTGCGGGCCGGGCGCCTCCTGGCCGCCTGCCTCGCCCGACGCGGCGGGGCCGACAACCTCGTCGGAGGTAAGTTCCTCTACCTGGGCGGCTCTACCACGCTGCGAGAGAAGGGCCCTTGCCTCATGGGCGACGCCTCCGGCATCGTCGCCCGGCACATCCCCTTCTACGCCAAAGCCCGGCGCCTGCCCGACGAAGCCCTGGCCGCCGTGAGCAACTGGGAAGAAAAAATCGACCGCCTCGTCGCCCAATACCTCACCGCCGACATCCGCGCCCTGGGCGCCTGCCCCTCCTGGGCGGCCATGCTCTTCAAGCAGATGCGCCAAGCCGCCGCCGAACGCCACCTGCCCTCCGGGCGCGTGGGCGACCTCTGGCCCCGGCTGTCGCATTTCGTCTCCTACGGCATGGCCTTCGAGCCCTACCGCCCGGCCTTCGAGGAGTACGTCGGGCGAAGCCTCCATTACGTCGACACGTACTCCTCCTCCGAGACGGGCATGACGGCGATTCAGGACGAGCCGGGCGGCCCGCTGCGCATGATTGTCGACAACGGCGTGTTCTACGAGTTCATCCCCGCCGACCGCGCCGCCGAGGCCGACCCCCCCCGCCTCCACATCGGCGAAGTCGAACTCGGACGCGACTACGCCCTCGTCGTCTCCACCAACGGCGGCATCTGGGCCTACCCGCTGGGCGACGTGGTCCGCTTCGTCTCCCTTCGCCCGCCGCGGATCGTCTTCGCCGGACGCACCCAGGTCTCCCTTAGCGCCTTCGGCGAGCACGTCACGCTCGACATGATCGAGAACGCCGTCGCCGCCGCCTGCCGCACCTTCAACACCATCGTCGCCGACTACACCATCGCCCCTCGCTACCCCTCGCCCGCCCAGCCTCGTCCGGCCCACCGCTGGCTCATGGAATTCGACCGCCCCCCCGCCGACCCGGCCGCCTTCATCGCCGCCGTCGACGCGTCCATCCGGGCCGAGAACGAAGACTACGACACCCACCGCACCGACGACTACGGCCTCGAGCCGCCCATCCTCATCCCGCTCGCAGCGGGCACGTTCTACGCCTGGATGAAGCAGAAGGGCAAGCTCGGCGGCCAGCACAAAGTCCCCCGCGTCGCCCGAACGCCCGAAACGCCGGATGAACTGCTGGCCCTCTCCGCCGACCTGGCGACCCATTGACGCATGACAGAAACGAAAGACACTCCGACGCCTCCGGCGACACCATCCCGCCGTCCCCTCGCCGGCTGGCTACTGACGGTCGCCGGCGCCGTCGGGGTTATCACCGGGGCCGTGCCGCTGGCCATCAACGCCGTCAGGGTCGTCACCGGCTGCGGCCTGCGGGGCGGCCTGGCAGGCCATGGCGTGGAAGCCCTGGGGTTGACCGTGGAGTGGGGCCTGCTCTCCTCGGCCATGGGGGTCTGCCTGGGCGTGCTCCTGCTGGCCGCCGGCGCCGGCTGGCGCAACGCCCGCCCGTGGGCGGCCCCCATCTCCTGGGCCTACGTGCTATTCGGACTGGGCGTCAACGCCTCCGACATGACGATCTTCCTCTTCCGCTCCACCCCTGGCCCGACGCGCACCCTGATGCTCCTGAGCGACGGCGTCGCATTCCTGATCCCCTTGGCCCTGGCCCTCTGGCTGGCCACTCGCTCCCGAGAACGCTGACCCTGTCGCATTCTCCCTCGCCGTGCTACAATTCAGTGAATGAAGACGCGACGTAGCATCTCTCTCAATGAGACGGAGAAGTCCGATTTGGCCGTGGCCAAACGACGGCTCAAGGATCCCAACCGCAAGACCATCTCCCTGGTCAGACTCAAGAAAGAACTGGGAATCAGCGGCGGACCCGCCTGCCAGTAGGCCGAGGGATCTGCCACTTCATATCCTCCGGTATGGAAACACGGACCTCCTCGCACAGGGGAATACTGAGACTCGCACGTGCCCACGCCGAGGCCTTCTACCCCTTGAGCCAGCCCTCGCGGATGTACCAGTCGGCGGTTTGTTTCATGCCGGCGGGCAGGTCGAAGGCGGGCTGGTAGGCCAGGTCGCGGCGGGCTTTTTCCCAGGTGCAGGTCCAGCGGGGCTGAAGCAGGTCGCGGATCTTCCGGCGGGAGAGGATTCGCGACCGCCCGGTGAGGGCCCAGGCCAGCTGCCCGAACTCCCCGGCCAGCAGGGCCAGCGGTTTGGGCACGCCCACGATCCGCAGCGGACGCCCCAGGGCCTGCGCCATCGCCGCGACAATGTCGGCCATCGAGTGCGTGCCGCTGCCGATGAAATACGTCTGCCCTGCCGCCGCGGACGAGACGCCCGCGCGCCAGATTCCCTCGGCCAGGTCCGCCGCGTGCACGAAGCTCACGAGTTTGTCCCGCCCTCCGATGGCGGGCACGAAACCCCACCGCCGGGCCGTGCGGAACAGCGGCAGAAAGTTGCGGTCCCGCGGGCCGTACACCGCCGGCGGGCGGACGATCGTCACCGCCATGCGTCCGCCCGCGGCGAGCACGATGGCCTCGCCGGCCAGCTTGCTCCGCCCGTAGTGGTCGGTGGGGCGGGCCGGGTCCGACTCGGCCATCGGGGCCTCGGTGGGATTGGGCCCGGCGGCGGCCAGGCTGGAGACATACACGAACCGCCCGGCCCCCGCCCTTGTCGCCGCCGCCACCAGCCGCGCCGTCAAGCCCGCGTTGGCAGCCATGTACTGGGCCGCCGTCCGCCCGCGCGTGAGCCCGGCGGCGTGGAAGACGACATCCGCTCCGGCCATCGCGTCGGCGAGGGCGGTTTCGTCGTCCCAGTTGGCCCGGCGGATTTCCGCCCCCGTGCCGGCGATCCACGCCGGATCGCTGGTGGCACGCACGAGGCAGACCACCTGAACGCCCTCGGCGACCAGACGGTCGACGAGATGGCTGCCCACGAATCCGGTCGCTCCTGTCACCAGTGTCTTCATTCGGCCTCTCGCGTAACCTGCTCGGACCCATCATGGCCGGGGTCTCCGGAGGCGTCAAGTGGGCAGGGCTCGCGGCCTGGAATCGCCCGTTCCGGCAGGCACGCCGGAGGAGATGGGCGGGCAGTACGGGCGGCTGATGCGTCCGGCCTTGCAGGCGCTGTCGTCGTACGCCCGGTGCGTGCTCTCGGCGGAGCGGCTGGAGCGTTTCCTCGAGTACGGCCGCCGGCACGAGCGGGTTCTGCCGGAGGAGATTCGCCGCCAGCTCCGGGCGATGGCCGGCGCGGGCGGCATCGACTACGACCAACTGGTCGCCATGAACGTCACGCCGCGTTTGCTGTGCAGCGCGCTGGCGACCTGGGGGCCCGCCACGCCCGACGGGGCCATGATCCTGGGGCGAAACGGCGACTACTTCGGCCTGGGCGTGGACGACTGCGGCAACCTTCTCGTCGCCTACCACCCGACCGCCGGGCGGCCGGTCCTGCTGGTGAGCTTCCTGGGCATGGCCGGCGGGTTCGCGGGCATGAACGACGCGGGGGTGGCCTTCGGCAACCTGCTGGTCTTCAACTCCAGCGGCTGGCGGGATGACGGGCTGCCGGTTCAACTGGCGATGCGGCTGGCCGCCCAGACCGCCCCCACCGCCCCGGACATGGTCGCCCGGCTCACGGGGATGAACCACGCCATTCCCAACAACGTGATCGTGGCCGATCCGCGGGAGGCGTTCGTGGCCGAGTTGGGCACCCAGCGGTCCCACGTCCGCCGGGGCGCCGACGGAGTCCTGGCCGTCACCAACGACTTCCTGGAGCATCCCGTGCGCTTCGAGGCCGCTCGCTGCCCCCGATTCGACGCCCTGACGGCCCAGGCCGCCAAGAACGCCGGGCGGATGACCGTCGAGACCATGAAGGAAGCCCTCTTCGCCGCGGCGCGGAGGGACATGAACATCCAGGCCACCGTCTGCGAACCGGCGGCGATGCGGATGCACGTCTCGATCAACCAGAAGCCCGCCTCCGCCGGGCCCTACGTGACCCTCGACGTGGCGGGCATGCTGGCCAAGTGACCGGCGCGCCGCCCTCGCGGGTGCCGTGGTTCGCGGCGCAGCCGCAACCACGTTCCCACGGCCTCGGGCGATCGACCTGCGTGGTTGCGGCTGCGCCGCAGACCACGGCGCCCGCACTAGGGTTGGCCGCTGAGCCACTCACCCACGGGCAGCTTCACGAAGTCCCGTTCGCCCGGCGGGGAGAGGAACTTACCCGGGGCGTACCAGAGGTCCAGCCTCTTGACTTCATTTACACCCTTTTGTATACTGGTAGTCATTGGAAAGGATGCTACGATGGCACCGGCCAAGAAACCAGCGGAAAACAATGGAAGAACAGCCTATTCCTACGTTCGCTTTTCCAGTGCGGCACAGGCACAGGGGGACAGCCTACGCCGTCAAACGGCATGGGCAAAAACATGGTGCGAGGAAAATGGGTACGTACTGGATACCACGTTGAAGATGACGGACGCCGGGGTATCCGCCTACCGGGGCAAGAACGCTACGGAGGGTTGCCTTGGAGCCTTTATCCAGTGCATAGAGGCGGGAAAGGTTTCCCCCGGAAGCGTGCTGCTTGTGGAGAACTTGGACAGGCTCACGAGACAAAACGCAATGCCCGCTATCGGGCTTGTATCCAACATCCTCCAAGGCGGGGTTGAAATCATTACACGGGATGGAAGGTTGACTACGGATAGCGATATGGGGGCGGTAATGTGGGCCGTCGTTACGCTCTGCCGGGGCAATAGTGAATCACAAGCAAAGAGTATGCGTTCGTCTGATAATTGGAAACACAAGCGGGAGCATCTTTCGAATACTCCAATGACGGGCAAAGCCCCAGCGTGGCTAACGCTTGTGGATGGTAAATGGGCAGTAGATGAAACCAAAGCGGCAGCCGTGAGACGGATTTTTGCTCTTGCGTCAGAGGGAATGGGTAGAGGGGCTATTGCCAGATTATTCAACCGAGAAGGATATCCTGCGATTGGAAGGGCAAAGGAATGGCACGCCAGCTATATCGGCACGATGCTAAATGGAAAGGCAGTGCTTGGAGAGTTCCAGCCGCATACGGGCATTCACGGCAACAGCAAACCAGTAGGCAAACCCATTGCCAACTATTTTCCGGCCATTGTGGAGGAGCACTTGTATTACGCTGTGCAAGCTGCACAGCACACACACAAGACCTTTCGGGGCAGGCGGGGGCACACTGGAGCCTCCAATCTATTTCAGGGGCTTCTGGTCGATGCCAGAGACAATCACAATATGACGATGGTAAATAAGAAACCGGGCACGACCGACAAACAAATCGTCAGCTATGGGGCTATGCGTGGAAGTGGTGCATCGTATCTGACGTTTCCTTATGATGCGTTGGAACAAGGTTTGCTTAGTTTCATCAGCGAGTTGACAGCCGGGGAGTTCGCCGTAAGCGACAACTCGAAAGAACTCACCACACTGGAGGGCAAGGACGCCGAAATAGAAACCAAACTGGATAAGATAGCCAAGGCGATGATGGGCGATGGCGAGTTTGATACGCTCATGCGGGTGCAGGCAGGACTAGAAGCCAACAGGAAGGTCATACGCAATAGGCTTGACACCTTGCGAGCGAAACAGAACACTCCCCATGCAGACACCTTGGGCGAGACCCACAGTATAATCAAACAGCTCGGGACGGCAATGGGGCCTGCATTGGCAGATATGCGGATAGGACTGCAAGGGAGGATACGGTTACTAATCGCAACCATTTTGGTTTACATCGTAAGGACTGGAATACGACGTAGGGCTTACGTAAACGTTCACTACAGAAGTGGCGGTAAGCGATTGGTTATACTCGACACAGAGAAGGGGCAGTTGCAGCGGGCTTGGGGGTGGCAGCGACAGCATGAGAAGCTGAATAGGGCAATTGACTTGAGTAAAGAGGAAGTTCGGGACAGACTATCCAAGTTTGGCTTTTCCATTTTCCCGTGGAAGATGGGCCAGTAGGTGTCAGGCGGCAAGCCGATGGCCTTCACGTAGATCGCAGCCGCCTCACGTCCCCAGACTCGTCAGCGGCTTTCTCGGTAGGGCCGATGTCCTTGGCGTCCGGCAGGCGGAAATTCGAACTTAAAAAGCCGGAAATTAAAGGGCGGGCCATTCTTTATTATCGCCGCCTCGTTCGGGATTTTCGAAAAAGTGGATTTTCAGAAACCCCGCCATGGCGTTGTCTCGGGGGAAGAGGACGAGGCCGAGCAGATCACGCCAGACGGTCTTGACGCATCATATACAGAACGGGGCTGGGTGGCCGTGCCGCACGATCCCGGCCTTGGCTCCCGACACCACGCCCACCGTCCATCAAGCTCGTCGCCGCCCGCCGCCGTGGTCGAGACTCGTTTCGACCACGGCGACCTTAACCGTCTGCCGGTCCTCTCACGCCATCTTCCGAGGCAAATCGGAGCAGGAAAAATTGCGTCCCCCGAAGTTTTTTTTCGGGGTGGTCCCGAGGGTCGTCCACAAGGGTCTGAAGAACCGCCCTCATCGGCCACACGCAGTTGGGCTTGCATTCATCGAGATTTACGAATATGAAACAAAAAGGAAATAGCCGGTAATTGAAAACTATATGTGTTGTAATTCCTTTCTATAAAGGAATTTATGGCAATTTTCCTCGCCTCGGATGGCTTTGGGCGGTGTACCATATAGGTGAAAGGAAGCACGATATGCGGAAAAACGATAAGAACACCAAGCTGGTCCCCAACGCCATTCCGGTTCACGTCAGGCGGACAAATGACCTGACAAAGCTGGCAGCAGCGATTCAGGCGGAAGTGAAGGGGGCCTTCGACTCTTTCCGAACCGGCCTTCTCCATGCCAAGCGGGCGGGAGAGCTTCTGGTGGAGGCCCATGCCATTTGCTGCCACGGTGAGTGGTTGCCTTGGCTCAAGGCCAACTGCGGCGGCATCAGCGACCGGACGGCTCAGGTCTACATCCAGATTGCGGATAGGTGGTCTGAGCTTGAGGCAAAAACGGAGCGAGTTACGGACTTGACCATTAACCAAGCCAGACGGCTGCTTTCCAAGCCGTCCAGCATGGCTGTTGGAAACGGCCCGCTCCAGCCCATGTCCGCCAGTGGGGCCATGCCTCCCAAGCCACCTGTTAATCATGATGCGACTGCCTCCGCTGGGGCCGCCCCTGATGGAGATGGAAGGCGGAAGCCCAAAGCCGCCCTTCCCGCACCAAGCCCCAAGGCGGCAACTTCCAAGGCGACGCCAGCCCCCGGAGCCGCCACGCCCCCGACCCCCAAGTGGGAAGTGTATGGCCCGGCAACAGCACCTACGCAGTCCAGCGACGATACCCCGCCGCCCAAGGAAGACCCCGACGCCCTGCTGTTCACCTTGAACGCCACTGGCCAGCGGCTCGCCCTCTGCGTCGCCAAGGCCCCTACTGCTGAACATCCGGCAGAGTGCGCCAAGGCCCTTGAGGATATCGATAAGGCCGTTGCCGAAATCAGAAAGGTTCTGCCCCATGCTTGATGCGAAGTACGTGAATCGGCTGCTCCATTGTGACTGCGTGGCCGGGATGCAGGAACTCCCCGACGAGTGCATCCCCCTGACGGTGACATCCCCGCCCTACGACGACATGCGGGAGTACGGTGGCCACCTGTTCGATTTCGAAGCTATCGCCCAACAGCTTTACAGGGTCACGATGCCCGGCGGGGTGGTGGTATGGGTTGTCAGGGATGCCGTCGTCTCCAGAGGCGAGTCGGGCACAAGCTTTCGGCAGGCCCTACGCTTCCAAGAACTCGGTTTTCTGCTCTACGAAACCATCATCATGGACCGCACGGGCTACTACTATGGCAATAACCCCCGGTATGGCGGCTCGCCCGAGTATGCGTTCGTCCTGAGCAAGGGCAAGCCGATGACGCTGAACTTCATCACCGACCGGCGAAACAAGAATGTCGGTGCCAGACAGCGATGCCATCGCCGCAGGAAAGACGGTGGCATCGACAAGTGCGGATTGTCGAAGCCCATCGGCATGTGGGGCCGCAGAGGACGTGTGTGGGTTTACAGTGTTGGCTTCAACCAGACGACCAAAGACAAGGCCGCCTATCGCCATTCGGCCCTGATGCCGGAGGCGATGGCTGAGGACTTGATTGTGTCGTTCAGCCTTCCCGGCGACCTCGTGTTCGACCCGTTTTCCGGGGCCGGAACGACGGCGAAGATGGCCCTGCTGAATTGCCGCCGTTATCTGGGCATGGAAATCCATGAGCCGTACCACGACACCGCTCTTCAACGGATACAAGTGGCCCAAGCTGAACTCGCCAGACGACTCGATAAGTCTCTCGGCATCCATCTCACCCAGAAGGCAAATCGGGCGGCCTTTCGGTGTGAGCGAATTGAACTGCCCGAACGACATGAAGGAAATCAGAAATGAAACCCGTCGTAGTCATCATTCTCTCCAACGGTGTGGAAGCGGTCATTGCCGACCCGCCTTACGGCGGTGAGCATCGGCAAGAAGGCGGTCGGGCCAAGACCGTTCTGGACATTCTCAAGGCTCTCGTAATCCAACGTAAAGGTGGTCAGAAATGAAACCGATTGTGCAGACGTATTGTGCCAGAGTTGAAGACGTTCTCCCGGGCCTCCCCTCGAACACGGTGGACGGCGTGCTGACTGACCCGCCCTACGGGATCGGGTTCTTGAACGCCGACTGGGACCATGAGGTGCCGCCGCCCTCCGTCTGGGCCGAAGTGTGCCGGGTGATGAAACCCGGAGCCTGCCTGATGGCCTTCAGCGGAACTCGTACATGGCACAAGCTGGGCTTGGCCCTCGAACAGGGGGGCCTAGTGATTGTGGACACCCTGATGTGGCTCTACGGCAAGGGCTTCCCCAAGGCGACGAACATGGCCTTGCGTATCGACAAAGCCTTGGGATGCTCCAACCGTGGCAAGAAGTTCAACGTGGCTGGCAAGCACGCCCCGAATGGGAAGGTGCTACCACCTCCTCCCCCTGTTGGGCCGTATGAGGCACGTACCCCAGAGGGGCAGCCATGGCTTGGTTATGGCAACGGCCTCAAGCCGAACTGGGAGCCGGTCATCCTCGCCCGCAAACCTCTGGACGGCACGTATGCCCAGAACGCCATGAAGTGGGGGTGCGGTGGCTTGAATATCGACGGAGGCCGGTTTGGCGACGGTCGCTATCCGGGCAATGTCCTCATCGATGAGGAAGCGGCACTCCTGCTGGACGCCCAAGATGCCATTCGCACAGGAGGCCAGCAGAAGAACGGCGGGCCATCTCGGTTCTTCCACGCAATCAAGGCAAGTCCGGCTGAACGCAATGCCGGGCTAGTTCTGCCCAACAATCACCCCACCGTCAAACCGATTGCCTTGGCCGAATACCTCGCCCGGCTCATCCTCCCGACGCAAAGGAAGACGCCTCGGACTTTGCTCGTGCCTTTTTGCGGAACGTTCTCCGAAATCATCGGAGCCGTCCGGGCAGGTTGGGATGAAGTCATCGGAATTGAGATGGACGAGAAGTTTTATCGTGCCGGACAGGCCCGGCTGATTCGTTGGTGTGCGGCGTGACGGAGAATTGAAATGAGCAGGCAAAAGGACAACCCGCTCGACGAGTTGAACAGACGCCTCGCCGTCGTTCGGGACAGGGTGCGTAGCGTTGCCATCGGCGGTCAGAACGGTTTCTACCTCTATGGCAGGGCCGGAACGTCGAAGACGTTCACCGTCATGCAGACGTTGGCCGAACTGGGCGTACCGTACTACCGGCACGTCGGTCATCTTACAGAGATGGGCCTGTTCGACCTGCTGGCGGAGCAGTACGACCGGGTACTCGTGCTCGACGATGTGGGCGAACTCTTCTCCGCATCCAGCAGGAAGGCCCTGCAACTTCTGCTGGCGGCCCTTGGTGCCTCGCCGGATGGCAGCCGCACGAGACCCATCCACTACAAGCGGCTCGGGCAGCACAGGACGGTTTACTTCACGGGTGGCATCATCTTCATCTCGAACCTTGAGCTTTCCAATACGCCGGTGCATGACGCTCTCAAGAGCAGGGTCCAGTACCTCAAGTACGAGCCAACCGACGAACAGATTGCGGCCCTGATGTACCATGTCGCCGCACAGGGCTGGCCTGCCGGGGAACCCGTCCTGCGTCCAGAGGAGTGCCTTGAGGTGGCCGAGTTCATCGTCGCCGAATCGAACAGGCTGGATGTCCGTCTGGACATGAGGCTGCTGGTGGACAAGGCCTTGCCCGATTATTGCCTGTGGCGGGACGACAAGACGGAATCGCACTGGCGAGACCTCGTGCGGGCCACGATGGAAGAACGGCTGGTCGAGTTGCAGGATACCTCTGCCGAACACCTGAGCCGCTTCGCCCAGAAACAGGCCGAACTGCAAATCGTCAGGGAGATTCGGGACGCCTACGAGACAAGGGAGGAGCGAGCGGCGGCATGGAAGGCCCGAACCGGGAAATCGGAACGGGCGTTCTACCGGCGGCTCAAGGAACTTTGACAGTTTGACACTTTGGCAGAGTGTCAAAGTGTCAATCGGCCCAGTCGAGGTCGCATAAGTAGTAGAAGCCAGAGCCATGGCGAAAGATTTTCCACAATTTCTGCAATTAGGGCACGAATTCTCTTGCTGTGTCGCTGTTTTCTGGTAAACTATGCACAACAAAAGCCAACCATAAGTACATTAGCTAACTAACCCCACCACTGCATCTAACTACCCCACCCAACGGCACCTCCCCCTGCGTTGTCATCGGGACGGCACGGCAGGCCACCTATCGGCCCCAGCGTCGTGAGGGTCATCACGGCAAGAAACCGTAACCGGCCCGAGAGGCTGGAAGGACAATATCATGCAAAGCTTTTATGGTAGTGTTGCATGGGGGATTGAAGACGTTCGAAAGCACCGGCCCGGTTGGACCGACGAGATGTGCCGGGAGTTCCTCCGTGACCATGGCCAGTCCATCGCCGACGCCATGACAGAAACCGGATGGGAAATCATCGAAGGCGTGCTGGCTTTGGCCGAGCAGGAAGAGATGCCGTCGTGGCGGATAGCCGAGGCGGGAAAGGAAGTGGAAGTATGAGTAATTCAAATGAAAACTACCTCGGCTTCAAGGCCCGCCGTGTTGGCACCGAAGGCTACGAGATAGTCGCACCCAATGGAAAGGTCTGGGGGTGGGCCGTGGACGGCTCGACAGCAATGCTGATGACGTTCGGCCTGAACTGGGTTCTCTTGAACGAACAAGTCGTTCCCGAGATCGACGACGCCCCGGTAGATGGCGTCGTTGCCAGCGACAAAGGTGGCGTCTTGACCAACCTCTACGAAAACGGACGCCCCGGCTGCGGCCTGTTCACCATCGACCAAATTGGTACGGCTTCCTACGAAATCGTCCACCCCGGCGACTTCGCTATGGCGTCGGCTACCAGTTACGACTGGGCCTGCCAAATCGCCACGGCGTTGAACGAGAGGATGGTCAGGGGCGTGCAGATGCCGACTGACGGGGCGTTCGATCTTCCTGACGACAACGGAAGGCAGGAAGAGGATGACGACGAGTACCAGCCCCGGAAGGAGGATACCCCGTCCGGTCTCGACTGGGCGACCATGGACTGCTCTGACCCCGAGTGTGAGGGGCCTGATACCTCGGATGAGCAGTACGAGGAGTATCGCCGGTGCTTCGGGCCGGGTCGGGATGAGCGATGAGGTAGAGAACCCGTGGCCCGAGGGGGCCACGGGTTCCTCCTCTACCTGCTCAAAGAAATCGGTAGCAAAACCACAAAAATGGAAAACAGCAGACTTATATATAGCAGGTGGTATGCCTGCCACCACTGTTGGCGTACCCGCAGGACGACGGGCGTATCGTCCAATCGAAGACCGCCGGTGAGGGCGGAACGTGATGAGCCGAGTGGAACCCTCGTGCGTGGCTGCTCACCCAGCCATGTGCGGGGGTTCTGATTATTTAGGAGAAAACATGCCAGTAGAAATCGTACCTGTAGAAGAGGTGCCAGTGCTTACCGAGGAACAGCGAAGAGAATACGAAGCTCTCGTGGACCCCGATGTACGCCACGATGCCGTCACCTTTGCCGATGGACCGGCCTCCAAGGAAACTGACCCTGACGGCGACTTGCAGAAATACCTCGTCGGTTTGGTGCAGAGCAACGACCAGTGGGTGCGGAACATGATCGACGTTGTCAAGCCCGAGGACTTCACCACCGAAGCCCACCAACTGATCGTCCGCAAGGTCTATGAGTTCTTTCAGAAGTACGGCGGGTTGCCAGATAGTGCCGTCTTGGCGAAGGAACTGCGAGATGCCCTTGCGGAAAAGTCGCCCGAGCAGCAGTTGCTTGTGCTTGGCGAGATGTACCAGTGCTTCCAGTTCTTTGTCCCAAACATGTACACGACCGAGTACCTGACGGACATGGTGATCGAGTTCGCCAAGAAGAACGCCAGCAGAAAACTCTTCTCGGTGGCTCTCGCCGAGATGAAGGACGGGCAATACGACATGGCGAGCCTGATCCAAGGGCTGGAGAAGGCCAACGAGTTGACGTTGGGAGCCAAGGCGTTCGAGGGATTTGATGCCGTGCAGTTCTTGGAGTACGCTGACGGCCTGAGTCAGGATTGGATCATCAAGAGTTGGCTCGGGGCCGGTACGTTGACGTTGTTGGTGGGCCGGGAGAAACTTGGGAAAAGCACGTTGCTCTTCTCGCTGATCCCGGCATTCATGACGGGCCAGCGGTGGCTTGAGAAGATGCTCGTGAGGCAGTGTCCGGTGCTTTACCTTGACTTTGAAAACCCACCTGCCTACGTGCGGGATAATCTTACCAGTTACCTGCCTCGGGAGCAATTCGGCCCGGTGCGAGCGTTCCTTGATGTCCCGAAGAAGTTGCCTCCGGCTCTGACGGCCAACTGGCTGAAGGGCTATATGAAGCATCGTGGCCTCGACCAGCATCCCACCGGCGTAATCATTATCGATTCCGCCCGAGCCGCTTTCGGTGGGTTGTTCGAAGAGGTCGCCAACTGGGAGAACTCGGCGTCGGAGGTCAGAAAGGCCCTCCAGCCAATTCAGCAGGTGGCTCGGGAGAGTGGCTGGGCCATTGTTGTTGTCCATCACCAGAACAAGAGCGGCGGAACCTCGGGCAGTACCGATTGGGGCGGGGCTGTTGATTTTGTCTGGTCGTATATTGCCGGAGCGGCCAAGACGCAGCGGTTGCTCTCAATCGGCGGGCGACTGCTGGAGCAGCCCGATGACCTGATCCTTGAGAAGGTCGGGGCGGTCGTCACGGTTCGCACCAAGACGGAAGCCTTTGCGAAAATCGAAGCGGACGAAGGTGCCGAGATTCTGAAGCTCATCCCGATGATGAACGGCAACGAGGTCACGGTGGCCAACGGGATGGCGACGGAAAAGCTGCGAGAAACGACTGGATGGAGTATTGATAAGGTGAAGCGGGCCTTGACGAGGCTCACTGCATCGCAGCAGGTTCAGCGGAAGCGGGACGGCAAGGGCAACAACGCCCCGTATATTTACTGGCGGGAGGCTTTGCTGGAGCAATGAAGACGCCAATCGGAAATCCTGCCGGAATATATGCCAACCTTGGCTGGGTCCATCACCGGCGAAGCACGAGGACGGTACTGGTGCCTGCGGATACCTCTGCCTTCTGCGGGAACCAGCAGGATCGCTGGCGGAGTGCAGGGAATAGGTTGAGTTTTCAGCCAAAAGCGGGTCTAGCGGAGCAAGCCCCGGGGCCTTACGGCCCCGGGGTGCTTCACACTCCGCATTTATTGACCAGAAGACCTTTTAAGTACTGCACTTAGCGGCGGGCAGACCTTGGTAGGAAATGAGTTGTCTTGCACGCCGGTTTCCTGCCAGACTTTGTAGGTCCGGCAGGGACATTCCGCAGAGGCAAAGCCCTATCCGGCCCACCTGCGAGCCTACCTTGCAGGATACCAAAGGTAGTTGCGGAATCACGCCGCTGGGATAGCCCTCGCAGCCTTATTCCACCCTCCTTTGTCAGTCCCCACACACCCCGTTTATTCCTACCTCTCCCCAACGCCCTTCTCCTTGCCCGTTAACGACTTCCGCCATTCCGGCAGCAATCCAGAATCACACGACAATGCCCCTGTTTATTCCCCCGTCCATATCCGTCCCCATTCTCCAGTCCGGTCCAGCACAAACCGTGTTGCATTTCCCAAAACCCAAAGACTCTTCCCAATAAAGTTGGACGAAAGGGTGGTCAAAGGGCAGGACCGGGAGGTTTGTGCCCCTTGTCTTTATCCCACATGGGGTTACGAGCATTCTGGGCGAAGACGGTGCTGGAGTGCCTTTCCAGAGCCAAAAAACCGCAAAACGGTAGTCCTGCGGGGGTAAACGGTTAGAGGATTCAGAGCTAAAGTCAGCATAGGGGCGTATGGACACCATCGAGAAGTCGAAACGGCGAGTTCAAACCAACGAGGCATCGCAGACGGTCACCCCCCGCCAGCCTGAGCATCGGGGGGAGGGCAACGAAGGAGTCCTGATGATGAAGCGAATGGGCTTGGGCCTGCGAGCAGCGGAACGGTGTGCCGGGCGTGCAGCAGATGATGGTGACACCGTGCTGGGCAATCTTTGTAATCGGCAAAGTATGTTTTAATTAAAATCAGCAATAGGATAGTGATGGAACAGCACAAAGGACAGTGGGAACGGCTGAGATAGGGGCAGACATTCAAGATCATGGCCCGACAGGCGGAAGTGTTCCGCCCCGGTTGGCCAATACCTGAAAGGAGCCAGAAATGGCAACGAAGAGCACTGTTATCGATTTGGTCGCAGAGATGTCGAAGCCGGAATACCTCCACCCCGAACTCAGAGAGTTCGTCGAAAGGGTGCCATTCGGTCCCAAGGGGACGTTCTGGCTTCAGCACCCCCTCTGTGTCGGACCGTTGGCCAACGGCCTCGGGCATTGTGCCGCCCTGAACCGCATGTATGAGGAAAGGAAAATGGCTTTGGCGGAGGCCCGGAGTGAGAGGGACTGGCTTTCCTTCGTCTCCCTCCACGAAGGGCCTTACCGGCTCAACGCATTCGCCGCAGTTGCCGCCGAACTCAGCGACACAGAATACTGGCAACTCCTCGGCGGAGTCATCGACGATGCGGAAGTTCTCTATCGGGGCAGGGACGTTCTGGCCCATCTTCTTCGGGCGAACCGGCCCCAGCGGCAGGCCATGATGGATGAAGCCAGCCAGAAGGAGTTTGCCGCCCTCCCCGACGAACTCATCATCTACAGGGGCTACGACGACCAAGCAGGTGCCGAAGGCTGGGCATGGACCCTTTCGCTGGAAAAGGCCCAATGGTTTGCAAAGCGATGGCGGTTTCTTCCGGGCCGGGGCGAGCCGATGGTCGTCAGCGGGGTCGTCATGAAGTCGGATGTCATCGCCTACCTGAACGGCAGGCAGGAGAAGACCATCATCGTCAACCCGGTGGTGGTGAAGGTTGAGGCGAAGACGGCGGTGGGCGGCAATGGAGTCCAAGGCGTGGCAGCGAAAGGAGGTGTCAAATGATACGGTTCATCCCACAACAGTTTCACCTTGGTCTCAGGGCCATCGGCAAACGGACGGGCTTCACAGGCAACAGCGTATTCTCTGCTCCTCTGGCCATGCAGGCATTGGGCGACCACTACGACGCCAAGTGGGCTACCCTTATCCACGCAGACCTTCATGGACAAATGGCGGTGGGCATATTGGCTCGGCTGATGGCCGACGGCCCCAAGCAGTTCTCAGCTTCATATTCCCAGTGTCAAGCCATGGACCCCAACGACTTGGACATCACCATCGATGAGTTTCAAATGCCGTATCCTGCGATGGTAGTTGTTCTGGATGGGCAGTATTGTAAACAGTGGCACATCCCCACCACGTTCGCCGTGGGGTATTCAAAAGAACTGCACTCTCTTGGAATGCTCAGGGGCAACATGTGGGGCGATGCGTCGGGTGTGTTTGACACGCTGCTTATGACATCGTTAGAACGCACCATCGCCGACGTGCTCAGTATAAGGTTACCGCCCTTACTCAGCCCGATAGGCAAACCAACGTTCACTGTGGCAGAGGTCCAAAGGGCACAGAGCATCGTCTTAGGCTGTATGATGGCCTTGGCATCCCAACCTGTAAGTTGTGACAGATACGCTAACCCAAAGCGGGCGAAACGACTCAGGCGAAAGCACAGTCTGGAGATACTCTCCGAACTGCGGGTAGTGGAAAGTGTGCCAGAGGGGGAAGCCAACGTGCGTCAACAAGACAAACAGACGCCGGTTGAGATGGAACGCAGGACAGTTACGATTACAGAAGTCGTTGACGATACCTTTGGCTCTGACGATGAGTTCGGGTCCGTTACGGTGAGGCCGGTATCTGAGGTGGACCGGGAACTCCAACTCTGCATCCCAAGGTGTTCCGACGCCCCGATTGTCGCTCTTCCCGTGGAGCCAGTCGAAGAAGTCGCTGTCGAAGAACACCTGACAGGGAACGTTCGCAGCGACGGTAGGCCCGCTCAGACCATTTGGCAAATGAAGGCTGACGAATGGATGGAAGAGTATTCCCGGCATGGGAAACGTGCCCGCCCTCCTGCGGAGAGAACGATGGAGAATGTCACGCCTGTTGTCCGGGCATTCGTTGACCGCCTTGGCAACGACCCGCTTAACGAAGCGGTACTCCAGAAGTATCGTCAGGACTTGCTCAATGAGCCTCTTGCAAATAGCACAAAGGACTCCCACCTGAACATTACCTGCACTTTTCTTGAATGGTGCAGGGAAACTGGTTATCTGGGCAAAATGAAACCAAGGGACATTCTCAAGCCTTTTCAACAACCACCGCCGGACGTTTCGGTTTCACGGTCGCCAGTCCCGCACGGAGGGACGACACCTGTCCGTGTGAAAGGGATGGCAACGGAAAGGCGGCCCCGGAAGCCGCAGGTGACCGGGCGAAACATTGCTCACTTGCGGGGGCGAACTGGCCTCGATATACAGACGTTCGCTGAACTCTTGGGTGTAAGTGTCAATACAGTATACCACTATGAGCGTCAAGCTGTCAGGTTCCGGCCTCGGGGCAAACATCAGCCCCGAATAGATGCACTACTTCGGATGACTGACAGTGAATTGGCCAAAGAGGTCGCTGGCTTCAAGGGCAAAATGGAGAAACAAGGCCCCGACAATGCGACGGACGGGGATGCTCCGTAAAATGGAAAACTGGGCTGCGAAGCAGGAGGGCCGGGCGGCATCCGTATCTGTCCCCGGCCTTCCTGCGGTTTCTGTACGTTGGGAGTCCCTCTTTGTTGCCAGCCCATGAGATTGCCGCCCGCAGGATTCAAAAGAGTTGAGAAACGGGGCGGGGTTTGGGTCGGTTTGGGAAAGATAAATGATTGTGGGGCATTCTATGAAGCCGTAGAGGCCCCGAAAGGCCGATGGAGGCCGTGGCGGGGCGGCAGGCCACTACTTGGCACGGGTGTAGTACGCCTTGCCGCCCATGAAGGTCTTTGCAAGGAACCCTCTCTGCGTCATTCTGTAGAGGTCACCGTAGAGTTGGGCAAGGTGCCGGGCGGTCGCCTTCCTATCGATGAGGCGTCTCCGTATCTCGAAATATTGTACCGGAGGCTTTCCCTTCCCCGGCAAGACGGCGAGAACATCTTCGTAGTCGGACTCGATCTCTGATCGAGTACGTGTGCCGAAGCGGTTCTCTCGGTGCTGATACGGCATCGCAGGCGTGGATTCCAAAGGCTTGCCACCGCCAGTACCTCGCTGCCGCTTGGGAAGACTAACGGTGCTACCGCCGGTCAATGCGTCCAACGCACTTCTGGCCGTCTTCCAGAGGCCAAGATCAAGGCTGGCAAGTTCATCTGCGATCTCCGTCAGCCGCCTCTTCGCTTTTGCACGTTCACGCTTCAGGCGTGCTTGTTCTCGTTCGAGGGCATCCCGGCGTTGTTTCGTCGCCGCCAAGCCAGCCGCCAGAGCCTTCTTTACCACAACCCGTGATTCGAGAACTTCTCGTTTCATCTCAAGTCTCCAAAGTTAACGACCGGCTACTGGAAAACAGCACACCACGGCATCGCACGACTCCCCCGGCCCAAGGGAAACAGCCACCCGGCAGCAGTGGCCATCCGGGGAGACGTTGATGCCGGTCTCCTTGGAAATCCGTTGGAGATACTCGTGCCAGCGGCTATCGCCGGTCGGTATCGGAAAAAGCACGAAGGCCATCAGGCCGTCGCCGCTGCCGGTCCGCAACTTCTCGGCGTCAGCCGTGATCGAAGCAAGGTTCTTCGTCAGCGGACGGCCCTTGACCTCAACGCCGGGAGTCCGAAAGTTCGTATTCGGCGTCTTCAGTTCCAGAAGGTAAGGACGCTTCTGAAATGCAAAGCAGATGTCTGCCCGAGACAAGCTGCCGTCGTACCCGGATTCGACGGCCACATCGTTCACCCCGGATGTCCCCATACGAGCAGCCAATTCGAACTTCAGCCAACCCTCGAACTTTGCACGCTGCCGCATCGCCACGGCCATGACGGCAGGATGTGCCTTCAAGACCTCGGCTATCCATGTTCTGACTTGTTCGTGCATGTGGTCCACCTGACCCGTGAAGATTCTACCGCATCGGGACCAGCAGTGGTACAATCTCCCCGTCCGACCACGGAGCAATTCAATGGCTTGGGGCTTCAGAAAACCGTCGCTGAAGAAACGCATCGCCGCCCGGACTTCGATCAAGCGGTACGTCCGACACTCCCTCGGGCTGAAGGCACCCAGAGGCATGGGCTGGATCACGAACCCAAGGAAGGCGGCGTATAACCGGATTTACAACCGGACGACCTTCGGGCTGGGACGGGGGTGCTTGGTGATGGTGTTGCTGGTGGCGGTGATCGTGGTGGCGGCGGTGAAGGCGATTGGTGGATAACGAAAGGGTAGTTGCACGAGGAATGTTCTTGTCCTGGTGGACGCCCAGAGGTATCATGCCCCTTGACTAACAGTGGACCAGACGAAAGGAAATGGGATGCTTTCTCGGGTGGTCACCTACGTGTCCGTTGTCGGTGGATCGATTCGGTTTGCTGGACGGAGCGGAAAGAACCGTCAGTTCAGAGCATTGGATGCCTCCTTCCGTTGCCTATGGGATAGACTTCCGTCGTACCGAAGAACAGTCACTCTCAGAACACCGCAATGTCTCGGCTGTCAGGCGGATCGGAGACTCAATCCACTTCGGCCTACCTCCAAGTCAGCCCCCACTGGCATGCCCCGAACCATTACAAAAGGAGAACCGCAGTGGATATCGCAACCCTCGTGGGATATTTAGCAGGCCCAGTATTCATTGTAGTGGCTGTTATTGCCTACCGACGAGAGAGGGCGAAGCGTACTGCCACAGGGCAGCCTCCTAAACGGCTTGCGTGTACCTGGATGGGACTAGTATGCGGAGGTGGCTCTCTTGTGATTGTCTGTTATGGTGTCCCTCTTATCGCCATGCTATTCGGATGGGACAAAGAAGGCGTAGTCAGGTTCTGCGAAGGACTCAACGCCCAGCACGAGCGTCGGCTAAAGAGGCCAGCGATGTACCCCAATAAGTTCCAGAGGTCTGGCAGGCCAGTTGGTCAGGATACTCGTGCGACACAGGACAAGACAACCACTGCTGGTGTCATGGTAACCCGTGGGCTTGCTTGCGCCGAAGTCAAGGACTACGTCACAGCCGCCCAATGGTTTCGCAAAGCGGCTGAGTGTGGCGATTTGTATGGCATGAGCAATCTCGGTGCCTGCTATACTATGGGGTGGGGTGTGTCCCAAGACTACGCCGAAGGGTTGAAGTGGATTCGCAAGGCAAGTGACGGTGGCAACGAATTGGGCATGTTCAATCTCGGCGAGTGTTACAGGCTAGGGCAGGGCGTTCCGCAAGATGATGCCGAAGCCAGGAGGTGGTATCACAAGGCGGCGGAGGCAGGCAACCTTCAGTCAATGGCCATTCTCGGTGCCACTTATGCCTGTGGGTTGGGGGTGACGGAGGACTGGGCGGAAGGAGTGAAGTGGCTTCGCAAAGCGGCAGAAGGCGGCCATCCAGCGGGCATGGCCATGCTCGGCGAGCAGTATTGGCTCGGTCAGGGTGTACCGCAGGACTACACCGAAGCTGTGAAGTGGCATCGCAAGGCAGCTGAGGCTGGTAGTCCATCTGGCATGTACGGGTTGGGTAACTGTTACGCCTATGGTCATGGTGTATCGAAGGACGGTGCAGAAGCCCTGAAGTGGTATCGCAAAGCGGCGGACGCCGGGCACGAGGATGCACAACAAGTGATGAAAGCACTGGAGGGGCAATAATGCAGCCTCAAACGTGGAGAATAAGTATGGCTGGCATCGTCTACCTTCTCTTGATGGCATCGGTTGGAACCCTCCTCTTTCCCTGTATAACGATAGGTGAAGGACTGAAGCAGTGGCTACAAGCCCGCAATGTGGGAATAGGAAAGGGGGAAAACACGAGACGTGGCAGCCAATGGCATGCGATCGGGGTTCCCTGCGCCGAGGATACGTTATGAAACGAACAGCCAGTTCCAATAATGTCGTGGCGATCACTGTTGCAGCGATGTGTGCGTTTCTTCTTTCCGGCCCTGCTCTTGGTGAGGATTCGAAAGTCGATGGGGCTGCGTCCATGTACGATCGGGGGGTCACTTGCGAGCAAACTGACGCTTACGCTGAAGCCGTGAAGTGGTATCGCATGGCCGCCGACGGAGGGGTACCAGAGGCCATGTATGCTTTGGCTCGCTGTTACGTTGACGGCATGGGTATGACTAAGGACTACAGCGAAGCTGTGAATTGGGGGCGTAAGGCTGCCGAAGGAGGTAGTCTTGACGGAATGTGCATTCTTGGAACTCTATACGCCAAAGGGCTGGGCGTACCTCAGGACTACACCGAGGCCATCAAGTGGTACCGCAAAGCTGCCCTGGCAGGGCTCCCCAAGGCCATGCACAATATTGGGATCAGCTATGAAACGGGACACGGAGCAACGCCTAGCAACGCAGAGGCCTTGAAGTGGTATCGTAGGGCTGCACAGGCTGGCTATGCAAACGCCATGTCCAGTATCGGCAATTGCTATACTACCGGCCTGGGTGTACCAATCGACCACAGCGAAGCTTTGAAGTGGTATCGGAAGGCAGCTGTGGCTGGCAGCCCTCTGGGTATGTGTCGCTTGGGCCTCTGCTATGCCAAAGGACAAGGCGTGCCGGAAGATCAAGAACAAGCGGCGCAGTGGTTTCGGAGGGCAGCTGAGGCGGGTGAACCAGTCGCAATGTACAATCTCGGTATCCGCTATACTAGCGGTCAGGGTGTGCAACAAAGCGACTCCGAGGCATTCAAGTGGTTCCATGGGTCAGCGTGCGAAGGTACCGTGGTTGCTATGTGGAATGTTGCACAGCTGTATAGGGCTGGCAGGGGTGTGCCGCAAAACGATGCAGAAGCGTTTAGGTGGTTCAACAAAGCAGCCGAATCCGGCATGGTAGAGGCGATGAACACTGTTGGTGTGTGCTATGTTGATGGGCAAGGAGTACGCAAGGATCAAGCAGAGGGCATGAAATGGTTGTGCAAGGCAAGTAATGCGGGTAATCGGGAGGCCATGGTAAATCTCGCCGGGCTGTATGCCGATGGGGTTGACGGGCCGAAGAATGATGCCGAAAGCGTAAAGTGGCTTCTGAAGGCATCTGAAGCTGGCAGTCCAGAAGGTATGCTACGCCTTAGTGGATGCTATGCCAATGGCCGTGGTGTAACTCAAGATATGAAGGAAGCCGTAAAATGGATTCGGAAGGCTGCTGAAACTGGAAACGCTGAAGCAAAGGCTCTCTTGAAGGGGCTTGAGGAGAAATGAGTGATCGGACAGCGCCCTGCTTTCGGCGTCCCCCGCCTAAGGCACAGCTGGACAAGGGCAGGACTTATTCCGTGTATCGTCCTGCATGTACAAATGGCCAACACACGGTTAGCAGTCTGATATGGCTGTGGCTAGGAAGCCGAATGTGAGGAAGGCCATGGCGGCAGAGGTGTACACAACATAGTGCATAGCGATATGGAGAACACGTATGGACATGTTAGACGTCTACGAGTGGGGAATTGTACCGGTGTGCGTTGTTGCGGTTGTGGTTGTGTTTGTGTAGCGCCGAACGATGGCGAAGCGGACAAAGGAGGGCCTGTTGGAGAGTCGTGGGCAGGCTGCTATGACAGCATTGGTGGTGGGAGTGGTGTGGGTGTTGGCTCCGTGGTGTGTGGGGATTGGCTGGAAAGGGGTGGGTGGCGGCAATAATGACGGCAGGGCTAGAAAGCCGCTACGTGACAATCTCCACATGATAGATATACGGGGTGAAGGTGCTGGAACGGAAAGAACGCAGACGAATCATGGCTGGACAACAAAGAAGGAGTGGTCACTGTTCCGACGAGTGGATGGTGATGTTCGGTATGTCGGTACGAAGGACGGTGAAGACTACGGCGTAGACCCTTCTACTGGCGAGGTGTGGAAGGGCGGGACGGGCCTTGGTGGTGGGCTATCCAAGTATGGCTGCGTCGTCCTTACAAACGGGGAGCAGCCCCCATCGGACGGGTCAAATGGGATCGAAATACTGCTATGGGCAGGACGCATGCGAATGGGAATCGACGCCGGAAAAGACCATCGGAAGTAGATTGTATCAGAAGAGTCCGAGGTGGGGTTGGTCAGGATGGTGCGATCGCCCTTTACGTGTAGCGTGTATCATGCTACCCCGCACGCCGCAAACCAAGCGATATCGCCCGCTTGTCCTCCGCTGATAGCCACCATCGTCACCTGAATATAGCTCCCGTGGCCATCTGCGAAGGGATCAATCTCGGTTCTTCTGGCAGGATGGTGTTGACCTCAGCCTTCAGTCCAGCTTTGCAGAGTGGGACAGAAAACCATCTGCCGAGACGGTCACGGTTTCCCCCCGTTCCGTTAACCAATTCCACTCCAGCCACCCGAGTTCCACCATTTCCCCCGGATCAAGTTTGTCGATGGTTCTAGCAGCACTCTGTCCGTTCGGAGCCTCAATACGCACGGTCAGGTGGAGTATCGTCCGTTGGGAGGCATTGAGTATTTGCAGCACTCGCCCAGCACCTACGATAGAGTTGCGGGTGGTGATCTTGACTGGGACCGTAAGCGATCCCGATTTGATTGCCTCGCAACCACAGAGGCAAGTGAGTGCCAACACGTATACAGAAGGGACACGGATAAGCATTCGACTGGTCACGGTCGCATCCTTTTGTAAAGGTTCAGTCGGAATTGGGCGCAGTGCCTGGTCGGGTAAGATAGTGCCCAACCAAGAAGGATGTGCCCATGAGCGACGAGAAGGACGGCGTACGGCGGCGGTTTACCGCCCAGGAGAAGGTGGCGATCTTGCGGCAGCACTTTATCGACAAGGTGTCGGTCTCGGAGGTCTGCGACAAGCATGGCCTCAACCCAACGGCCTTTTACCGCTGGCAGAAGGAGTTCTTCGAGAACGGGGCCGCTGCCTTTGAGTCCCGCCAGCCCCGCAGCGATGGCAAGACCCGGCAGTTGGAGCATCGGGTCGAGGCCCTCCAGGCCAAGCTGGTTCGCAAGGACGAGGTCATCGGCGAACTGATGGAGGACCACGTGCGCCTAAAAAAAAGTCTTGGGGAGAACTGAACGCCGCCTGGACGCCCCCCGACGTGCGGGACGAGGTGATTGACTACGTGAGAACCTGGGCCGACAAAACGGAACTTCACGCCAAGACCCTGGTGGCCTGGATCGGCTTCGGTCGCTCCAAGTACTACCAGTGGAAGGACCGCTACGGCATGGTCAACGAGCACAACGCCTGGGTTCCCCGGGACCACTGGCTGCAAGACTGGGAGAAGCAGGCCATCGTGGCCTACCATCACGAGCATCCCCTGGACGGCTATCGCCTGCTGACGTACATGATGATGGACGCCGACATCGTCGCCGTCAGCCCAGCCAGCACGTATCGGGTGCTCAAGGCCGCCGATCTTCTGGGGCGTTGGAATGCCAAGCCCTCCTTGAAGGGCACCGGCTTCGTCCAGCCCATCGGGCCTCACGAGCACTGGCACATCGACGTGTCGTACCTGAATATCAGCGGCACGTTCTACTACCTGTGCAGCATCCTGGACGGCTTCAGCCGCTACATCGTCCACTGGGAGATCCGCCAGGCGATGACCGAGGCGGACATCGAGATCATCCTCCAGCGGGCCAGGGAACTGTTCCCCGACGCCCGCCCCCGGATCATCTCCGACAACGGCCCGCAGTTCATCGCCCGGGACTTCAAGGAGTTCATTCGTATCTGCGGCATGACCCACGTTCGGACCAGCCCGTACTACCCCCAGTCCAACGGCAAGCTGGAACGTTATCACCGCACCATCAAGGTTGACTGCATCCGTCCCGGTACGCCGCTGTGCCTGGACGACGCCCGGCGGATCGTGCAAACGTTCGTGACGGAGTACAACACCGTCCGCCTGCACAGTGCGATTCAGTACATCACCCCGGCGGATAAACTTGCCGGGCGGGCCGAGACGATCCTGGCAACCCGGGACGCCAAACTCGCCGCCGCCAGAGATGCCCGCAAGGCCCGGCGTCAGCAGCAGCGGATTCCGGCGTAACGCCACAGATTGACAATGATCGACACGACCCCTACAATACGTCCAGCCGGTGAAACGGAAGCAGGCTCTGCGGGGACGCAACCTGCCAGGGATAGCCGGTCGGGACTTCGACCGCAGGTCGATTCGGGAATTCGGATGCCCCACGGCCCCCGGATTCCCGCCCCGTCTGCTGGCTGCGGGAGAAGCTTCCCCATGCCTCAGAAAATCCACCCTCGGAATACCGAAAGCCGCCCGGCGGTCGGGCGGATCAGTTGCTTAGCCGACCTGGGCCTGCGCCCAATTCAGGCTGAACCAGTACACTTTCCGATAGGCGTCGAGAAACCCAGGCAGTAAGTCTACCATGTCAGGGCACGGCGTCAATGCCCTGCTTGATTTGGCTGTCGCTGAGTCGCATGGCGGGATTATCGGGCGTGCGTGGGGGGAAGGCAAGGACGTGGCCTCACCAGTAATTGTACATGAGGCTTTCTGGCCGACCTCCGAGCCGGTGGGGAGGGACATCGTGGTTTTGGGCATTCA
>JAPLNA010000013.1 GCA_026693065.1 Planctomycetota bacterium
ATGGGGTGTTCTCCTGTCCTGACGGACCGCCTTTGGTCTGGGGATGAACTCGGCGACGACCTCCGCGATCGCCGCCATGACGTCAGCGTTCCAATCCTTCTAGGGGTTGAGGAACTCCTGCCCATCCTTCGTGTCCAGATACAGCAGGTCGTGGATTCTCCGGATTGCGGGGTGGATGGGCACGGGCGCCGAAGACTCCGAGTCTTCCTTCGCCAGGTCCAGAGCGGTGACATTGCCCCGGGCGTCGATGATCTCCAGGAATGGGGCGAGGGAATCCGGATCGATCATGAGCCGGTGGGCCTTCCTGGCCGCTCTGAGGGGGTCGGGTGCGTTGACGTCAATGCAATACACCGCCCGGAAGAGCGGTTCGACCCCGTCGTCCGGGGGCGGAGGCTCGACGACGAGACCCTTCAGTGTGTTCTTGCCACCGCCTCCGCCGGCGTTGAGCCGGCAGCAGAGCCGGTCGACCTCCCGAAAGTCCAGGGGCGTCAGGACATCGCCATCCGTGGCGATCTGGCGGATGAACTGGTCCGGAATGCTCTTTCCGCCCTTGCCGCCCCGGCCGCTCTGGAGGTTTTCGTCCTGGTGGTATCGCAGGGCGGCCAGGATCGTGGCCAGTTCCCGGCGGTTGATGCGCAGAGTGATAGCCTTGTTCTTCTTGGCCATAGGATTGCTCCTGGGGAGATGGGTTCCGGGGTGGGACGATTCGCCATGAGGGCTGCCGGTACGGCCGCAGCCTGTGACGGCCCGCTCACCCGCCCGAAAACAGCTCCGGGGCGATCTCCCGCAATGTCTTGGGCTGCCAGTGCAGGTCCCGTTCGATGGGCATGCCCAGCGGGCCCCGGGCGGTTTCCAGTTCGGCCAGGGCGAAGTACCCCAACTCCTTGAATTGCCCGTCCACCAGGCCGAAGAACGTGCCGTCCTCGGGACTGTACGACGTAGCGTACCAGGTCCAGGAGGAATCTGGCGTAAAGAACTTCATGTGGGCGATCGCATCCCCGCCCTTGTTGTCCTCGTCGCCCAGGGGCGGCAACTGACGGAGAAGTTCCTTCGTGAGCAACTTCATCCCAGGCCTTTGCCCCGCCGCCGCGGTGACTGGCACCGCCTGTCCGGCCTGGGACTGCCCGCCCACGCACACGGCCTGATCCGGCGGCGGATTCACCGCACCGGCCACCTCACCCAGGAACCGGGCCATGTTGGCCTGCTGCTCCTGGCGGGAGACGGGGAAGGACTCCATCCAGGGGATCGGCTGGCCGATCACCTGGACCTGGGAGGCGTTCAATTCGATCACCACTCGGCCGTTGGCCTCGCCGTACCACTCGATGTAGGGATTATGCGGTACTCAGCATAATCCCTATTATGCTGCCTCGCCCGTTATGCTGAGTTGCTCGCTGACGTGCTTGTGGGTGGGCTTCGGGGCATGATTGTTCCTCGCATAATTCAGAGGGTTTTCAGCCAGGCGAGGACGTCGGCGTGCGGCCTTATCCATCGCCGCGGCCGGCCGGTTCCAGCGACCGCTTCACACGTCTTCAGGGCCTGAGCCTTCATCTCAAAGTTGATGTTGACGTAGTGGTCGGTGGTAGCCACGCTGACATGCCCAAGCCACGCACGAATGACGTTCATTTCCACGCCCGACTGCAGCAGATGCATGGCTGTGGTGTGGCGGATGGTGTGAGGGGTGACGTCCCGGCCTCCGAGACTCTGGGTTGTCTTGGCCGCCTGCGTTCGGCACCGGCCGACAATATTCTCGATTCCCGCGCGGGTCAGCGGGGCTGCCAGTCGGTTGACGAACAGAGTGTCCTCGGAACCGCAGCCACGTCGCTGCATCTCGATGTACTGGCGCAGCGTCCGTGCTGTTTCGTTCCAAAGGGGGCACGTGCGCCATTTTCGGCCCTTGCCGAAGATGTCCACCTTGGCTGGCGGCCGCAAGGATAGCCAAGCCAACTTGAGGTCCGCTGCTTCCTGTACGCGAGCTCCCGTGTTGTAGAGGAACAGAAGTAACGCGTGATTACGCTGCCCCAAAGCTGTCGTTCGGTCCGGAGCGGCAAGGAGGGCCGTCATTTCCGCCTGGGACAGGTAGCGGACCGGCGGCGGCTCGGCGCCCCGCTTCAATGGGATTGAGACGATCCGCTGACACGGATCGAGCAGAACCGGCTCCTGCCCGGCGATGTAGGCGAACAGCCGGCGCACGGCGATGAGCCGTTGGTTGCGGGTCTGAATGGCATTAGAACGCTCGGTCTCCAGATGCTTCAGGAACTGTAGGATCATCGCCTCCTTGACGTCGGTCACCTGCAGCGACGTGACTGGTTTCTTGGAGGCCTTGGCGGTAAAGCCCAGGAACAGTTTGATCCCGTCGCGGTAGCTACGGATCGTGTTGATTGTCATATTCCGCCGGCAGGTCAGGTAGTCCTCGAAGAATGTCCGGATGTAGGGTCCCAGCAGTTGGTTTCCGTTCATGACATCACCTCCGCCGTAATCGGTTTGCCGAAGCTCCCGTGGAACCGGCGGTTGGCCTCCGCCAACACGTCAGTCGTGATAGTCAGATAGACTTGGGTGGAAGACGGTTCAATGTGCCCCAGGAAGGTGGACAGATGCATCAATCGGCTCTGAACGTCCGCGCCGTCGCGATACCATCGCAGCAGCCGGTGGACCGCAAAGCTGTGACGTAAATCGTGCGGTCGAGGCATGGAAGAACCGTCAGCCGGGGAGATTCCGGTGGATGCCAGCAACAGTCGGAAGACGCTGTTGAGTGTGGAGGCAGAGACAGGCCTGCGCCAAAGGGCGAAGAACGCGGGGTCCTGCGGATGAACGGGCTGCAGCTTCCGGCGTCTTGCGTCAAGGTAACGCCGCAGGCATCTCGCCAGGCGGGGTCCGAACGGTACGTATCTGCTCTTGTGGAACTTGGTCTGACGGATAAACAGCACTCTGTGCTCCAAGTCGATGTCCTCCAGACAGAGGCTCCGGGCTTCGCCCAACCGCAGCCCCAGAGCATACTGGAGGGCGAAGATGGCATGGCACACCTCGGAGCGAAGGGGGAAGAGATGATTCGCCGGCAGCCCACGGGCGGCCTTCAAGATCTGTTCCACCTGTTTCCTCGTGAAGATATAGGGTTTGAACGGCGCGTCGGGTACGAGGGGCGGATCCCGTCGTGCCGCGTCGGCGGGGTTGTGTCTGACTACACCCCTGGCTCGCAGATGCTCAAAGAGGTGCCAGGCAATCCCGATTCGCCATCGGCGTTTACTGGGCTGGGAGTCCATGCCCTCTAGCCAGCGGCAGATGACCTGTTCATTTACGCCCTTTGCCGACCGAATGCCCCGCGACTGCAGAAAGCGATCCAGATGATTCAGAACTCGATCATGTTCGACACCGATGCGCCCGACTGCCCGCCGCAAGTCCAGATACTGTTGTACATGCGACCGAAGTGGACCCGGCGTGGGAGACGGAACATGAAGCCGCCGCAGCGCCCGGTGAGGCTGGGCCTTTCTTGCCGCCTGTACGATCAAATACCAACTGCGATTCCCCAGTCGACGATGGAACTCGCTGAGCGGATTATCTCCGATCAACCCCGAATGGGCCAGTCCGTCCAGATAGCGGTCGACGACCTGCAAATGCTTGGCGCCGTTGATATCGCTGCTGCCCTTGGCCAGATGGATCAACCAACGTTCAATGGTCGTCCTGCCAAGCGCCAGTTCCTTGCCGGTGCTGGCCTTGGCACGGCCGACATAATCGAGGAACCTCCCGATAGCCACACGATGCAGTGAGTGTGTCCCGGGCCCCAAGTCGGCCAAATTGGCCATGTGAACGTCCCAAGAGTGCTCGGCGTCCGCCTGGCATAGCCGTTGTCCTTTTCGTGATCGAGTCACAGGACGTCCTCCCCGTCGCCCAACGCGACCTCGCGAAGTTGATCGATGTCGATTTTCAGATACTGCCGCGTGGAATCCGTGGCACGATGCCCCAAGTAGTCGCTGATCCACTTGAGAGGTGTACCCGCGTCCAGTAGCCGCTGAGCGCAGGAGTAACGAAACGTGTGCGTCCCGGGGCGAACGGTAGTCACCCCTGCCCTCCTGATGTACTTCCGCACTTGGTATCCAAGGGCGTAAGTATAGACCAAGGGCCGGAACGGTGCCTTTGTCGACAGGAACACATGGCGGTCAGAGCTGTTGGGGCGGCCGTCCTGAAGGTAGGCCAAGATGGCGGTTCCTACCGATGCTGCTAATGGGTAAGTTGTACTGTTGCCGGCTTTCCGAGACTTGATGGTGAGTGTGGCTTCTTCCCAGTCGATATCGTCAAGACGCAACCGGATTACCTCGATCCCCCGGAGGCCGTAGACCGCTAGCAGCAGTACCATTGCGTAGGTCCGCCGGCCATGCGAGGTATATCGATCGATCTCCGCCAAGACTTTTCGTAGACTGTCAGGCCCGAGGAATCTTGGGCATTCCTCAAGGCGGAATCGAACCGGCACAAGCACCAGCGGCGACAAGTCTCGGGTTGCCGCCCCTCGGCGATACAAGAATCGCAGGAATCCACGAAGTATGTAACACCGGCTGCTCATGGTAACGCGGCTGCACCGCTGGCCCAAGGACGTAACGAATCTGTCGATCGATTCGGGGCGGATGATCGGGCGAGACGGCGAGCACTTCTTCCTTGAGAGCGAACGTAAGAACGCGGTGCAGACCCGGCGGAGTTCCTTGGCATACTCCGAGCAAATTCCGCGATGTTCAAGCTGGAACCGCACATGCTGCTCCAGGAGGTCGGCACCACAGATGCGGGATGATGCCGGATGGACCGGTGGGACGAGACCGCGCCCACGCAGCCATCGCACGAATCCGCGAAGGACAGAACGTAGTCCTGCTGGGCCATGGCCACGCCAACCGGTTCGGCCAATGAATGGCTCGATGCGGCCTTCCAGATCCTTGATCCGACACCTCCTACGGGACACGTCACGGGCAAATCGCCGCAAGTCATCGCGATAGCGACCGATCGTGACGGATCGATAGCCTTGGCTGGACAGGTGTGACAAGTACGCGGCGATCAGCTCGCCCAGCCCGGGAGGTCGCGGCCACTCCGCGGCGACTGGCTGTTCCTTCAACTTCTTTCGCATGGGGGCTCCCTTCTTCCAGGGTGTAGGTGTGCCGCACCATGCGGCACGTGACCTCCTACATTGCCTCATCGCACGCAACCGAACAAGCGAAGGTGATGGCGATTATGCGGTGGCGAGTATTGGAGAAGGGCTGCTAGACCAGCAGCGGAAGGAAGCAACTCAGCATAACGGGCGAGGCAGCATAATACGGATAGGCCACGTAGTCCTTGGGCGACAGGCCGGCCGTGATGTCGCCGACATTGCCGGTCTGGTGTTGGGCGAAGCCCTCCATGTACCCGGCGGCGCCCGGATCATCCGGCCGTCCCTCCCCCGCCAGGTGGATCCTCGCCCCACGGATATCCCTGTGGAAATCTCCTCTCAGATCGAAGGTCACATTGTTGGTCATGCCTGCGAACTGCATCCAGCCCGTGACCTTGCCCGGGGTGGTATTGTCCAGTTCGCCTTCCAGCAGAACGTGTGTCGGTCTCCACGCCATGTTGTTCACCTCTCGTTGGTTACTCGAAACGGATCCTCAGGCCGCTGTCCCTGAAGGACGCGACGGCCTCGTTGAGTTCACGGACGATCTGGGACTTGGGCGGCATCAGGTCATGCCCCTTGGCAAACTCCACCGCCCGACGATGAAATCGTTCTTCCAACAACCGCCGATGGCCGTTGTGCAACAGGTCCACGATCTTGGGGGCGGCGGTGCTCTTGGTCATGATTCCGATGCTGTCGGGTTCCACGGCGAACAACAGCAGCTGCGGCTCCGGCAAACGGACGACGACGGTGTCGCCGTCATGCCGGAGATCGGCCGGGCCAACTTGGTCCAGGTCGCAGCCATAGTGCATCACGACCACACCCCACAGAACGCCCCGCCAGCTGCCCAGCCAGTCCTCCTCCTCGTACTCGACGACGACCTGGGTCGTCGTCTTTCGGAGGACGAGGAGCTTGACCGGTTCGGTCTTCAACAAGCTCAGGGTGGTCCGTTCGTCGATCTTCGTGGTCTGCCAGAATCGCCACTGGAAGAAGATCGCCGTGGCTAGGCCGCCGACCAGGACCACCCAGAGGATCGGCCCAAAGACTTTGGCGCCGGGCAATCGATCCACTCGCATATTCACACTCCCGTGCATTGCAAAAGAGGGCCGGTGGGTTTCAGCAACTGGCCATGCGGCACAGGGCCAAGAAGACGATGACGATCAGCACGATGGCGATACCTCGCATGGGGTTTCCTTTCGGGTTGAAGTAAGGTGGAAGGTCGTGCCGGCGGCGGCGATGGGCCCGGACTGCGCCGGGGCAACCCATCGCCGCCGGCCGGTTCCGCCGGAATCGTGAGGGCGGTCCAGGTGTTGCCGTCTTTTCAGTTGCCGGCGGGGGCCGGCAGGGCGGCCCTGGCCGGCTGGAGCCCGCAGACAGCGTCTAGCAGGCCGTGCAGGGCCTGGGTGCGGCGGGGAAGCTGAAGAAGGCTGCTGCCCTTTGCCGCGTCTGTTACAGCGTTCATAAACCGCCACGCGGTCTTCCCATCCCTGGCGAACTCCTCGTGGCTGGGATGTCGCCACTCGTGAAGCACCTGCGGGACATGGGTGACTGGAACGATCTGGGCGTCGATGGCCTTGATGATCAGATGATGCGCCCGCATGTCCGTCAACTCGGTCTGCTTGTACATGGCGATCCGCTCGTCCTGCAGTCCGCGAAGATCTCCCAGCCGGCCGACGGCCTGGTCGACCAGGCCGGGCAAGTCGCGTTCGATGAACCGCGTGTGGCGGCGGGCGATGACGATCTCCGAACTGAAGGCCAAGTTGTCGCAGGCATAAACGGCACTGCCGACGGCCAGGCCGGCGGGGAACTGCTTGTCGTGAGAGTTGCGGACGCCGATGACCAGGCCGTAGTCGGCGTGGCCGTCGCCGTTGACGACTTCCAGGAGGCCAAAGTATCGCAGGCGGTCGGCGGATAACGCGTGGGCCTGGTTGATGACACGCAGGCCCGTAGCGGTCAAAGAAGACTCGACACGCTCCAGCAGCCGATGGTGGGAGATCGGAACCCAGGTGGGTGTCGGCGGCGGCGTGGGGCAACATTCGACGAGCTCGCGGCTCACCTGCCGCGAGCCGCAGTGGAGGATGAGGTTCAGCATTGTACGAGCTCCTTCTTGATAGGTATCACGGAATGGGATCCGGTGCCGGGGCAACGGGCTTCCGCAGGCCGGATGGGCGTACCCCTGGGTGTTGTGCCGGTCACGGCGGAGGACGGGGGCTGTGTGTGCTACCGGCGTTCAGAGAAGCATGAGGATGAGGATAATACGCGTATGGCGGATTCCGTGTTCTGGGGGTTGGTGAAGAGGGCCACTGCCACGGTGGCAACGGGCTTTGGATACGCCGAGGGCATCCTGGCGATCCACAGGATGACCCGCCCGCCGCCGACGCCGTCAGGCCGCCGGGCGCGGGGGCACGTGGCCGGTCCGGACGCCGACGGCCGACGGTTTGGTCAGTGAATCGACGCACTCGTCGTGGATGCTGAGGCTGCGGTTGACCGCGGCCAGTTCCTCGCCGTCGTGGTCGACGGCGTAGATCACGTTCTCGCCAAGCCGACGCAGTTCGCCCCGCGTCAACTCGGCAGCCGGTACGATGCTGCTCATGGCACGCTCCTTATCCCTGAGGGACACAAATGGGAATACTGGAAGGGAAGCGGACGCCCGCACGGGCAATCCGGTGGAGGAATCACAGGCGAAGAGGCGGGGCGTGGTTGTGGCCGACAGCTAAATCGCCTTCATCTATATATGACCGAAAAACAGACCGTTTTAAGCTGTTGGCGAGGACGACAAACTCCGGGAATCCTCCAGCAAGGTGTTGGGGTGACCACGGGTGAATATGCGGCCCCTGGTGGCCCACAGCAGCGTCGTCTCCTCGTCGCACTCGCTGCACAACGGCGGGGCGACCTCGGCCAGCTTCTCGTAGGAACAGTCCACCGTCCCGCCGTACCCGGGACACTTCCATCCCCTCGTGTACGGCTTGCCGGCGCCGCCCATATTCTTCCAGACAATCGGCCAGTGCCGGTTTTCGTGCACCACGTCGGCGGCTGGCCATTCGATGACGCTACAGGGTTCCACCGTCAGAATCCTTGTCGGCGCCGTCCTCGCCCTCGGCATCGTAGTCAAAGATGGTGACGGCTATGCCGACGGGCTTGAAGACCAGATCCGGCACGCCACCACTGACCGACAGAATCACGTGATGGTACGCAGAGTGATAGCGTTTTTCTTGTTGGCCATGGGATTGCTCTTGCAGAGAGGTCGTGGCTGGGAAGAACTCTTCCGGGCTGGCAACGCGTGGCCTGCCTGCGATGTCCATTCCTCGGCGGCCCGAGTGATCGGGCCGGCACCTTGGCCGACAGCTAGAGCCGGGCCTTTTCTATATATAACCGGAAGACGGCCTGGATTAAGCTGCTGGCGACACTGGAAAGCCCTGAGTACGCCTTGGGCCGTCACCACTCATTGCAGCAAGGGATTGCCCCGTCGTGCTTGCCGGGATTTGCCTCGGTTGATCGGGCAAGTATGCCCGGCCAGATGCCTCATGGGTGGGATGATTGGCCCTCCGGAGCAGGCGGCACGGGCTCCCCCTGCGACGTGCCTCCCTCAGCGGCCCGATGAAGCACGCCATCGTCATCTTCGCCGATAGGTATCTCACCTTCATCTATATATAACTGAAAAGCGGCTCGAATTAAGCTGTCGGCAACGCCGACGCACACCGAACACCCCTTGGGGCCCGCCACACGCGCCTTGCGGCGATGAGTTGGCCCGTTGTGACCTCCGGAACCTGCCCCGTTGATCGGGCGAGTACGCCCGGCCAGAGTCCTGGACGGGTAGGAAGATTCCCCGGAAGTTGGCAGCGCGGCCTCAGTCTGCGACGGGCATCCCTTGGCGGCCCGATGGATCATGCCACTTGTGTCTTCGCCGATAGGTATATCACCCTTCATCTATATATAACCGAAAAACGGCTCGAATTAAGTTGTCGGCAACGCCGACGCGCCCCGGGAACCCCTTGGGCCCGCCACGCACGCCTTACGGCGAGGAATTGGGCCGTCGCGATCGGATCCTGCTTTGTTGCTCGGGCGAATGCGGTCGGTCAGAGGCCCGACGGGTAGGAAGATTCGCCCCTTGGAGCCGGCAACGTCGCAGGCCCATCCTGCGACGGGCAACCCTGCCGAAACCAGCATGCGGCTACGGCTGTTTGGCACGCCCCCGAGGCCTCTCAAGAAGCCCGCGCGGTTGTGGCTGCAAATACTCAGGTCGCCAACATGGCCTCGCGCGGGCGGAGGGCTACGAGGACAAGAGAAACTCGCACCAAGAAGCAACTACGGACGGGGCCCGCTGGGGTCTGCCAGTCTGGTGGCGGGAATCCACTCCAGAGGCCTATTGAGCTACCCCGCCCTATCAAGAACCGGCGGTTCAGCGAGGGAATCCGACTGATAGTGTCGTATGTGTCAGAAGTGTCAGTCTGTCAGTTGATGTCCCGAGAGGGGTGGGGTGAGGGAACCATGGAGGGGCACCGGCCGTGAAATCAGGGGATGAAACCGGCTGGGTACGACTGGAGAGGACACGGTGCCGGGGGCAGGATAGGTATGTCTCTATCGTTAATATATAACCGAAAAGGGGCTGATTTTAGGCCCGTCCGGGGCTCTGGCGGCCCCTTCGGCACGCTGGCCGGGGCCGGCAGCGCTTCATGCTGCGGCGAACGTTGGAACTGGAGGGTGGCCATGAGAACTCCTTCTCCTCCAGTCAATTATAACCTGTTCTTGCCCGGAATTGAGCTGTGGACGATCGGCACACCTCCCCGATAGCCCGGGTGGGCGGCCCTGCGCGAGATCATGCCACCAGGAAACCAGAATACGCATTGTCAGATGGGTAAGAAGGGCCGAGAACAACGGCGGGAGTTGTCTGATGACGGGGGCTTCGTGACTGACATCCCGAACCCGGCGCACACCAAGTGTGCACGATCTGATTGTGTCTCCGAGCCGCCGGCCGGCGAGCCGGACTACCGTGTGACACATAGACACATTGGTGCAAGTGTCATGGGTCAGGCGATTTCCCGTGCGCGCCTGAAGTAGGCCCTCTCAGACTTCCCTGTAAGACTTCGCCACGCCGCCACGCGGTCTGCCGTAGTCCGACAGGCCTGCAGGATGCGCCGAACCGTTTGCTGGTCCGCCAGCTTCTGGCCCCGGCGGGTCAGACTCTCGGGCGTCGTGTACTGAAGCGCCGCCAACCGCTCTTCAAACGTGGCCTTCACCAGGTCCCGCCAATGCGCCTCGGTGTCATGAGATCGCCACTGTAGATAATCCGGGAAGGCCTTGTCCACGAGCACTCGCATGTCAAGATGGGTCTCCCGCTGCCGCGACTCCGCGATCACGAACTCCGTCACTTCCCGGCACTCCGCGGGTGTCAATTCCGGCTGCTCCGCCGGCCACCCCTTGGCGGCCACGGAAAACATGAGGGCCTCTATTTGTTCATCCGTGGGGTCGTGTTTGATGTAGTTGACGCGGCTTCGCAACGCAGCGAGCAGGGGCGACTGGTTCAGTTCGAGATTGGAGATGCAGATGATACCCCCGGTAAACGTAATCTCGGCGACCCGCTTGTGCCGCTGGTACCGTATGACCCGGGCGCGCTGCCCGTTCTGTTGGGTTCCCAGAGCCGCCAAGAGGATCTGCAAGGCTTTCTTGTCCGCAAAGAGGCAACTTACATCGTCAAGGACGATAACGCGGTCGTGCTGCGCATCCAGCAGTTCAAACAGCCCAATGGGCGTCAGATGGCCAAACTGGTGGTGAAAGGGGACACCGTCGCCGGTCAAGGTTTGGGCGACGGTGTACGTCTTGGAAGTTCCAGGCCTCCCGAAAAGGTAAAGACCGTTGTGATAGCTCCTGGCCACCCCCCGTACTCTATCCCGGACGATCGCAAGCCGTTCGTTCAACTCCTCCAGCGGATCTTTTACTTGCCGAGCGCGGCCACCACCGGCCGGAAGGCCTGGGGCGGAGACCGTTGGTTTCTGCCGACTCCGAGGGGCCGAGGGCGCACCCTCCCGAACGTCCGAGTTCACCTTGTACTTTTCGACTTCGCTCATAGTGTGTGCTCCTGCAGGTTGTATTGTTCAGGGCCACCGTTCGGCCCTCAACATCCGAATCCATCCGTCACAAGTTGCCCAAACTGGGCACCATCTACCCAAAAAAACTTACTCCTTACTGCCGCAAAGTGTTCCCGCGAGCCAACCGAGTCCGAGCCGGACAAGGATCATCGGCGTGTACCCGTCCGGTGCGGGTTTCCCCGTGGCGATATCGGTCCACTCCATCGATCGTAGTTGTGTCGTGCTACTGTCGCCGGCCACGCCGGGCAGCACCACGACCCGCATGAAGGTCGCATCGGCTACCTCGAGCAAGATCGACCTGGCGCGGCAGAAGACAAGAAAGTTCGAGGAGGCGGGACCGTGCCTAAACTCCATATGCCCCGACGCCCAGTTGAAGAACACCTGCAGAACCGTCTTGGTTAGCTGTCGCGTGAGGCCGGCTGCCAGCATCCCGGCGGCCAGCGAGACGATGAAGCCCGAGAACTCGCTGAACTCCCGCCGCACCCCCCGGCCCTCCCCCATCGTGTCCGTCTGGGCGAGTTGTTCGCGAGATACGACTTCATTGTCGATCACATAACGGAACAACCGCAGGCTGATGCCCGTCTTGGCCGCAAGGTCCGCGAGTTTCAACGGAGGTCTAACCATGTCTGTATCTTACCAAGATTGCCCAACATGGGCAACGCAATCGATGGGAATGCCGGGAAATTTTCCTGCGCGTGCCCTCGGCGCGACGTCGCCAGATTCCGAAGAAGATACCGTTGATCTATCCGTCGCACGGCCCCGCTTGAGTTCCCCAGAGCTCAATCACTCGTCGATCGTCGTCTTGTGTAGTATGTAACACATTGCATATACAAGTGTTAGGTTCGCAACCATAAAGATGTATCAGCAGTTAGTCCCATCCGGGACTGACCCTTGGTACATCTTCGCAGTCACGACCATCGCCATCGTCGGCCTCAGATCACGTGGCCGGGGTAGGCTTCACCTTGAAGCTGTAGGTAGGGCCTCGATTCGGGCGGTTGACAGGGTTGGGGGCTGGCGATAGAGTTCCGGCGTGCTGAGAACCAGACGAGTATGGTCCGGCGGGACGCTTTGCCGCCTGCACCTGCGGGGCGATGGGCATACCAGGGACCCCAGAAGCGGCCTGCGATATTTCTCATCCTTTTGGACGGTGATGGCCGCGGCGATCCTGATGTGCAGCCCTGCCCCGGCTGACCCCGGCAAAGCCCCGGCCGCGCCAACTGCATCAGGGAATCCGGGAGAGATCGCCAGGGAACACGGTACGCAGGTCACCATTGTCTCAGGCCCAGAATGGATTCCGCTGAAGCTGGAACTGGACATCGAGGCCGGCACGGCGCTGGACTTCTCGATGCAGGGCTTCCAGGATGCGCCATCCACATCTGCCAACCAGCCGGCGTCACGGCCGGTGATCACTCCAGAGGATCCAGAGGTCCGCGCGCAGAATCTTCTCCAGTTGGCGGATAATCTCATGGAGGCCGGGAAGGTGGAGGCGGCCATGGAGCGGTATCGGATGATCTTGGAACAATGCCCCAAAACGAAAGCGGCCGACGCGGCCAAGGGGAAGATTGCCAACCCGGAGTGAATGTGCCTCCCACGGTGTGGCACGAAAGGAGTAGAACATGCGCGGCAAGTTTCTGATCGGCTCGTTCATAGTCGTGGCCTTGGGCATCTGTCTGCTGTATTGTGTCGGGGCCTCCCCCTCCCCGGTCGTGGAAGACGGTATCAGCGTGTACTTCTCCCCATCAGGGGGTTGTACAGAAGCCATCGTTGAAACGATAGGCAAGGCAAAGCAGACCATCTTAGTACAGGCCTACTCGTTCACCTCGGCGCCCATCGCCAAAGCCCTTACCGACGCTCACGCCAGGGGAGTCAAAGTGACTGCGATTTTCGACAAGAGCCAAGCCAAACAGAAATATTCGTCGGCCACGTTCTTGTTCAATCATGGTGTGCCGGTTTACATCGACGCCAGACACCCCATCGCGCACAACAAGATCATGCTGATTGACGACAGCACGGTCATTACGGGTTCTTTCAACTTCACGAAAGCGGCGGAAGAGGGGAACGCAGAGAACCTGTTGATCCTCCATGATAAGGCGAAGTTGATGGAGGCGTACAAGATGAATTTCCAAAGGCACCTTGAACACTCAGACGAGTACAAGGGGCTGAGCATCGCAACGAAACCTGCGGACAATCGCCCCGCCGATCCTGTCCCGGTCGCCATGTCGAGCAGTGCGCCCGCCAAGACAGATCAACCCACAAAGGAAGACCCGATCGTCTACCTCACCCGTAGTGGCACAAAGTATCATGCCGCTGGTTGCAGGTATCTGACCAAGAGTTCACTTCCCGTCACACTTTCCGAAGCTATCGCCAAGGGCCACACCCCTTGCAGCGCCTGCAATCCTCCCCATCCCCCCAACTAGGCTCTGTCTGAAAACTCAATCCGGTGGTGGCGGGGCCACTGGAGGCCTGGCTGAATCTACCGGAAATCCGTTGGTTTCCAAATGGGTGCCCCCGACCGTCATGCGACGAAACGGGTTTTCAGACAGAGCCTAGTGGAACAGGACAATACGATGGTCAAGCGAATCGTTCTTCTTCTGCTACTGAGTTCTCTTGCCCTGCCCGCTTTCGGTTGCAGGAAGGAGGCCTCCCCCACAAGCCGGACGGCGGGAGGCGTCCCCGTCTACGTCACTCGCACGGGAACGAAGTATCACCGGGCGGGATGTCGCCACCTGGCAAAGAGCCAACTCCGCATGTCGCTCGAGGATGCCAAGAAGGGGTATGAGCCCTGCAAGATTTGTAATCCCCCGGAATGACTGTAGACGGCGGAGCAAAACCGTGGCGATGGGTGAGCGAAAAACGTAACGCCATGCCTATGTCTACCCCGGACCACCCGGAGCGTCAATGTTCAGCTCTCGGTCTTCTGCTTGACAGAATCGAATCGTCGGACTACCCTCAGGCACGTTCATATCGTTCCGGCCGCTTGCCTGGGAGTTTGCCATGCGTACGAGACGTGAAGAAGAAGCCAGGAAGGCACGTCGTGCGAAACGACGCGCCCGACTCGCCGCCGCCGCGTTCGCCGCATCGTCGCTCCTGTCCCAGCCTGCCCGGTCAGACTCTCTGTTTGATCTCGCCCAGAGCCCCTGGTCTTGAAGGCGGCCGACCAAGACGACGGCGCTATGCTGGCTGGGCACGCTTCCCATGCTTCCCATGCGTCACATGCCTCGCACGCTTCGCATGCGTCAGGAACCCACTACTCGGCGGTCCTTCCCAGCGCACCTCCGCCTAGTCCACCGCCTTCACCTACACTGGCAAAGCCCGTGCCCGACGGAGAAAGGCCCGGGGATCAGAAGCCAGCGGAACCGTCACTGTCCCCTACGGGCGAAACTACGTCCTCCGGTAACCAAACCGACCATCCCGTCGCTTGGGCCGTTGGTGGCGCCGCAGCTGTCCTGGGAGCTGGGGGGATTGCTTTGGCAGTTCTGAGACGCAACAGGGAATCTTGACCCGGCATGAAGAAGTCGTAAGGGCGAATTCCGCTTCCTTCCTCGGGCGACCGAACGATCCGGCACAAGATTCGGCTTGACGGGAGGAATCATCTGGTATATGGTTGTAGGCTGTTCCAGTGGTTGCATATCTTTCTAGCCACTTGTTGGGGAGTTTGCCATGCGTACGAGACGTGAAGAAGAAGCCAGGAAGGCACGTCGTGCGAAACGACGCGCCCGACTCGCCGCCGCCGCGTTCGCCGCATCGTCGCTCCTGTCCCAGCCTGCCCGGTCAGACTCTCTGTTTGATCGCGGTTGCCGTCTCGCGGGCCGACGACTCGAAATCCCGCCCAGAACCCCTGGTCTTCAAGGCGGCCGACCAAGACGGAAACGCCGTACTGGCTGGGCACGCTTCCCATGCTTCACATGCTTCCCATGCCTCGCACGTATCCCACCAGTCAGGGGCCGGCGGATCGGGAACCTCACTGCCGCCTCAGCCTCCGCCCAGCAGCCCGGTCGAGAAGCCGACGACGCCAGATCCTCAGCAACCCCAGGAACCCAAACAACCCACCGTGAAGTACGTCGGGTTGCACACGGTGAGCGGTACTGATGGGACAAGAGTAGTCGGCTTTGTCACCGAGGTCGGGGCCGAGTACGCCGTGAAGACATCGTACGGCCAAATGCATTTCTCGAAGGACGCTGTCGTAAACATCGTGAAAGCAGATGTGCCGCCCTCGCGCCCTGGTTCGGAGCAAGAAGCGGACTCCTTTGGTACCCACATCCTCACGATGAAAAGCGGCCGCAAGATCCGGGGGGACGTGAAAGAACAGGGCGATGAGTATTTCATCAAGACTTCCACCGGCAGCATGACCCTTCCCAAGAGCATGGTCCAGAGCGTGGAGGAGGCCGGGCAGGACAAGCCGACGCCCACCACAGCTCCCAAACCCCCGGCCCCCGTGCTCATCTTGGCGAAGTTGCCCGCAGGCCGGCAACGGCTCTCGTTGAAGAATGGGAGTATCGTCTTCGGCGACTTGGGCCGGAAGGAAGATGCGGCAGTCTGCCTCGTCGACACGGCCTACGGAACCCTGGAGATCAAGCCAGAGGACGTGACGTCTATGCGGGATGCGCCGTTGAAGCCGACTTCCCAGCCAGCCAAAGAACCGTCCACCGGGTCGGACAAGGGTACGTCGCACTCTCCATCTGAAGGCAACGGGCCGCCTGGAACCTTTCTGGGAATCAGTTGATGGCAGGTGACCCCAGGAGTAACGAACTCGTCACATGCGACCAGGATGGATTGGTTGTCGAATTCTGCCCATCCGTGTACCGGTTGTCCGCTGTCAAACAAGCGGCCTACAAGTTCGGGAATCGGTTCCATGTCAAGATCGGCCTGACAGCGGCCGGGGCAATCCGGGTGGCGCTACAGGCCAAGGCCTCCATGGCGGACCCCAAGCGGGAGGCGGGAGAATTCTGCAACGAAGTCCTCGATCAGGAATTGCGGGAACAAGTCGCCCAAGAAACCGAAGGCGTTCGGAACCTGATCCTCGCCCAGGCGTTTTCGCGGGTATCCCTTACGGACGAAGATGGGGATGATGCCGACTTTCATAACGACCCCCTCGGGATCCGGGGGCTGAGAACCGACGATCAGATTCCACCGGCCCATTCTTCGCCAAAGGGATGATCCGATCCATGCCCGTGATGCCCGAAAGACCAAGGGGACCCTTCGCTCCCCGAGAGGAGTATCAGGCCCGGACCGGCTCCTCCTACGGCTTGCTTCCCCTGCGGTTCCTGTCGTTGGAGGATGGGCGTTACCTGCTGACCAATCTGGTCGGGGAGCACCTCGTACTGCCCAGATCGACGTTACGGCAACTGGTCGGCCATCAGCTTCCCATGAACGCGACAGCCTATCACGACCTGAAGTCCAAGCACTTCATCATGGACGGCGATTCTACGGTCGGGCTGGACCTGCTGGCCGCGAAATACCGGACGAAACAATCCTTGCTGCCCAACCTCACCAGTTTGTTCATGCTCGTCACGACTCTGCGTTGCGATCACGCATGCCGGTACTGCCAGGTGTCACATAGAGGCCAGGCTGAACCTGGAGTGGACATGTCGCGGGCGACAGCCGATCATGCCATCGAGTTCATGTTCGCCAGCCCATCTCCTGCAATCAAAGTCGAGTTTCAAGGCGGGGAGTCCCTGCTCCACTTCGACTTGGTCAAACATATCGTGGAGGAGGCGGAGAAAGCCAATGAAGATGCGGGCAAGGATCTCCAGTTCGTCATCGCAACCAACCTTTCCGCTTTGTCTGATGGCATGTTGGAATTCTGCTCCGCTCACGACATCTTCATCTCCACCTCCCTCGACGGGCCTCGTGACCTGCACAACAAGAACCGCCCAAAGATCGGTGGCGACAGCCACGAGGATGTCGTGCGGGGGATACGGCGAGTCAGGGAGGCCCTGGGGCCCTACAAGGTTTCTGCCCTGATGACCACAACCCGAGAGAGCCTCTCGTGCCCTCGACAGATCGTGGACGAATACGTCCGCCAGGGCTTCTCGTCGGTCTTCCTGCGGTCGCTTAACCCCTACGGGGCTGCCGCCGGCCCCGGATTCGTCGACGACTACTCCATCGAAGAGTGGCTGGTGTTCTACAAAGAAGCCCTGGCGTACATCATCGAGTTGAATCGAGGCGGCCTTTTCTTCCGCGAGGAGTTCGCAGCCCTTCTTCTGCGCAAGATGTTGACTCCCTATCCGACCGGGTACGTGGACCTGCAGTCACCGGCCGGAATCGGTATTGCGGGGATCGTGGTCAATTACGACGGTACCGTCTACGCCTCCGATGAGTCCCGCATGTTGGCCGAGATGGGCGACAAGACTTTCGCCTTGGGCGACGTGGCAACGGATACATACGAAGATATCATCGGCTCCGACAAGCTGCACGGCATTCTTGCCGCAACGATGACCGAAGGCATGCCCGAATGCCACGATTGTGCCTGCCAGCCCTACTGTGGAAGCGATCCGGTACGGCATTACAGAACCCAAGGGGACATGGTCGGCTTCAAGCCAAGCAGTGAGTTCTGTAAGAAGACCTTGGGCGTAACGACTCATCTCGTGCGTCTGCTCCAGGACGATCCCGGGGCCGCCGACATCTTGGCTCAATGGGCTCAATAGGAGTCACGGTACGCCCATGCTGAACCTACGTTCACGATCGACTGTAGCCTGGGATGCCCCGGCCTACGTGGCACGGGTTGTGACGAATCTCTCTCGTCCTCTTCCCCTCCGCGAGAAGGAAGTGTTGCTTACGGAGGCCCCAGCGCCTCTGCCGCCAGGATTCCGCGGGTATTTCCGCCCGTCGATCGTGGCGGGATCCTGCCAGGTGGCGCCAGTCTCCGGCCCCGTGGTCACACTTCCCGAAGAGCTCGGCTACCTGGCCGACGGCGACATTGTTCGGGTCGTGCCGAATGTCGGCGAGGTCACGACGCTCTATCGCAAGTCCTCGCCTTCCAACGGCATCTTTCTGACGGAGCAATGCAACTGTCGATGCCTCTTTTGCCCGCAGCCCCCACGTGAAGTTGCTGATGCGCATTGGGTGCAAACATGGCAGGAGGCCATTGCCTTGATGGATCCCCGAACCGAAGGGCTCGGGATTACCGGGGGCGAACCGACGATGCTGCCGGAGGGCCTGTTGGAGATCATCCGAACCTGCCGAAACCACTTGCCGCACACGGCCCTTCACCTTCTGTCCAATGGGCGAATGTTCAACTATGCGAGCTACTGCGAAAGGATGGCGGCCCTCAACCATCCTGATCTGGTTGTTGGTGTCCCTCTGTACTCCGACATCCCGCATGAACATGATTTCCTTGTCCAGTGCCCTGGGGCATTCGACCAAACGCTCCGCGGCGTGATGAACCTGGCCCGGTTCGGCCTCCGCCTCGAAATACGGGTGGTCCTCTGCCGGCAGACGGTACCCCGATTGGCTTCCCTTGCAACATTCATCTCGCGAAACCTTCCCTTCGTGGGACATGTTGCCGTGATGGGTCTTGAACTGATGGGGTACGCCAAGGCGAACGCTGACGACCTCTGGTTGGATCCCCCCGCGTATCAAGGCGTGCTGGCCGAAGCCGTAGGCAGGCTGGTAACACACCGCATCGGTGTCTCCATCTACAATCACCCGTTGTGCGTCCTGCGGAAGGAACTCCGGCCGTTCGCCCGAAAGAGCATTTCAGACTGGAAGGTGGAATACTTCCCCACATGCCCCAGCTGTTCTCAACGGGAGCGATGCGGGGGCGCGTTCTTCTCGACGAGAGAGAGGCTCTCGCCCTTCGTCGCCAATTGCTGACGCATCTTCATGTTGTCTTCTGCCAGAGCTTGGCAAACAGCGTATCCAGAACCCCCCAGATACCCACACTGACATTGGTGCCCTGGTATCTGTAAACGGCAAGCTGGAACACTATCACCGCACTATGAAGGTGGACTGCATCGGTCCCGGCACGCCGCTGTGCCTGGACGATGCCCGGCGCATCGTGCAAAAGTTCGTGACCCAGTACAACGCCGTCCGCCTGTACAGTGCGATTGAGTACCTCACCCCGGCCGACAAGCTCGCCCGGGCGGGCCGAGACGATCCTGGCGGCCCGTGATGCCAAACTCGCCGCCGCCCGGGAAGCCCGCAAGGTCCGGCGTCAGTAGCAGAGAATCCCGGCGTAATGCCGGGCGACAGATTGACAATGATCGACACGAGCAGGACAATACTCCCAGCCGGTGAAATGGAAGCAGGTTCTGCGGGGACGCAACCTGCCAGGGATAGCCGGTCGGGACTTCGACCGCAGGTCGATTCGGGAATTCGGATGCCCCACTGTAAACGGCGGAGCAAAACCGTAGCGCTGGGCGGGCGGGCCAATTCCGTAGCGCTCTTGGACAAGAACTCCCGTAGTTTCGGGTGGGATGGAACAGGCCATCCCCGACGAAGGGAGTCAGACAGGAGTGTATACGGACATGGAACTGCGAACAGACATTCGACGAGCGGTGCTGGTGGAAGGGATCTCCAAGCGGGCGGCGTGCCGACGGTTCAAGGTTACCTGGGGTGCCCTGATACGGATTCTGACTAAGGCGGATCAACCGAAGTATTCCCGGAAGCCGGCGGAGAAGTCGGTGATTACTCCGTGGCTGGGTCGGCTCCAGGAACTCATCGAGGCCGATCACGACCAGCCCCGCAAGCAGCGACACACGGTCAAGCGGATGTGGGAAGTGATCGCCAAGGAGGGCTTCACCGGCCAGTACACGGTGGTCAAGGATGCGGTGCGGGAGTTGAGGAAGACAGGTGGACTTCGGGCACGCCCTGGCCTGTATCGGCGGGAAGATACAGAAGGTGGTCTTCTTCGTGATGAGCATGGTCCACAGCGACGCGATGTTCGTCACGGCGTTCCCCCGCGAGTGCAGCGAGGCGTTCCTGGAAGCTCACGTCAAGGCCTTCGCCTTCTTCGGCTTTGTTCCCAGCCGGATCAGCTACGACAACACGAAGGTGGCGGTGGCGCAGATCACAGGGGCACACCAGCGGAAGTTCACGGCGGCCTTCGCACGTCTGGTGAGTCACTACCTCTTCCAGCCGCACTTCTGCCGGGTTCGCCGGGCCAATGAGAAGGGCGTGGTGGAAGGCGCGGTCAAGTACAGCCGGCTGAACTTCATGGTTCCGGTCCCGCAGGTGACCAACTGGGCCCAACTGAATGTCCACCTGGCGACCTGCTGCCGGTCGGACATGAAGCGTCGGTTGCGTGGTAAAAGCCTCTCCAAGGAGCAGCTGCTGGCAGAGGACAAGGCGGTGGGCCTGACGATCCCTGCCGACCGGTTCGACCCTCGCCTCCTGGTCTCGACGACGGCCACGAGCGAGTCGCTGGTCCGGCTGAACACGAACGACTACTCGGTGCCGGTGGAGTATGGCCACCGGCCAGTGGTGATTCGGGCGTCGGTGGAGACGGTGAGCATCTACCATGCCGAGAGGGAGATCGCCCGGCATGAGCGGTGCTGGGAGCGGGAGAAGCAGGTCTTCGATCCGGTCCACTATCTGTCGCTGCTGGATCGCAAGCCGGGCAGCCTGGACCATGCCCGACCGTTCGTGGGCTGGGAGCTGCCGGAGGACTTCGCCGTGGTTCGGCGTAAGCTGGAGGCCCAGAGAGAGGATGGAACGCGGGAGTATATCCGGGTACTGCTGCTGTTGCGGGACTACCCTCTGGAACGGGTGGCGATCGCGGTCCGGCATGCATTGCGATGGACGGCGCCGACGGCTGATGCGATCCGACAGCTGTTGATTCCCTCCGAGCAGCCGGAACTGAAGACCTTCCACCTGGGCGGGCGCAAGCATCTGGCCGGCGTGACGGTGGCGCCGACGGATCTGGGGGCCTACAGCCGCTTGCGGGAGGCGGCCAATGGCTGAACGCCAAGCGACGGTCCTTCTGGAACACCACCTCAAGCGACTCAAGCTGCCGACAATCCTGCGGGAGTATGCCTCCGTGGCAGCCGTCTGCGGCCGCGAGAACCAGTCGTTCGAGACATTCCTGCTTCGGCTGTGCGAGCGGGAGCTTCTGGAACGGCAGCAGCGGGCAACGGAACGACGGATCAAAGCCGCGGCGTTCCCGACTCTCAAGACGGTCGACAGCTTCGACTTCGCCCAACAGGCTGGCATCAAGGAAGCCCTGATCCGAGAACTGCTGGTCGGGGAGTTCATCGACCGCCGGGAGAATGTTCTGCTGATCGGCAACAGCGGCACGGGCAAGACGCATCTGGCGACGGCGTTGGGCCTGGCGGCTTGCCACGAAGGCCGGGCGGTGCGGTTCTTCGGCGTCACAGGCCTGGTGACTCAGTTACTGGAGGCCCGGGAGGACCGCCGGCTAGAACGCATGCTCAAGCTACTGGGCCGGCAGGATCTGCTGATCTTGGACGAACTGGGCTACGTGCCCTTCACCAAGGCCGGGTCGGAACTGCTGTTCGAGGTGGTCAGCCGGGCCTACGAGCGGCAGAGCCTGATCATCACGACCAATCTGCCGTTCGAGCAATGGGCGGAAGTGTGCGGTTCGGAGCGCCTGACCGGGGCAATGCTGGACCGGCTGACGCATC
>JAPLNA010000014.1:0-18326 GCA_026693065.1 Planctomycetota bacterium
GGCCTTTGGGGCGATTCTGGCACTCATCGACGAGCTTGGCCGCAAAGCCCAGCACGTGGAATTGACAAGGGATTGGCCCTCCGAATCCCTGCCGTCATGGTACGCAGGATGGCTTCTGCCAAAGGCATGGCCTGGCCTATGGAGTGCCCCATTGGGAGCAGTACCGCAAGGATGCCCGCGTTTTTGGTGCAGGCGTTCTTTTGGCGGAGGGCCGACCGGCAGTTTTAACGGCACCCCGTTACAGAGGTCCCGCAGCGAATGGCCTATTCCTGCCAAGAAACCAGGCCGAACGACTTGGCTCAGATGGCAATGAGTTGGTAGGGACTACGTCCGCCCGACCGATGTCAAACGCCGGATAATCTTGGGATGCTCTTCGAGCACCTTTGGCAGATTGGCTCTTACCCTGGCGGCACTCCCTTCGGTAAGCTCCGACGGCAGAAGCTTACCGTACTTGGCCAGGTACTCGTCCCCCGCGGCCAGTTTCTCATCCACGGACAGGTAACTCCAGTAGGTGTTGACCTTAGCTTCGATCTCGTCCTGGGCATAGTTGTCCGCCATGGTTTGTGCCATCGTCCTGAGCACTGCGTAGAGCCCTCCTTCGTTTCCTGTTCGAGCCATCTCGAAGGCAGCCTTCTCGCCGTTTGGGCCGTACACACGCATGAGAATGTGGCAGCACCGACCCCAATCGAAGTCCAGTCCCATGGGACAGGATCTTGAAAGGCGCAAGAGCCGGATCTCTGCATGGTGCAGGAACTGAATCAGGCAGTGCCGGAAACGGTCCCAGTTCTCCATCTGCGAAGCTCCCACGTTGAACGTGTTCAGTGCATCATCAGCCCGCCGGCGGACCTCGTCAAAGGTCCTAGTCGGGTGGAGGCTCTCGATCAGGCGGTCAAGCTTGCTCGCCATCGCAGACTCCTCCTAGAGCCGGCGGAAAACAGCTGATGTGCTCTGAAGGCTCCTGACGTAGGAGCGAATCAAGTCTTGGTAGTTCTGCGCATATCGTTCGGGCTGGTCGGCTCGGATGGACGAGGCCAGAGTGGCGCCGCATTGAGAGATGAATTGCCGGATGATCTCCACTTTCTGCTCCCATGCGTTTGGAGCCACATGGCGGTCAAACATCTCCCTGACGTACCGCTCGACACCCTCGGCCTTAGCCGCCTCTGCCAGCTTGTCAAGGACCACTCGAAGGCCACCGTTGGTGCCGTCGTGTGCATCGTTGAAGGCGGTGACGATATCACCGTCGTGTCGTCGGTACTCCCTGTCGAGAATCTCCTTGGCTCGCCCAGCCGCTTCTGACCTGGGCAAGGTCCCTCCGTTGGACACGCAACGCGTGAAATGCTGGTTGTAGTAGTCGGCGATGACGTCGCTGAACTCGTCGAAGTTGTCAACAGTGTTTCTCTCCAACTGGTACTGCATTCGCGCCTCATCGTGGCGGAGACCGATCCTCTGGGCGATTAGCCGCTCGTCCAAGGAAGCCAAAAGGGTGTCGATGGTGGGCATGGAATCTCTCCTTCGTTCAGAACCTCTGTAGTACACGGGTAACCGCATTCAAGGATTTCACGTACTCCCTGAGGATGACCTCGTAATGGCGGGCATATCGCTGCGGCGGCTCTGAGCAGATTTCGGGGGGGAGTTGCGGACCGACACGCTCCAGAAAGGCCGCCATGAAGGCCACTCGAGCGTCCCAGTCCATGGGATCCAGGGCGGTCTTGAGTACCTGGTTGATCCTCCTGGTCTGCTGCTCAGCTTTGAGTTGTGCGGTCATGACGTCAAGGACATACCGCATGCCGCCGTTGGTTCCGTATCGCGCTTCCGCCAGTGCGGCATCAACGCCACCCTTGTCCGCGAAGGCCCCCGACAGCAGGTCATGAGCTTCGGCAGCCAGCATATCACTGGGCGTGACAGGGCCGCCAGCGGCCTGTCTAACCATCGCGATGTAGAAAGACTCAATGCGGTCGAAGAAGGCCTCGTGCGAGTCGATGACGACCTCGTTCAGGACATAGGCAGCCCGGGCCGAGTCGATCGGCAGGCCGACCTGCTTGGCCAAGGATTCCGCGCTGATCTCCTCTAAGACCGCCTCCACAGTTCTCATTGCCATAGGATCATGGGTGGCGTTCGACCCACTATGGTCTTGGCTACCGCGTTCTCCAAGGCCCTTTCCGGACATCGCGCCTATGAGCACCTGCACGTCAACGTTGTCATCCGGACGCGCAAACTGAGCCATTTGCAGGCAATCGTGCAGCGAGACCAGTGGGAATATCGCCTTGGATCGACGCGTCGTCATCGGTAGTGATCGAACAATCTGTTGAAGGCTAGTTCCCAGACCACTCGGATACTCTCCTTGCCGCGAATGGAACCGGCATCGGTCAAGGAACAGCCGCTTTGCACCGTGGCCATCCCCGGTGGCAAGCAAGACCTCCAGCGCATGCCAGAACTGCTGGTCATGCTTTGTCGTCAGGAATCCGAAGATGCCTCCAAGCGGCCCATCTCGGGGAGCCATGAGGCCCAGCCCGTTGAAGTAGCCGCATCGCAGGGCGGCGAGCACCAGCGACTCTTCGTCGACAGCATGCTCTAGGAGTTGCCGGACGTCCGAAACACAGGCCACTCTGATCCGGTCCTTGGCTGCCGCGATGGCTTCCTCGATGGTTGCTCTTTCGTTTGGGGCCAGGAGTGACATTGAGCCGTCCGTATCTATGGCAGGGCAAATGAACTCGTTGACGCCTTGCTCGGGGGCTGCGGCTGCCAACTTGACAGGGATATGCTTGACCGGCCGTACTTCTCCATCTACCGAGGCGATATGCCCCGTGGCGACGATATCCTGCCGTAGCGGCATCTTCAACATCGCTGATACCAGGGCCAGAAAGACCGGTGCATCGGCGGAACAACCGGCGATAGACACCGACAAATCGGATACCGAAGCCACTTCAGGAGTGACCAATTCGATCTGAAAACTCTTTCGTCTCATACCCAGGGATTCGCCGATGTGGTCGACGATGTCCAAGACGCACCGGGAAAGATGGTCCAGCACGGGCTGCTCGAAGGTCACTCGTCCGCGCACCATGAGTCTCTTGCCACTGGAATACCGTCGCGTTCGGGCGACGACTGACGACAGAACCGCCTTGGCCGCCTGACCGCGCCCAAAGACAAGGACTGTCCGGGCCCTTGCAACGATGGCGGGGTTCTTGGTCATGGCTTGGTCAATTCGATTTCCAGGGCCCCATGCTCAATGCCGGGGAAGACGCGCAGAACAACGGATCCATCCAGAATGGCGATTTGCCTTGATGGCAGCAGCCTATCCTCTCCTGTATCGGCGGCCATTCTCAAGGCCTGCCCAGGGAACGCTTCTGTCCAGGTCAAGTCTTCGTGAACCAAAGGCCCCTCCCAGATGACTCGCCCAGTATCGAGGGTGAGGCGGTAGGCCCCCGAAGTCACGCAATCGATGGTCTGGCTGCCATGGCCGTCTGGGAACGTGCATGTTGCCAGCAAGACATTATTGCTTTCGACGAGGATGCTGACTGAACCGGGCCGCCCCAACTGTTCGCAGAACTGGCTTAGGAGCCGCTCAGCAACCTCCTGGGGCCCAGCATGTCCGGCTTCGTCCATGAAACGCGTGAACTGGTAGTAGCCTCGCCGGTATTGCTTCTGCTGCCCCAGAAGCCGAATCTGCCGGAAGGCATCTCGGAGAGCCACATCGGCATCTTCTTGCCTGAGGGCACGAACGATCATCGGCAAGAAGAACAGGTCATTGCTCATGATCGTCTTCCTTATGTGGTCTTGTGCCGGTGCGAACCATGGCCTCCACATCCGACCATACGCCGGCGTTCTTCGCCGCCTGAATGAACGTCAGATGGCCAGCTAGGGTACGGGCCACGTTTATCCAAAGATCCGGCGGCGGTGCGTAAGGATGCGTCTTCCATCGGGCTCCGGCGAAGCGACTGAATGTCGCCGGGCTTAGTCCGAAAGATGCGGCCAGTTGCTTTTCCTCGAAACATCCTTCGCAGAGATCCGCAAAGATCCGGAGGATTAGCCTTCGGAGGTTCGACCTACCCAACTCTTGAATGGCAGGTCTCTGTTGTTCGATGCCAGCAGCCTTCTCCTTGGCTACGACTTCGGCCAGGCCTCGCACGTTCACATCTTCCTCTACCAGAGACTCCAGAATGGATGCATCGGAGCCGTCGCAGAACGTTATCCCGGCCGTTTCATCGAGGGGTACGCAGTTCGTGACCCCGAGACGCCGATCAACGATGGCTTGAACGCGCGCATGTTCATCGTTTTCCAAGGGGTTTGGGGCTGTCACGTTCCTCGCCAACCAGGCGCGGCGTTCGCCGCCCCGCATGGAGACAGGCATCCAGAGACGAATGACACCGTCGCCCACCCGCCATGCGTAGCGTGTGCGAGTAGGATTGATGGCGCGACGGGCTTCCAGACAGGAAAGACGGAAGCACCCTGTCACGCGGCTTTGGAGCACCTGGGCGGATAGGGCTTCCTCTTGGCAGGCGTTCAAGGAGCCCGTAGCGGCTGTGGCAGCCAGGGCCAGTTTCAGGAATGTCTGAAAGTACTTGCGGCAATCGGGCCCGCGGGTGTGCCGTTGGCCATTGGACCCGTCTCCGGAAGGAAGGTTGCTGAACTTGTCGACCGTGAGGTCGTATGCCCTTTCAAGGATAAGCCTGTTGCCGTAGGCGAACCTTGTAGCCCAACGTGTCACGCAAAGCGCCTCAACAAAGACGGCCAGCAGCATGGGTTGACTGGCCCTGAGGCGGAACAACGGCCTGCAGTTGTGCAGTTCCTCCAGGGCCTGTCTATCGGAGTCCCTGATGATGTGCTCCGCCAACTCGACGAGCGAACAACTCCTGTACTTGCGGCTTGAACGGGCGGAGGTCTCCAACGTCTGCCTTTGGCTACGTCTCATGGCCTTCTCCGTTGCCAGTGGCTCGGGCGGATTCAGGGCGTACTTCGTCACGGTAGTGGTCCACTCTTCGAGCCAACTCCATTGCCCGGTTCCAGTCGCCGCTCTCAACTGCACGATCGATCGAGTCCCGTGACTCATGAATTTGGCTGAGGACATGCGTTGCGAAACGAATGGCGTTCTCAGGTTCTGTTGCACCTGGGTTCAACTGCCGCACACTCTCAAAACAGGACAGGGCGCCCTCCCAATCGTCGCGTCTGGCGCAGGCAAGGCCATTCTCCATTGTTTGGCGGTACTGCCGAGCCTTCACTTCGAGCCGCAGTTGAACAACGTGGCCGGCCGGGTGATTGGGAAACGCTTCGACTGCCTCCGAGACCAGCGAGACGAGTTCTTCCAGGCTCGCAGAACCCATGCCCTGGTTGGCTGCCGAATAGAGCTGCTGAGCCTGCTGGAAGCGCATCTGTAGGTCTTCCTGCAATGCCAGTGCATTCTCATGATGTGGCGACTTTACAAGAATCTGTCGGCAGAAGTGTTGTGCCTCCTCGAGCCTCTGTTCCGCAATGGACTGGCAGGCGTTCTGCCACAGATCTTCCACCCCCGCTGCTTCGGTCTGAGAATCTTGCGATGTGGAAGAACACCCCATCAGCTCCTGTAGGAGTTCATCCACACAGGCATATCGCTTGGATGAGACCTTCTCAAGACAGCGGTCCACTACGCGGCGCTGTGTTTCGGTGGCCTCGGGCAGGATCGGCACTGGGGCCGTAGTGTGCAGGTATCGCAGCCGTTCGTAGCTGCCATCGAAGGGGGGCCGGCCCTTTGCGTGTAAGAGTTCAAAGAAGATGACTCCAAGGCTGTAGATGTCGCCTGTGACATCCAAGTCGTCTATGCAGGAAGCGTTGAAGTGATCTGGACTCATGTAGCGAGGGGTCCCAATGCCCAAAGGGCATTCCGCGGGTTGCACCGGGGCGGTCTGATGAGTGGCCAGGGACTGAACTACCGCCGAAATGCTGCAGTCGGCCATCTTGAGTACCCCGTCGACAAACAGGGCGTTGTCAGGCTTGACGTCACCATTGACCACTCCGGCATCGTGTGCGGCCTTCACGCCGGCGCATAAGTGTTCAAAACACTCCACGCCTTTCGTCCGTCGCACGTGGGGGTCTCCGGCATGCTGTTCAAGCCATGCACGAAACGAACCGCCATTGGCATATTCCATGGAGAGAATCAGCAACTTGGTCCCGCCCCAAGGGATCAAGTGAAGGTCGTATGTCTTCAAGACGTGCGTGAAATCCCTGATCTTGCTGTACGCAATCAGCTCACCCCGCAACTGCCCAATGGCCAACTCGGATCCTAGCGGTCCGGCATCCACGACCTTGATAGCTACATCTTGTGCCCGTGTCTGATCAAAGGCCAGATAGACGTCGGCCAGACTTCCGCTACCCAGGTGCCGTTGTATGCGGAAGCGATCGACCACGGTATCTGGCGCCAGGAACGCGCCCCTGCGTTTCCCGGAGGGCTGAATTGAGGCGAAGACGCCTTCGTCCGGAGACGACTGCGGACCCAGTGGACCGCCTATTGGGCCAGATGAGGTGTCTTGTTTGTGAGTGCTTCTCGGCATATTCAATCCCTTCCTTCCCTCCGGCGGTAAACAGCCTCCGTGTGGAGTCTTTGAATGGCGCGGCTCAGTGCCCGCCGTACGGCCCGCAGCCACGGGCCGGCGCGTTCAGGCCGGCCAATGCGCGCAAGAACCTCCGTTGTCCGATTGTTGTAGTCCATCGCGGATTGTCCTTGCTTCAATGTGCCGACCGCATGGAACAGCAGGTGTTCAACGAGAATAGTCTGAAGGCCATCCTGGAGGACCTGGACCGCCAGTTCCGCACCTTCAGTCGCGGGGTCGGCGGCACCTATGAAGAGAACGGTGGCGATAGTCCTGGGCATCCGACGCGACAGCCAATGGAACAACCGGGCCTCGGCGACAGGCAGACCCGAGCGGCCTTCTTCATTCCTGACTTGCTCGTACTTCCGGACCAGGCCCTCTGCCGTGAGGAGCCCTTCGGGGAATTGAATGGTCCCGAGAACGTTCAGGACCCATCGCCCAGTAAATGGCCTATTCAGAATCGTGGCTGCTCCCACGAGGTCCGGTATGGGCGGCTTTGCATGGGCTACCCAATCATCGCCTTCCATCATCTCGGCGGTCTGTTCAAGCCATCCTGGAAGCACATGGTCCTTTTCAGGGCCTCCGATGTGGGCATAGACGGTCAACGCATCGCGAAGGAGCCAGGACTCATGCAAAACATGACCGTACCGGCTAAGGGATGTGGCTGCCAGGGGGGCATCAGTGGGCAATCTCTGAGCAAGGCTGTAGCGGGCCCGCAGTTCACCAACGGTGTCTTTCTCCTTGGCGGCGCGCCAGGCCTGCAACGCAAGGGACAGCGTCTGGGACCCCATGGCTATCAACTGCCGATGCAATGTGTCAATCTCGCCGGATTGGCCTGCCGCGACACACTCCTTTATCTGAGTGCACAGTTCCTGAACCTTCGCCGTTCGCCTCTTCTGCAGGATCTTTAGCCGGGCCTGCCAGTTGGCCGAGCAGACCACCCTTGCATGGTTCTCGGCTAGCGCCCGATGCAGGTGAAGCTTGCCTGACCGAAGGACATGGATCGCCGTCTGGCCGTCATAGGTAATCAGGAGTATCTGTCCCGTATCCGGTCCAGCCTCCTGGCCGCCGATGATCCCCGTGGGTGCATTACACTGCCAAGCGGGGGCCGGTGCTATCCGCTGCCATGCCTTCAGTATCCCGTCGCTGGTACCGACGGTGCAGAGATCCTGGCCGACAACAAAGACTGCATAGAATGACTCGTTGTGAGCCTCCAGAGTGTGGAGTTGCATTGCTTCAAGTTCGCACAAGACAAGTCTTCCGTCGGCAGCGGGATAGGCGACAGTGTTGGTTCTCGGCCAACGCACGAGTTGGACCATGGCCAGTTTCCCAGGCGGCGCCGGGCTTCTAACCGACTTCAGAAGCCGACCATCCGCCAGGTTCCACAACAGGAGCCTGCCCGTGGCGGATAGGCCAAGCAACCTGTCGCCCTGCACCTCCAGGAGGGAGCACACCATGCTACCCTCCGCCTCCAGTGCGTAAGGATCGTGTGGGGCGTCAAAGGGCCTCCACAGGAGGCATCGGCCGGCCGTGTCCGTGCTGGCGAGGCGACTGCCACCGATGAAGCAAACCGACAGGACGGGTGCTCCCTGCTCCAAGGACAGTAGACGCTGGGCAGCTTGCCCTTCTTCCTGGGGCAAGCCCAACACTGCGATCTGCCCAGTCCGCGTCCCGGCCGCAAGCAATCCGTTACGAGAATCGAGGTCAGCGGCATAAACGCTTTGGCCTTGTTGAAGGTCAAGAATGCACTTGCCTTGGTCCGCATCTGTTGAGACCAGCATGACTCCGGGCCGTGGGCCGCCGATTCCCAGGTACCAACTCAGGATGAAAGCATCATTGACCATAAAGTCCTGCTATCCTCTACTCATCTGCGTGCTCGTCGAATTGCTGTCGTCGGTCCAGCTCGAATAGGTCATCCAACTCCTTGTCCGCTCCAGTGGGTTCCACGTCGAGGGGATGCTGGTCTTTGCCCAATGGAGGGGCTGAATCCTCAAGCCCTGGCCATTTCTGTGGGATCTTCCCGGGGAACTTCTTGGCAGACGCCTCGTGTAGCGCCTCTCCCAGCAGCCGAATGGCTGTCTTGATCTTCTTCAGCAGCTGTCGGTAACACCGGTACTTCGCGGCGAGCTTGACCTGTGCCTCGGAGAAGTGCTCCCTAGCCCTGTCGCCATGAAGCTTGTCCTCCTGCGCGGCAACAACTACCATGTCGTTCTTGCAGGCCTTCATCAACCATTGCACGTCCGATTGGTCCTGCTGCAGACGCGACAAGAGCCCTCTGACCTCCACCTCACGTTCCTCTTTGGCGGCAAAGAGTTCCTCGGCGAAATGGCATTCGGAATGCCCTTCTTCGTCCACGTCTGGAAGGGAACGCACTGCTCTGAGAAGGTCTTCAACACTACTGCGAGCAGCCCGCAGGTGGCTTTCCACATCAGACAGGCTGATGCGCCTCTTGCCAGGCCCTGCTTCTGTGTCCATTGTATTACGGCCTCCTCTCTGTGCCGACTCTTGAGACATGCTCCTCGTGGCGGCGTTGGCTTTGCTCTCGAGCCGCCTGTGCCTGTTTGGCCGTATCGTCCAGGAACTCAATGTCGCGTACGGCGGCTTCCTTGGCAGCAACCAACTCGGTATTGGCGGAATCGCTGTGGATCTTACCGCTGGCATCCGAGATCCTGCCCAGGTCCGACGATGTCGTATCGGACCGCTCATGGAGGTCGTCCTCCTGCTCTTGGCTTTCATCCTGGATATGCTTCAACTCGGTGCTCTCGCTGTCGAATTCCCCGGCACTGACATCCCCGGCCGCTTCAATGGACTGCTCGACGCCCTCGGCGCCTTCGGCCGTCCCTGCCAGTTCCAGACCGTCGAGTGTCTCCCGTTCTGTCTCCACGTCCGTCACGGTTTCTTCGATGTCCTCAGCCTTCGTCTCCATGTCGGTTTCGTGCTCTTGAACTCGCGTCGTGACCTCGTTGCGGGCTGGGGCGTCGCTGTGCTTTCGGGCCATAGTGTGTTCTCCTTGACTCAAGTAGGGGGGCTCTGACACTCGTGGATCAGATCATCCAGCTTCTTCAAGACGGCTTCCGTACCTGGACTGACAACCGTCTCAAACCGGTGGGCTAGGTCGTCGCGCAATGCTTGAATCCCCTCATCGAGGGGAGTCCCTCGGGGACATTCGCACATGGCGGGCCGATATCCGAACCGGCGAAAGGCTTTGAAGCTGCTTTCCAGCCGAGTGCGTAGAACACGGGCCTTTCTACACAAGGAGGCCAGGCCGGTCAGTCGCTCAGTAGCCGAGCCCCTGGCTATGACACCCGGACGCTCGGCCAGCAGCCTCTTGAGATCGGCTATCACCTGGATCCGGATATCCTCGAACTTGTCCATCTCAGTGCGCAATTGGTTCATTTCTGACGCGATTCGAATCCTCGCAGCTTGGATGAACCACGGATCCTGAACCAGATGGGGGAGAATGTCCTTGCCAAGCGGCCAGGGGGGCAGACCGAGATCGGCCTGGAGATTGGGCGTCTGTATCCTCCGTGGGCCGAAATAGCCTTCCGTAAAGATGAAGGCCTCCCCCGTCCGTAATCGGGCGAGTTCCTGCTTTTCCATTGGTCCGCAAAGCATCATGTCGCCCACTTCCTCCCGTTCGCCCCTGGTCACCTGCCTGAAGGTCACTTTGGCTGCCGTACTCTTGCTCACCTCTGGGGCCACGGCTGAACAGAACTGATCCACAATGGCTATACCGACGGCAAGCGCGCGAAACTCCACCAGCATTCGACAAATGAAGTCCGATGCGTGGGCCTCGGGGGCGGCATTGGCCTCGTTGGCGGAGGAAGCCCTTTCTCGTCCCACGAGATTGTGTGCCTCCTCCAGCACCAGCAGATGCCTCACATCGCCCCCAACCATGGGGGTTACGCGCACCTCCTCTCGGAGCCGCGTAAGGACGAAAAGCGTCAGCAGTGATGCCTGGTCGCGTGGAAGGGCCGCCAGTTCGATAATCGACCAGCCGGTCAAGAGCTGCGGGATTGTCGGCACGTCTTGGCCGCAATCAAAGATTCGTCCGATAGCACCTCTGGTCAGGCTACCAAGCCGCAACCCAATGGCTGCTCGAAGGTTGGAGTCCACTTCCCCTGAGTACTTCTTGGACGCCAGAACCTTTCTTGCCGCAACGGCCAAGTCTGCCATCCTGGGGGCGTTGTTGGGGGGATCCTCGTAAACCTCCTCAAGTGCCTCTTTCAGGATTAGCCGCATCGGCCCTTCCATCGGGAATGCGGCGTCAAAACACATGGCGACATTTTCGATGTGCTCGTCAAGGGTAATGCCTTCCGGCCGGATTAGCGGATTGATTCTGAACGGGGATATTCCGTCCTCGCCGGGGGTGCAGAGCAGGAGGTTTGCCGCCAGTTGCCGGACCTCGGGATCGGGATGCTGCTTGAGACACTTGATGATACGGTATTCAGTCTTGACAGGCTCAAGAACCAAGAAAGAGATGTTCCGTTGAGCCAGTTGAATCAGCACGTTAAGCACCTCCGTGGTTTTCCCCTGTCCGGGCATGCCTCCGATGAAGACACCCTTAGGCAAATCGCACACACGGATACCCAGTGGCACACGATGCGAAGGGGCTTTAGGGTCATCGGCATCGATCTGAACATCATGCCCAAGGACAACCAAGGCGTCTTTATCCACCACGGGCGGATCAGTGTTCTTTCGTATGCAGCAGGGCGATCCGTAGGAGGCCAGCGGAAATCTGAAGACGCTGGTCAATTCATCTACCGGCGCCATGTTTGCCAACCGCCACAGGCCGTCGTAGAGCCGAAGGTTCCGCTGTCCCAGGAGCTGCTTGGAGATCGGTGTGGCGAGGGCGTGCAATGGGCTATGGGCGTGTAGGGCCGACGCAAAGAACTCCTCCCCCCGCACCGAATCGAACAGTTGGTAGCTACCCTCGTCAAAGGCTGACTCCGCCACTATCGATGCCAGCAGCCTAGCTACCGGGGTCGAAGCAGCGAAGACACGAATGTGGAACTGCAGATGGGGCATCGACAGCGTCTCATGGAAACGCCTTGCTTGGCGGAGGATCTCGTCCGCGAGGGGATCTCTAACCCTCAAGGGCTTAAGGGATCGGTAGGATTGGCGGGTCTCATCGCTGCCGTCGCCCACTGTTTCGTCCGGAAGATCATCCTCGTCGCAATCCCATGTCCGGTTGACCTGCTGGAGGCGGGAGAGATAACGCGCGTGCGCTGAAAGTTCGCGGTGGATGTCTGTGGCTTCCACGCAGATCTCCACCAAAGCCGGCTCCTTGAGTTGGCTCAGAGCGCGGTCCAATCGTAGATAGTCGTTATCCTGGCTGGGCTGTAAGGAACGGATCGCGTGGTACGTAGGCAGGGCATAGGCATTGTGTTCACCCGTGACGGTCGGTTCAATCATGGTTTGACGGCGGACCACGTCGCAGGTTGCCCCGAAACTGCTCCATGGGACAAGAACCTCGTTGTCGAACACCTTCAGGTCATAGAACCTGCGGAACAGCCCGCAGCCAAGCAGGATAGATAAGCTGCTGGCGACCTCTTCCTGGTGGGCCTGGCCCAGCAGGAAGACCGAAAGCCGTTGGCGGAGGTCGTGGCCTTCTTCGGATGGCAGGTATCGCAGCCAGATGGCCGCGGTAGCCGAACCTGGTGGGTAGCCCGCTAACGTGCGGGGTAAGTGTTCGCAGTCCTTCTGGACGGCTCTTCGTACGTCCTTGCCTGCCACCAACTGATACGGTGGATAAGCCGGGTCCGGCAGGCCTGGAGCGCAGTATATCAGGGGTTCAGGAGGCATTTGGGACCCTCGCGTCGCCCTCGCGCGCCGCCACATGAGCGGCTGGTGCAGTGAAAACTGGCACCTCTCCGCAGCACGGGCAGGCCTGGTCACGCGGCAAATCCACCCCATACCATCTCATGACATGAAATCCGTCCACGTTGAATTCCAACGGCTGGAGCTCCTCAAAATCTGTTCCCGCTTCTCTCCTGGAGATCCAAATGTACAGGGGCGCCACCAAGTCGGCGTCGAGCGTTCGCAGGGCGCTTGGTGTTCCCTGCATCAGTTGCTGGATTGCCAGCTTAACGCCCATCTGGGGAATCGGAACGATGTCGTTTGAGAGGCCTGGCTCCGCCACAAAGGGACGATCACTGTAGGCGAATCGCTCGGCATCCTCCTGGCTGGAGATTTCTCGGTCGCGGGCCTGTTCCGGCAAGTACCGCAGAAAGCACTGGTAGCATGGGCCCTTGCCGGGCCGGACCAACAACACCTGGCCGCCATAAGCCCGCCTGAGGGCCCCAGGGAAGATCACGGGCTTGTTCTCCTCCACACAGATCTTGTTCAATATCACCCGGGCCTCGTCGTCATCGGCCCCACAGATCACGAGATCGCTCCTGCGAACAAAGGAACGCACCAGATCCTGAGATGCCCAAGTGATCCTTTGGGCACAGGTCACGACCCTTGCCAACGGGTTCTTTCTTCGGATCTCATCGGCCACGACGTGGACCTTAAGACGTCCCACGTCGTCGGTACCCGCGACATGCCGGATCACATTTGGCACCTCAATGCGATCATCGTCCATCACAATGTGGTTACAGACGCCGGATTTACACAGCTCAAGTGCACCATAGGATCCGATGCTGCCGACGCCCGCAGTGAAGACGCAGGTGGGAGACAGAACGTCCGTCTCAAAAACCCCTCGGGCACGGGCAAACAGATCTTCGCGCAATGAAACGACCATGACGGGCTGTTGTTCCCACTGGCCGTTGCCGCTACGCAGGAACCCAATGGCTTCCCATCTCGAACACCGATTGTCATCGGGCCCCATACTGCCACTTTGCGCCGGTCCCTTCCGGAGGATCACACGGACGTGATCCTCCGGAGCCCCGATACTGGCCACTTGAATGCCGGCCACAGGACGATTCGTGACGCAGATGGTGCCGGGCATACCATTACCTTCCCGATCGCCGAGGGCCGAGTAGGTGCGTCCGCCGTCTAGGCACCAAAAGCGTGATGGCACAATGGCATCGCCTCCTTCCATGGCCTCCGCTGAAACGACAATGCAAAGCGAGTCGTCCTCCTTGCCCCCGAATCCAAGATGTTGCGGGGTAATGTCAACACTATTGCGATCCGGATCATCGGTTGAAACGGCGTGAATTCTGCCGTCCCATGATTCATATCTCAACTTTTTGCCGTTACGTTCTGCCTCGTGAAGATCCTTGAGGATCTGTAGAACGTGGTCTTGTTCGTGGGTCGACATGACGCGTTCCTTTCTTGTAGAGTCCTAACAGACGCGGACACTCACCGGGTATTACCAAGAGTTCGGAAACACTGTATCACCGTGGGCGGTTATCAAGAGGAGGTCCCCTTGGGTAAACACACCTGCGCCCCAAGGAGGGCAACCTGATGCCCGTGGCCGCAGCATGGACTGTCTGTCGTTCGCTACACACCGCACCGGTTCCATTGCTCCCGAGTCGCTCAGTACGAGTACGGGTGCAAGTACGTGTCTATACTCTTGCCGGATTGCAAGTGCGCCTCGTAGGCTTCCAGCCACAAATGCAGCTTTTGCAGAACGAAGACGCACGTCATGGTGGCGTCCCATGTATCCGTATGACAGATCTGCACACACATCTCGGGGCCGTTGTCCCGAGTACAGAATGACGCCGTCGGGCCTAACGAGTTAATAGTTCGGGTGCCGCCAAACATCCAAAGGGGGTTCGGACTGATCAAGTACAGTGCGGGTTTCTCAAACGGGAAGGATGGAGAAACGACGAGCCTGCCCCTGTAACAGTTCTGGCCGCCACTGGTCCGCGCCCAGCCCTCAACTACGGTGTTGCCGGAACAATCGTATAACTGAAAGCCGGGCATGTACTTGTGGAGCTTTTCATTCTCCCAGTTCATTCGTTGGCGGAAGGTCAGCACTGGCATGGGGGTGTCTCCGCTGGTTGCCTGGATGATCCGTCAGGGCGGACTGTTTCCGCGGAAGGGCATCGCTGGCTTTGGAATCGCGAGATCCGGCGGGGATGCCGATGCGGTGACAGTAGGATGAGGCCCCGACGATCGGGTAGGGATCGAGTGACTGCAGCCTGGCATAGAGCCTAACAATCGTGGTGTTACAGAAACCTTGAGAGAGTCCCACCGAGGGCTGGCCAAGATCTCTCCGAACCTGGACCGCCTGGACCAGGTGTGGTGCCTTTTCGTCAAGAGCAACTTCGACAACCCCGCGGCGCAACAGGGGTAATGTTACTATCACCAAGCCTTCTTCGAGATAAAGATCGAGGTTCTCCTCTAGACCTAGCGCCGTAAGCTCCTGCAACTGAGTCACTAGCGTGCGAGGAATGCATTCGGTTCCGCACGATTCGCCGGGGGTGTAGGCGTCGTACACAATGCGGTCCATGGGGAAATCCGAGAAGAACTCCCCCTGGCCGCCCAGCTCCCGCTTACCAGCAGCCATGATCGCGAGTCGCAATGGGCTCACCCCTGGCAACACACGAATAGGGCACCGGAATGGCTTCCCCTGGATCGGATCCTCGTAGATAAACGCGTGGACGGCGATCCGGGGAACCCCGTCCGCCCGCCCCGTCTGCCCGGCGGAACCGGCTTCCCGCGGCAGGTCACGCAGTCCTGCGTCGGCAAAGGTGGTGATGATCCCCATCCACCGACGGAAGTTGTTTCTTTGGCAGACCGACCTGACTTGCTCAAGGTCAGTATCCGACGGGCCGGCCAGTCCGAGTTCGTGATGGTTGTGATGATTCCCGAGCAACTGCGCGCCATAGGCTTCGTCGATTTCTCGAACGGTCCGGTGGAAGAATTCCGGATCCTCTTGGCAATAGGAATACTCAAGAACGGCCTTAGGCCCATGTGAAGTGACGAAAGAGAGCACTGGCCGGCCGCCCCGAGACCACAGCCCAAAGCAACTCCCGCATGTTTCAACGCGTCGTTTGGCGACCGCCCAGCCGGCGATCACCTGGAGCTCGGATTGCGGCATCGTCATGTACTGGTTCTTGTGAGAGTTCTCGTGTATTTGCTTTTCCATTCGCTCAACCCTTTCGGCTTTCAAATGATTCGCACTTCGCGGATCCCGCACTCGAGATTTGGATAATGTGGACTTTCGCCTCCGGCGCATCTACACATACGCCTGTGGGCAAGAGGATCCCGGAAGCGCGCACACGGTCGCAAAGTCTAAACAGGTTGCCTCCGGTTTCCGGGCGTCCACACTTGGCGGACAATTCGCAAATGAGCTGAAGCTCCGACTGGACAATCGACAAGTGTGCGTGTGCCTCGTGTTCAGGGGATCGCTTGTGCATGGGGCATCCTCTCTTGAACGGGACAGTCCAAGCCCGATCCAATGCGTCCATCTCTTCCGATAGGTCACAAGCGTACGCATGCTTGCGACGTGCTGGCCGGTGTTCGGCAGATTCTTCCGAATTATTTCAGTTCGCCGTTCGGCGGATCTCCAATTCATCCGACGCGGCATTCTCGTGATCGTTGTAAGGCTTTGCCATAGCGTGGCTTCCGGTCCATACCAGTTTCTGCTCTGCGTACTTACCTTTACGCAAAAAGTTCGCGAAGTTTGCGCGCCTCTGCTGGCACATTGATTGGTGATCGAGATGCCTGCATGTTTTTGCCGTCGCCGCTGACAACGAGCCGCACACTTATCTCTGGCAACGGCAACCGGAACCTGCCTCGCTCGGCCGGAACATGCGTGAGGTCCGCAGTTCCGCCGAGGCGCTAAGCGAGTACCAGAAGGCGTAGACTAACCTCACTGGAAATCGGGGGAAGTCCTCGGCACAAATACGCACAAGGACTGGCAGCCGACGATTAGACGTGGTATTCTACCAGGCGAGTGTTCGGACCGGCAGGAAGGCGTCTATGGTGCGTCTGATACAACATATTGCCGTGGCATGAATTGCGTACAGAGGAGCAGGATCATGGCGTTCCAAACAGTGCCGAGAGCCCTCCTGAAGGCGGCCATGACCAATGATACCTGTCGACGGCGGCAGGCGATGGGAATGATAGTGGACAGGTACTGGACAGCTGTCTACGTATACCTCAAGGCGAAGGGGAACCGTGAGGAAGACGCGATGGACCTGACCCAGGGCTTCTTCTGCGACAAGCTTCTGGACGAGCAGTTCATTCGAGGTTTTGACACCGCCAAACGTTTCCGAACGTATCTCCGATCCGTTCTCGACCACTACGTATGGTCAAAGTACCGAATAGGCCACAGCAAGAAGAGACATCCGGCAACTCCCATTGTTTCCCTCGACGTCGCCGACCACCGTACTCGGCCCGAACCAATTGACAAGCACGACCCCCACCGTAGTTACGACTTTGAGTGGGTGTTCAGACGAGTGCGGGCCGCCTTGGAGGCAACCCGGACTGCCCTGCTTGAGATAGGACGGAAGACTGACTGGATGATCTTCGATGCCAGGGTGGCCCAGCCAATATTGGCTGGAAGCAAGCCGGTCCCAGTGATAGAACTGTGTCGGCGGCACAAGAAGGCCAATCCGGGGACAATCTGCCAGGTAGTCAATCGGGTGACAGATCAATACGGCCAGAACCTTCGGCGCATTATCCGTCAGGACGTGAGTTCCGATGCGGAGGTCGATGCTGAGATTAAGGAACTAATGAGAATTCTTTCAGAACGCCGCGCAAGTACGTGAGATTCTTGCATATTGGTGGGTATGATCGCAAACACAATGAGAAGGCACTGCACAGTACCATCGGGTGGCTGGGAGAGATCTCATGTCTAAGAGAACATCAACACCAAGCGACGAACCAGAGCGGATTGCCAACATGCTCCGTATTGGGCTGGAGAGCGGACGCGAGGCCCAGGACGGCCCGCCCCAGAAAGGACCTCGATGTTGGGGCGGAAGTCCGATAGGCCCTGGAACGGAGATCGACGGCTACAGGATCTTAGAGGAGGTGGGACGGGGGGGGATGGGCATCGTTTACAGGGCAAAAGAGCTATTGCTTGATAGGATTGTCGCGATAAAGATGCTTGGGCCTCGCATTGTTGACGACCCCACGGCGGCGCGGCGTTTCCAACGGGAGGCGCGTTGGGCCTCGCGCGTGCGCCATCCGAACGTCGTTCCAATATACGGAATCGACAAGTGTTTTCCCCCTCGCTATTTCGTAATGGAGTTTGTGGAAGGGGAGTCCCTTCAGGAGAAGGTTGAGCGAGATGGAGCTCTCGACCCAGAACAGGCCGTAAGAATCGCTACGGGTGTCTGCAAGGCTTTGAACGCGGCGCACAAGGAGAAGCTACTGCATTTGGATATCAAGCCCAGCAATGTGCTCCTGGAAAACAACATAGAATTCGTTAAGGTCACGGACTTCGGCATAGCCCGGGATCTGGAGTCAAGTAGCCAGGCGGCTGCCGCTGATGAGGAAGGGACGGCAGGAACTCCAGACTTTACGTCGCCCGAACGGAAGTACATGAGGAAACTGGATGCCCGGGCAGACGTCTTCTCTTTGGGGATGACGCTATATTTTATGCTGACGGGCACAACAGCAAAGCTGGAACACCCGCTAGGACCTGCATTCTTGTTCACAGAATCCGAGTATGCCCCACCCAGTCGGCGTAATCCCAAGGTGAGTGACGCTCTGGATCATGTCGTTCTTAGAATGATCTCGCAGGATCCCCGGCACCGGTATAGGAACTGCGAAGTCGTTCTTCGAGAGCTTGAGCGTATTTGCTCTCTGGGGCGGGGGCGCCCCATCGTGACCGTGAAAGCCGGTGTTGTGGCGGCGGCGTGCGTC
>JAPLNA010000014.1:18332-23982 GCA_026693065.1 Planctomycetota bacterium
CATCTCGAACAAGGTCTTCCTTCGCGGCGCACTTCCAAGTCACATGCAGGTGCATCCTAGCGTGCCTCGTGGGGTCGCGTTTGAACCGCATCATGTTGCGATCCAAGGGGCGAACCTCACTGTATTTGCCTCCAACGGCCAGCCAATCTGGTCGATCGGACTGGATGGAACCATAGCGAAGGCTGAGGTGACGAGGCTCTTTTCCGATAAGGGCAATTACGTGGTCGTGGGTGTGGGCGGCAACGGGAAGGACGGCGGCAAAGTCCTCGTATACGATGCCGGCGGTGAACTTGTATGGGACCGACGTACGGATCTTGAACCGTATCCTTATCGGGGCGGCACGGCCAACCGGATGAGGATCGAGGATGTTGTTGTCGCAGACCTCTGGCAGACAGGCAGCCCAAACATTGTGACGATATCGAACGACCTGGATTGGTACGCCAGCAAAGTGAGCGTCTTTGATCGCACTGGCATGCTGAAGAGAATCTACTGGCATCCCGGGCAACTTCGAAAGGCCATCACCTTCAAGCCGACAAACGGAGGTAGGCTGCGGATCCTGGTATTCGGGTGCAACAATCACATGCGGGTCGCTGTCCCGGGCTCCGATATGGTTCTGAACTATACGGGAATCGCCTGTCTTGACCCGGAGACGCTTTCGGGCGAGGCGCCGCCGCGGCGGGGCACGATTGGAAGGGGCACGGAATTGTGGTATGGGCTGCTGTTCCCGCAGAGCCTTACCATCAACGAGATCAAAGTCCTGCCACCCGCACCGGGGGCCCCCGAGGGAACAAGCGGAGGGACGATTCAAGCATGTCTTTCCAACTGCTGCTTCCTGTACCTTGACGAGGACGGCAAGTGCGTAAAGGTCGCGCATGGGGGGATTCATATTCCGGATCCGGGGACGAGCGGATAGAGTTGCGGGAGTAGCGACGGCAGTGTCAACCGAACTGCCTGGAATGCCTCCGGAACCGGGGCACATTGCCGATGTGCACTCGGGACAGCCAGGCACGCCCGTTTCGTCGTCGAGGCGAGTTGGCCGTGAAATGCCTGGCTGGTTTCTGCCATTGCGATGATGGGGGCGGACCGTGGCCGCTCCCGGCAGGCAGACAGAACATGGCCGTTCACTACAACCAGGGCGACAGAGAGATTCTGACATCGATAGCGGAGTATCGGGTCCTCTGCGTTCGCCATCTATCGCTTCTTCATGCCAGGAACGTCCGCGCGTTGCGCCGGCGTCTTTGTCGTCTGGAAGACGACGGACTGCTTCAGATGGGGCCCCGTGGTTTCGGGAGGTCGCGAGGCCGGCCCGAGCAAGTGCTTTCGCTGACTGAAGCAGGAGTGGAGAAACTGAAAGCTGACGGGGTTGTACCCAAGGATATCCGGTGGGAGCAAATCGGCGCGGAGAATCTCCGATGCGTCGAACATCAACTGCTACTGAACGAGTTGAGGCTTCAGCTATCGCAGGTTGCCCGGATAGCCCCTTCGCTCAAGGCCCGTTTCCTGTACCCGGCTTCTGGGCCTTTTGGCGTGTTTGCCGGGGGTATACGGCTGGGGCCAGAGGGGGGGCATGGGGCAGGAGCCCCCAAAGGCCCAGGCGTCGCGCTGACACCGGATGGAGTCTTCGCGATTGCAGACACTGTGGCGAACCGGACCGTTCTCTTCTTTGTCGAGGTGGACATGGGTACCGAAAGTCTTGCCAGTCCGTTACGAACCGGGAAGGACGTTCGGCAGAAGATACTGACCTACCAGGCCTTCTTCCGGGCCCGAGGTTACGAATCCTACGAGCAAGCTTGTGGGGCCGCCCTACGGGGGTTCCGCCTGCTCTTTCTGTCCAATAGTGTATCGCGAATGATGGGGCTCTGCCTGTTGGTGCGACAGACCCCGCCATCTCAGTTCATATGGCTGACCAACCGCGAATCCATGCTGTCCAAAGGGGCCTGTGCTCCTGTCTGGATTCGTGGCGGGCGATATGATACCCCGCCCGAATCGATCCTTGGCAGCCGCTGCCCCAATCCACGGCCAGCTGATCTGCGATGACTGCTTCCTGAACTGCACTTTGGCCCCGATCTGAAAGGGGGGTTGACCTTCTGCCGCTCCTTGGTTGAAGAGACGGAGGCAGACGGCAATGTCAATCGAACAGGCGATCCTGGCGCGAGCCGGCCCACACATGCTCGCCGAGAGAGCCAAGGCCTTGTTGCGCGAAGAGGTCGGCAAAGGGTGCAGACCGGAGCTTTCGGCTGAACCTGTCCGCCTTGAACCGATATACCAGGCTGTCCTGGGGGGCAAGGGGCCAGAAGGCGACCCAGTGCCCGCCCTATGGCATGTCGAAACACCCCAGCCGCTGGATCGGCTGGCCCGAATACGTGTGTGGGTGTCTCCGGAGCAGCAGTGGGACTGGAAGAGGTCCGAGTTGGTGCTCAAGCAGTTCTCGTGCGTCGGCCACCGGGTCTGCTGGGAGATCCTGGGCAACAAGGAGCAGATCGCAGTGCGCCTGTTGTGTCACCGGGACGACGTTCCGGTCGTGCAGGCGGCTTTCCTCGGGCAGTTCGAGAAGTGCGCCCTGACCTTGGCTCTCGGCGACGTGCTCTCGACCTTTTCCGAGAGCACGTGGCGAAACGCGGTGTTCCAGGACTACTACCCATGCCCACCATATTCGCACCTGCTGACTCGTCCTGAGGAGATCTTCCGCTCGCCCTATTCGACGCTCCTGAGCGCCCTGGCGGAAATACCTCCGCCGGCGATCGGGTTCTACCAGGTCATCTTCACTCCCACGGCACGCGGTCACGATTGGCACCAAAACGTCCAAGCCCTGCTGGACTTGGAGTACGCCATCAAGCTCATCGGCGGGAACATCAACCCGGTGCGTTACGCCCAACCGGTCCCCTCCGGGGATCCCAAGCAGATGGCGATGGAGGTGGAGACCAAGGCGCACAACGACAAGCCGTTCTTTGCGGTCGCCCTCCGAATCGGCGTGGTCAACGCCTCGGACTCCGCAGATCAACTGCTTCGGGCACTGTCCACGATGGCCAGTCTGTTCCAGCATGGCGGAAAGCCGCTGAACAGCCTCGGCCAGGAGCACTATGCGTCGGTGACCGACGTAGCCGGGCTGAAGCCGACATTCGTCCAAGGGCTCACGCACCGACCAGGCTTCTTGCTGAACTCATGGGAACTCGCCAGTCTCGTCCATCTACCTCCGCCTGAGCTTCTCAAGCCATTGAAGCGGACGTTCCCGGTCCTCGAAACTCTCCCTCCGGATCCCTCCCTTCTTGTCGGAGCCCCGATCGGCGTCAGTCTCTGCGCGGGCGTGCAAAAGAACGTGTGCATCCCTGACGATGTACGGGGTCAGCACGTGGAACTCATCGGTCGTACAGGGCAGGGGAAATCAACCTTGGTGGAATACATGCTGCTCCATGATATTGGCCGGGGCCACGGCGTGGCCGTCTTGGACCCCCATGGACGTCTGGTCGAACGGCTGCTGCGACTGATACCCTCCGAGCACGCCGACCGCGTGATCTACCTCGACCCAGGCGATCCCGAGTGGGTGCCGATATGGAACCCGCTCAGCGTCCCGGGGCAGTTGAAACGCTCGCGAATTGCCGACGACCTGGTGCGCGCTTTCAAGAGCTTTGTATCCGGCTGGGGTGACCGGCTCGAACACCTGCTGCGGCACGCCTTCTTCGCGATGCTTCACCTGCCGCATGCGAGTCTGTTGGACGTTTCGAACCTTCTGCGACAGAAGTCGGAGGAGAGCCGCTGCCTTCGCGCCCGGCTCCTGCAGGTCCTGGATAACGTGGTGGCCCGGCAGTTCTGGCGGGAGGACTTCAACCGCTATAGCGCGGCGGATCTCGCTCCGCCGCAGCACAAGCTCAGCAAACTCCTGGCCGGAGAGACGGCCTCGCTGATGCTGTCCCAAAGCGATTCGGCGTTCAATCTGTCGGAGGTCATGGACTCCGGCAAGATCCTGCTGGTCAACCTCGCTAACGTGGGATCCGAAGTACTGGAGGTCTTGGGGTGTTTCATACTGTCCCTGCTTCATCTGGCAGCGCTTGGGCGGGGGGCCAGGCCTACGGACCCCCACAGAGGCTTCCACATCTACTGCGATGAGGCGCACCGGTTCCTGACCGACGCCGTGGAGGATCTCATTGCCGAGACCCGCAAGTTCAAAGTCTCCCTGACGTTGGCCCATCAATTCATGAGCCAGTTCAATACGCAGCAGAGCGACGCTCTTTCCGGCGTGGGCTCGACGATCATCTTCAACGTCAATACAAAGGATGCGGCGCACTTGGTCAAGGACTTGCAGGACAAGGTGAAGGTGGAAAACCTGATTACACTCGATGTTGGGCACGCCATTGCCCGGGTCGGCAACCATGTGGTCCGGATCGAGACGCATCCCCCGTTCGAGATCCCGCAGAATAACTGCGCCGACCTCATCATCAGACAATCGCGGGATCGGTACTGCAGACCTGTCGTGGAGGTGCAGAAGGCGGTTCGTTCCCGGAGCAGCCTCTGGGCGGATATTTCCATGAGTTCGCCGTCGGCCCAAGATGGCCCCGGTGGCGGCATCCCTGGACCAGGCCAAGACAAGGGCCTTGAGTATGACGAACTGTGATTCTTCCAACGACGGCGCGGGTGAACTGTTGGAACGGGTGATGGGCCTGCTTGTTGACTCCTCGTTGCAGCAGAGGATCGACGCCCCGATCGATGAGGCCCTTGCCTCTTTCCCGTGTCCGGAGGCGTCCGAACGCTCCCAGAGAGTGTTTCATCGGGTGATTGGCGAGTTTCTTGTGCATGTGCGGAAGGAGGTCCTTGCAGGCGCCATGGTGCCGTCCCTGCTGAACGCTCTGGGCGAGGCCATGTCGCTGCTCGAGGAAGGGTACCACGGGACCTGCAGCGACGGTTACGACGGCGCGTTGCACGATGCCGTTGACCCTGCTCACCCAGGCCTGCAGCTGGTTATCGAACGGATGGCCGAAGCGATCAGGATCCGATATCGGGAGACCTACGTCCGGTGGGTCATCGACCGCCATATCACCTCCGCCAACTGGACCGTGAGATGCTCGTTGACGGCTCTCCTCATGGATCAGTGCCGGCAATGGATGCCGCCGGACCTCCAACGTTGCCCACCCGAGCAGTTGGTCGGCTGCATCCCGGAACTGCTCCATCTCCACCTCAGCATGAGCCGCGTGCTCCGGTCCGAGCTTATGGAGTTGTTCGCACAGTCGAGCTGAAAAACCCTCCCGACTCCATCCGCTTTTCTTTGTGGAGGCTGGCCGTGATCGCCCACGCATCACGGCAGCCGCCAAGGAGTGAAGTCGATGGACCAACCGCCAATACCTCGGACAGATCGGGAGAAGCTCTGCCTGTTTCGCGAGTGCTTTACCGGCCTCCCGAACGCTTTCGGCACCTACGACCCGCGGACCGGACAAGTCCGCCAAATGAAGCAGCCGGTCACGGACCAGGTGCTTCTCGATCACCTTCGAGGCCGTCAGCCCTACGGGGTCTATCTTCTCATGGGGGACAAGACCCGGGCGGTTGCCGTGGACTTCGACGAGGAGGACACGGGCAAGCCGCTGCAGTTCGTACGCCTGGCCGGCCACTACGGCATCCCAACATACGTGGAGCGGTCCAAGCGAAAGGGCTGGCACGTGTG
>JAPLNA010000014.1:23993-27673 GCA_026693065.1 Planctomycetota bacterium
TTGTGGTCAAGGCGATCCTGGAGGATGTGGAGGCCTCAGCGACCGAGGTGTTCCCGAGGCAGGACTCTCTGGGTGAAGGCGTCCAGTACGGCAACTTCATAAACGCGCCCCTGTTCGGCGCCCTGGTGCCCCAGGGGCGGACCGTCTTCGTCGATCCTGACGCGGACTTCAAGCCCTACCCGAACCAATGGGACGTTCTCGCTCGGATCCAGCGGGTCGAGGAGTCCCGTCTTGACGAGATCATCGAGATCAACGACCTGGGGCAACGGCGTGCCGGTTCAGTTCCCCCGGCCGACAAGAACCGGCACACCAGTTCGTTCCACGGGCTGCTTCCGTGCGCCCAGAGGATGCTTGCCGAGGGGGTTACGGGATACCAGCGAATCGCGTGTTTCCGCCTGGCCATCCAGCTCAAGAAGGTCGGCCTTTCTGTGGCATCCACCGTGGCGGTGCTCCTGGACTGGTCCAGCCGGAATCGCCCAGGCAACGGCAAGGGCAAGATCAGCGAGGCCGAGGTGAGAGAGCAGACGACCTGGGCGTACCGCAGGAACTATCGCAGTTGCGGCTGCGAGGAGCCCGCCATCTCCGCGTACTGCGACCCCTCGTGCCCGCTCAAGCGTTCGGAAGGTGACGGTGCCTCCGCGTCCCGTGTTCAACCCAGTGCAAACTCCAACGTGAAGGGAACATCAGATGAAAACACAGAGCAACCAAATCGGTCCACCAGTAGTCAGGCCCAGCCTGCGACGTGAACTCCTTCGACAGCGATACCTGTGGAAGGATGCCGAGGGGAACGTCCTGGAGAACTTTCGCCAGATGCTGGTACGAGTCGCCCGTGCCGTCGCCGCCGTTGAGGCCAAATACGGCGTCGCCCCGGAGGAGGTGTATGCCATTGCACGACGATTCTTTCGGATGATGCGGCGGATGCTGTTTCTCCCGAATACGCCGACGCTTATGAACGCCGGCAGAGAGGAGGGCATGTGTTCCGCCTGCTTCGTCCTGGAGGTCGAAGACAGCGTTGAGGGTATCTTCGAGGCGGTCAAGCAGACCGCGCTCGTTCAAAAAAGGGGGGGTGGTACCGGCTTCACCTTGGACAAGCTCCGACCCACCGGCGACTACGTTGCCTCCAGCGGAGGCTGTACCTCGGGGCCGATCAGCTTCTGGCGCGTTCTCGCCGAAACCACCAAGGCGATCCAGCAGGCAGCCCACCGCCGTGGGGCAAACGCTCTGCTAGTCGGCATCGAGCACCCCGATATCATCAAGTTCATCCAGGCCAAAAGGGAACCCGGCCTCTTCGAGAATTTCAACGTCTCAATCAAAGTGACGAATGGCTTCATGAAGATGCTGGACAAAGATCCCGATGGGCACCACGTCGTCACGAACCCGCGGAATCAGCACCAGTATGTGATCCCCAAGTCCATTGACCTCGACAACTACGTCATCCAGGATTTGCGGTCGCCCCAGGAGGCGAACGTGCCCTGTTTCACCCGGAGGGACATCTGGGACATGATCGTCGCCGGCGCCCATGCCAACGGAGAGCCGGGGATCTGCTTCATCGACCGCGTCAACGAAGACAATCCGACGCCGTCGCTGGGGCGGATCGAGGCGACCAACCCCTGCGGGGAGCAACCTCTCTTGCCCTGGGAAGCCTGTACGCTAGGATCTATTGACGTGGGCAAGTTCGTCCGGCCCGACGGGACCGAGTTGGATTGGGACGGGCTGCGGGAGACCGTAAGGCTGGCGGTGCGTTTCCTGGACAACGTCGTGGACATGACCTTCTATCCGTCGGAACAAATCCGGGCCAGATCGATGGGGAACCGCAAGATCGGATTGGGCGTCATGGGCTGGGCGGATTGTCTCCTGCTCCTCGGCCTGAAGTACGACAGCGAAGAAGCCATGGCATTCGCCGGCCGGATCAGCCAGTTCATCCAGACCGAGGCCCACCAGGCGAGCCAGGACCTGGCCGACGAGCGGGGAAGCTTCCCGAACTGGATCGCCAGCACCTGGCAGAAGAAGCGTCCGATGCGGCAGGCTTCTGTAACGACCATCGCCCCCACGGGCAGCATCAGCATCATCGGCGAGTGCAGTTCGGGCATCGAACCCCTGTTCCAACTGGCGTATCGACGGCGGGCCCTGGACGGCCAAGAGTTCATCCAGGTCCATCCTCTTCTTGAGAAGATGGGGCGACGGGACGGCTGGATGACGGATGCTGTCCGCCAGGCGATGCTGGAAGGCGTTCCCGCCCATGAGATACCGGGCATCCCTGCGGGACTGGCACGTGTCCTCGTGACCGCTCACCAGATCGCCCCGGAAGACCACGTGCGGATGCAGTCGGCCTTCCAAGCCAACACCGACAGCGCGGTCGCGAAGACCGCGAACTTGCCTGCCACCGCAACCCCCCGCGACGTGGACATGATATTCAGGGCCGCCTATGCGATGCGGTGCAAGGGCATCACGGTCTATCGGGACGGCTCGCGAGCCGGCCAGGTGCTTTCGGGCGCCAAGGCCGCCAGTCCGGCCGCGGGCGATGTTATCGGGCCGAGGCCGAGGGCCCGAGTGACCTCAGGCAAGACCTTCAAGTTCCGGATGGGGTGTGGAACCCTGTTCGTGACGGTGAATCACGACGAGAAAGGCCTCAGCGAGGTATTTTGTAACCTCGGCAAATCCGGGGGGTGCGGGTCCCAATCGGAGGCCACCTGCAGGACCCTTTCAACCGCCCTGAGGTCCGGCGTGGATCCCAGGCAACTCATCGAGCAACTGCGTGGCATTCGCTGCCTCTCGACGGTCAGGGCCAAGAAGAACGGCGACGGCGTGGACGTCCTGTCCTGCCCGGACGCCATCGCCAAGGCGGTCGAGGAGGCCTTGGGCAACCCGGGTGAAGCTCCGACGGTCTTCCGCCCGAAGGTGTGTCCGGATTGCGGCCAGGGGCTCTCACGCGAGGCCCAATGCTGGGTCTGTCGGAACTGCGGCTACAGCAAGTGCGGATGAACAGGAGCCCTCCGGAGGACATCACCATGACCAGGACAGCCGTACGCCCGAGGTGTGAGGCCTCCCAGGCATCGCAGACGGTGAGCCTCAAGACGCTGGCCCAGATCCTCGACACCGGCCGGTCATCGGCCCGCCGCTGGCTCAAGCAGGCGGGCATCCGACCGATCGCCATGAACGACGGGCCCAAGAGCGCCATCCGATATCGCTGGAAAGACGTGGAGGGTTGGCTGCATTCCCGGCAGTACGTCGACTGACCCAGAGTCACCGCCGGCAGGGCACAGGCAAACAGCAGGGCCGCCGGTTAGTTCCGGCGGCCCTGCCTGCATGATGGGCTGTCGCCTAGTGTGGACTACTGGGCGATCCGCAGCCTGGGCATCCGGGCCTGCCTGTCATTCTCGAGTTGCTCGATCTTCTCCAACAAGTGCCGCACGACGGCCGACGTCGTGTCGTTGGGGCCGTTGGGCGGTGTCTCCGGCTGCTGCTCGAACTCCACGACATCGTGCATCTTCTCGGGGCACAGGGCGGCGTAGTGCCGCCGGCAGATATCGGGGGAGTTGCCCATCAGCTCGGCGATCTTGTACAGGGAGACGCCTTTCTGGGCCAGGTGGGTGCCGAACGTGTGCCGGAAGTCCAGACAGTGCCAGGGGAGCCCCGCGGCCGTGTTGGCCTGGCGGAGCTCCTGCGAGAAGTTGTCCGGG
>JAPLNA010000015.1 GCA_026693065.1 Planctomycetota bacterium
CCTCGGCGGGGTGATGAACAACCTGCCCTACGTGCTGGCGGTGGAGAAACTCGCGGGCATCACCGTGCCCGACCGGGCGAAGGTCATCCGGATCATGCTGGCCGAGATGTTCCGCATCACCAGCCACCTGGTCTTCTACGGCACGTTCGCCCAGGACGTGGGGGCGATGTCGCCGCCGTTCTACATGTTCAACGACCGCGAGCGGGCGCTGGGGTTCATCGAGGCCGTCACGGGGGCGAGGATGCACCCGGGTTGGTTCCGCCTCGGCGGGGTCGCGCAGGATCTGCCCGACGGGTGGGAGGCGATGCTGCGGGAGTTCCTGGACTTCATGCCCGCCCGCCTGGCCGAGTACGACACGATGGTGATGGGCAACCGCATCTTCCGCGCCCGCACGAAGGGGGTCGGGTGCATGTCGACCGCCGAGGCGATCGACTGGGGCGCCACAGGCCCGATGCTGCGGGCGACGGGGATGGCCTGGGACCTCCGCCGCCACCGCCCCTACGGCGGGTACGAGCAGTTCGCCTTCGACATTCCGGTGGGCGCCAAGGGCGACAGCTACGACCGGGCGGCCGTCCACGTGGAGGAAATCCGCCAGAGCCTCCGCATCGTCCGCCAGTGCCTGGACAACATGCCCGCCGGGCCCGTGAAGGCCGAGCACCCGCTGACCACCCCGCCCCCCCGCGAGCGAATGCTCAAGGACATCGAGACGCTGATCCATCATTTTCTCTCGGTGTCGTGGGGCCCGGTGATCCCGCCGGGCGAGGCCGCCGTCAACGTCGAGGCCGCCAAGGGCAACAACATGTACTATCTGATCAGCGACGGATCGAGCGGCCCGTACCGCTCGCGGATCCGCACGCCCAGCTTCGCCCACGTCCAGATGCTTCCGGGCCTGGCCCGCGGCGAACTGATCCCCGACCTGATAGCCATCCTCGCCAGCCTCGACTTCGTGCTGGCGGATGTGGACAGATAGGAGAGAGAGAAGAGAGATTCACCGCAGAGAACGCGGAGAACGCAGAGAAAGACGCAGAGAGAAGAAGAGACGAAATGATGAATAGAGAAGGAAGACAAGACAGGAGGGAAAGGTGCAGCGCGTTGCTGGCCGGCTCTCCCGTGTTCTCTTCTTTTCAGTTTGTCTATTCATTCTCTTTTTCTTCTCTCTGCGTCTTCCTCTGCGTTCTCTGCGTCCTCTGCGGTGAGTTCCTCCCCGGGGTCCCCTCCCCATGCTGACCGACCACGACAAACAGGAGATTCAGGCCGAACTGGCCCGCACGCCGTCGCGGCGCGGGGCGCTGATCGAGGCCCTGCGAGTCGTCCAACGCCGGGCCGGGTGGGTCAGCAACGCCGACGTCGTCGAGGTCGCGGCGTTTCTGGGCTTGCCCGTTTCGCAGGCCGAAGACGTCGCGACATTCTATTCGATGATCTTCCGCCAGGAAGTCGGCCGCCACGTGATCCTGCTATGCGACTCGGTGAGTTGCTGGGTCAACCGGGCCGACGCCCTGCTGACGCACCTGCGGAGCCGCCTGGGCATCCGCCTGGGGCAGACCACCGCCGACGGGCGGTTCACGCTCCTGCCGGCGGCCTGCCTGGGCGCGTGCGACCGCGGGCCGGTCATGAAAGTCGACGAAGACCTCCACACCCATCTGACGGCCGAGAAGATCGACCGCATTCTCGAGAGTTACCCATGACGCCGGCGGCCCTGGAAAAACCTCTGACAGGGCGCATGCGGGCGGACGGCTCGCCGGTGCTCCTGCGCGCCTACGAGGCCGCGGGAGGGTATCAGGGTTTGCGCAAGGCCCTGGGCCTGTCGCCCAAGGACATCCAAGGGGAGATTCACCGCGCCAAGCTCCGCGGGCGCGGCGGGGGCGGGTTCGACACCGGCGTGAAGATGGGCCTGATGCCCCCGCCGGCCGACCTGCCGGGCGAGCGGTACGTCGTCGCCAACGCCGACGAGATGGAACCGGGCACGATGAAGGACCGCTGGCTGATGGAGGGCGACCCGCATCAACTCATCGAGGGGCTGCTGATCGCGGCCCTGGCCGTCGAGGCCCAGACGGCGTTCCTCTTCATTCGCGGCGAGTACGGCGAACCGATGGCCCGGCTGCAGCAGGCGCTGGGCGAGGCCGCCGCCGCGGGGTACGTCGGAGCGAACGTGCTGGGCAGCGGACGGCGGGTGGAGGTGTACGTACACCCCTCGGCCGGTCGGTACATTTGCGGGGAGGAGACGGGCCTGCTGGGCGCCCTCGAGGGCCGGCGGGCCGTGCCAAGGGCCAAACCCCCCTTCCCCGTCGTCAGCGGGCTCTGGGGCCGACCGACGCTCATCGACAACGTCGAGACGCTCTGCAACCTGCCGCACATCCTGGCCCGCGGGGCGGCGTGGTATCTGGGCCTGTCGCTGGGGCCCGACGGCGGCACGAAACTCTTCGGCGTCAGCGGGCGGGTCAAACGCCCGGGCCTGTGGGAACTGCCCATGGGCACGCCCCTGCGAGAGATCCTTTTCGACCACGCCGGCGGCATGGCCGACGGATTGAACTTCCGCGCCCTGCTGCCCGGCGGAGCCTCCACCAACTTCCTCCTCGACGCCCACCTCGACGTCGCGATGGACTTCGCCTCGGTCGAAAAGGCCGGCAGCCGCCTGGGCACGGGAACCATGATCGTCCTGGACGATCGCACCTGTCCCGTCGGCATGCTCCTGAGCATGGAGCGATTCTTCGCCCGCGAAAGCTGCGGCTGGTGCACCCCCTGCCGCGAGGGCCTGCCCTGGGTGGCCAACACGCTCGAGGCGATCGAGGACGGACGCGGCGAGGAGGGCGACCTCCAGGTTCTCGCCGATCACGTCAGGCTGATCAAGATGAGCGCGACGTTCTGCGCCCTGGCCCCCGGCGCGATGGAACCGCTCCGCGGGGCGATGCAATACTTCCGCGACGACTTCGAACGCCACGTCCGCGAGAAACGCTGTCCGTGGAAATGATTGTTATTCAATGAAGATCTACATCGAAAACCGGCGATTCGACCTCACCGACCCCTCGGTGAACCTGCTGGAGGCCTGCCTCTCGCTGGGCTTCGACGTGCCCTACTTCTGCTGGCACCCGGTGCTGCGAAGCGTCGGGGCCTGCCGCCAGTGCGCCGTCAAGGTCTTCAAGGACGAAGCCGACACCCGCGGGCGGATCGTGATGTCCTGCATGACGGCCCCGGCCGAGGGCATGCGGGTCTCCGTCAACGACGACGAGGCCCGGGAGTTTCGCGCCAAGGTGATCGAGTGGCTGATGCTCAATCACCCGCACGACTGCCCCATCTGCGACGAGGGCGGCGAGTGTCATCTGCAGGACGTCACGGTGATGGCCGGGCACGTCCGCCGCCAAAGCCGCTTCCCCAAGCGGACGCACCGCAACCAGGATCTGGGCCCGCTGGTCAACCACGAGATGAACCGCTGCATCCAGTGCTACCGCTGCGTGCGGTTCTACGCCGACTACGCCGGCGGGAGAGACGTAGGCGTGCAGGGCTGTCACGACGGCGTGTACTTCGGCCGCCCGTCGCCCGGGCCCCTCGAGAGCGAGTTCAGCGGCAACCTCGTCGAGGTCTGCCCCACGGGCGTCTTCACCGACAAGAGCCTCAAGCGACACTACACCCGCAAGTGGGATCTTCAGACCGCCCCGTCGGTCTGCGTCCACTGCGGGCTGGGCTGCAATACGTTCCCGGGCCAGCGGTACGGCACGCTCCGCCGCGTTCGCACGCGATACCATCGCGAGGTCAACGGCTACTTCCTGTGCGACCGCGGGCGGTACGGGTACGAGTTCGTCAACAGTCCCAGACGAATCCTCCAAGCCCTTCTGCGTCAGGGCGACAACGCCCTCGCGCAGGTATCCGCGGAAGAGGCGATCCGACTCGCGAAGAGTCTCCTCTCCTCCGGAAAGTGCATCGGTCTGGGTTCCCCTCGCGCGACCCTCGAATCCAACTTCGCGCTGCGAACCCTCGTCTCCCCCTCCCGCTTCTTCCACCCGCTTGCGGTTTCGCAGCATCTTCTCTCCGGTTCTTCCCTTTCCCTTCTCCGTCGTTTCCCTCTCGCGTCCCTCCGCGACGTCTCCCAATCCACCGCGGTTTTCCTCCTGGGCGAAGACGTCTCGAACACCGCCCCCCTCCTCGCCCTCGCCCTGCGACAAGCCGCCGTCCGTGCTCCGCGCCTCGCGAAGGCCGCCCTGCTGAAGATCCCCGCCTGGCATGAGGCCGCCCTGCGCACCGCCGTCCAGGAGGAGAAGGGCCCGTTCTTCCTCGCCGCCACAGGCCCGACTCGCCTCGACGACCTGGCCGCCGCCCCCTACCGCGCCGCCCCGGGCGATCTGGCGGCCTTGGGCTTCGCCGTCGCCCACGCCCTCGACCCGGCCGCCCCGGCCGTCCCGAACCTTCCGCCCGCCGCCGCCGAACTCGCCGAGCGAATCGCCGCCTCGCTGAAATCCGCCGCCGCCCCGCTGATCGTCTCGGGCCCATCCTGCGGCAGCGAGGCCCTCCTCCACGCCGCCGCCAACGTCGCGGCCGCCCTGGGCAAGACAAACCCCCAGGCCCGGCTGTGTCTGACGGCCCCGGAGTGCAACAGCGTCGGGTTGGCCCTTCTGCCCGGGGGCAACCTCGCCGACGTCCTGAGGGCCCTCCGCGACGGCTCGGCCGACACGCTCATCGTGCTCGAGTCCGACCTGTACCGCCACGCCGACGCCGCCCTCGTCGACGAGATCTTCACCGCGGCCAAGCACGTGATCGTTATCGATTCGCTCGCCAACGCCACCACCGCCCGAGCCGAACTCGTGCTGCCGGCCGCGACGTTCGCCGAATCGTCCGGCACCCTCGTCAACAACGAAGGCCGGGCGCAGCGGTCCTACGCCGTCTGCCCGCCGAAGGCGCCCGTTCAGGAAAGTTGGCGATGGCTGACGGCCTTGACGCCCAATGTGTCCTGGCCCCGCTGGGAAGACATTCTCGCCGCGATGGCGGTTTCCTCGGGCGATTTCCGCGACGTAACCACCCTGGGCCCGGCGGCTGACTTCCGCCTCGTCGGTCAGAAGATCCCGCGCCAGCCCCACCGCTACAGCGGCCGCACGGCCATGACGGCCCACATCGACGTCCGCGAGCCCGCCCCCGCCGCCGACCTCGACACGCCGTTGGCCTTCTCGATGGAAGGCTCGCCCCTCAACCCGCCCGGGCCTCTGATCCCGCGGTACTGGTCGCCCCGGTGGAACTCCGACCAGGGCGTGCACAAGTTCCAGATCGAAGTGGCCGGCCCGCTCCAAGGCGGCGACCCGGGCAAACGCATTATCGAACCGTCCAGTGAACCGGCGGGTTACTTCGCCCCGACACCCCCGGCGTCGGAGGGCGACGGCGAAATCCTCTTCACGCCCGCCTGGCACGTATTCGGTTCCGAAGAACTGAGCGTTCACTCCCCCGGCATCGCGGAGTTGGCGCCGCGGCCGTACGTCGCACTCGGCCCCGTCGACGCTGGGCGGCTCGGCGTCCGTGACGGCGCCCCCGTCACCGTAACCCTCGCCGGTCGCACGCTCGCCCTGCCGGCGAGAATCCTCGAAGCCATTCCCCCCGGCGCCGCCGCCCTTCCGGCCGCCCTGGCGGACCTGCCATTCTTCTCCCTCCCCGCGCGCGGGAGTGTTTCTCTCGCCGCGCCCGCCGCCCCGGAGGGACGCCCATGAACGCGATCCTCGGGCCCCTTATCACCATCGTCTGCGTCCTGGGGGCCGTGCTGACCCTCGCGGCCCTGCTGATCTGGGTCGAGCGCCGCCTCCTGGGGCTGTGGCAGGACCGCTACGGGCCCAACCGCGTCGGACCCTTCGGCCTGCTACAAAGCGTGGCCGACATGGTGAAGATCTTCTTCAAGGAAGACTGGCTCCCGCCGCTGGCCGACCGCGCGGTGTTCATTATCGCCCCGGGCATCGTGATGGCCGTCACGCTGCTCTCGTTTGCCGTCGTGCCCTGGGGGCCCGGGCTGGCGGTGGCGGACTTGAACGTCGGGCTGCTGTTCGTGCTGGCGATGTCGTCGCTGTCGGTCTACAGCGTGGCCCTGGGCGGGTGGGCGTCCAACAACAAATACTCGCTCCTGGGCAGCCTGCGGGCCGTCGGGCAGATGATCAGCTACGAGGTCTTCATGGGCCTGTCGCTGCTGGGCGTGGTGCTCCAGGCGGGCTCCTTCAACCTCTCCGACATCGTCGAGGCCCAGCGCGGTCTGTGGTTCTGCCTGCCCCAGTGCGTGGGCCTGGGCGTGTTCTTCGTCGCCGCCCTGGCCGAGACCAAACGCATCCCCTTCGACCTGCCCGAGGGCGAAAACGAACTGGTAGCCGGGTTCCACACCGAGTACTCCGGCTTCAAGTTCGCCATGTTTTTCGTGGCGGAGTACATCGGCGTGACGCTCGTCTCGGCCCTGACGGTGGTGATGTTCCTGGGCGGGTGGCTGGGCCCGTGGCTGCACCCGGTGGCGTGGTTCGCGATCAAGACCCTCGCCGTCATCGCCTTCATCGTGCTGATCCGCGCCTCGCTGCCTCGCCCGCGGTACGATCAACTCCTGGCCCTGGGCTGGAAGCTGCTGCTGCCCCTGGCCCTGGCCAACCTCCTGGTCACCGGGGCCATCGTGCTGGCCCAGGGAGAATGAACGAGAGACCCATGCTGAGCATTTTGCGGACAATCTGGACGGTCTTCCGCCACGGCTTCGCCCGGCGGTTCACCGTGCAGTACCCCGAGCAGAAACGCACGTACAGCCCGCGGTGGCGCGGGCGGATCATTCTCTCTCGCGACCCCGACGGCCAGGAACGCTGCGTCGCCTGCCACCTCTGCTCGGCCGTCTGCCCGGTCGACTGCATCGCCATCCAGGCCGCCGAGGGCCCCGACGGGCGACGGTATCCCGAATTCTTCCGCATCAACTTCTCGCGGTGCATCTTCTGCGGGTTCTGCGAGGAGGCCTGCCCCACCTGCGCCATCCAACTGACCCCCGATGCCGAGATGGCCGAGCCCATTCGCCAGAGCCTCGTCTACGAGAAGGAAGACCTGCTGATTTCCGGGCCCGGGAAGGTCCCCGGCTACAACTTCTACCGCCGCGCCGGCCTGGAGATCGCCGGGCAGGCCAAGGGCGAAGGCGAGAACCAGAAACCGCCCGTCGATCCCAAGACGCTCTTGCCATAGCGCAACAACCATGAACTACGTCTTCTACATCTCGGCCGCCGCGGCCTGCCTGGCCACCCTGATGGTCATCACGCGCGCCCACGCCGTACACGCCCTGCTGTACCTGGCCGTGTCGTTGCTGGCCGTCGCGATGACGTTCTTCTCGCTGGGGGCCCCGTTCGCGGCGGCCCTGGAGGTGATCGTCTACGCCGGCGCGATCCTCGTGCTGTTCGTGTTCGTGATCTTCCTGCTGGACCTTCGAGGCCCGGCGGCCCAAGTCGTTCCGCATCAACTTCTCGCGGTGCATCTTCTGCGGGTTCTGCGAGGAGGCCTGCCCCAC
>JAPLNA010000016.1 GCA_026693065.1 Planctomycetota bacterium
CGGTGCGAGGTCGACGCCGAAGGACTGGTGCGGATCGAGTCCAACCCGACCGAGTTCCTGCTGGAGCAGGTGCGGGACAATCCGCTGCTGCGAGAGTCGGCCGATCGTCAGCGAGAGGCCGCCCAGGCCCGTGCGGTGATCGACGGAGCGGCCCCGGCCTCCGAGGCCGACCCGGTGGCCCTGATGACATCCCTGGACCGCAGCGCCGCCCGCAAGGCCCGGTTCATCGCGCGGCACGGCTCGCAGGGGTATCTGGACCTGGCCGCCCGGGCCCGCGGGAAGGGGTACGTGTCGCGATGAACGAGCCGACAGTGGAACAACCCGGTGAAACTCCCGCGCCCGAACGCAACTGGCGGGAGGAATACCTGCGGGAGGTGGCCCGGTCGCGGAAGTATCGCCTGCGGGCGCAGGCGGCCGAGACGCAGTTGGAGGGCCTCCGCGGGCGGACGCTGGACGACCGGCAGCTCGAGCAGTATCAGAGGCTGCTGGCCGAGCGGGATCAGGCGGCGGCCGTTCGCGAGCGGGCGGCGGGCCTGGAGAGGATGCTCGCCGAAGTCGTCGGGGCCGGGGAACTGGCCCGAGCGCTGGCCGTGGCCGGCGTGGGCGCGGGGGCGCCCCACGGCGAGAAGATGCTCGCCCAGGCGACGGCCCTTCTGGCCGATCGGATCCGCGTGGACGTATCGGGCGCAAGCCCCGTCGTGCACGTGCTGGACGAGGCCGGGGCGGTGATGTACGCCGACGCCGAGGGCGTCCAGCCGCTGGGCGCGGGGCAGTTCGTCGCGGCGTGGTTGTCGGAGCAGGGGGCGCACTTCCTGCCGGCGTCGGGCGACACCGGCAGCGGCGCCCGGAAAGGCGCCGTGGCGCCGCCGTCGGTGAACCTGGCCGACCTGGACCGCCATCCGGCCCGCAAGGCGGAATTCATCGCGCGGTACGGGCCCGGGGCGTACTTGAGGCTGGCCAGGAGAGCCGTGAACGGGAATGGGAATGACAAGGCGGTTTGACGTAACGATCAACGAAAGGAAACGAGCATGACAAGCACATACGGCGCCCCCAGCGACATGGTGTACACGGACACGCTGCGGGCGGAGGAGTATCGGCGGACGGTGGAGCACATCGACGTTTTCAACGCGGCCGCCCGCGGGGCGACCGTGCTGGAGAGCGACCCGGCCCGTCAGATGGCTGAGGGGGGCGACTTCACGCCGACGGGGCGATGGAAGCCCGTCAGCAGCCTGATCGCCCGGCGCGACAACGCCAACCCGGGTAACACGGTGGACGTCCAGAAGCTGGAGATGACCGGCGGGACGCTGATCCGCCAGACCAAGGGCTGCGGGCCGGTGGCCATCACCGACATCCAGGCCCGCAAGGCCGGGCGGGCGTTCGACATGAACTCGGCGATGGTCAACCTCGGCCAGCAGTTCGCCGACGCCAAGCTGCTGGCGATCCGGAACAACCTAGTGGCCGCGGCGGTGGCGGCGGTGGACTCGGCCGACACGACCAACGGGACGACGGCCTCGGCGAACATTCACATTCTCCAGGCCGCCCGCGGCAAGACGGCCGGGGCGAAGGTCACCGCCAGCATGAGCTACATCAACCAGCTCCTGGCGAAGATTGGCGACGCTCGCGAGGACATCGTGACGTTCCTGATGCCCTCGGCGGTGTTCACCGACCTGGTGGGCGACAGCATCACCAACTACAAGGTCGACAAGGTCGCCGGCGTGACGATCTACCAGGACGTGGTGCAGTGCTTCGGGCGGGCGGTGGTGGTGGCCGACGTGCCGAGCCTGGTCTCGGCCCTGACGAGCAACTACGCCACCGAGTACGCGGTGCTGGGGCTGGGCGTGGGCGCCCTGACGGCGAGGATCATTTACGATCAGGGCATCGAGATCCAGCGCGACATCCTGAAGGAGTCCAGCATGTACTACGTGCGTGAGGACTTCGACGTCGAGTACGAGGTCTACGGGATGAAGTGGAACTCGGCGACGGTCAATCCGACCGACGCCCAACTGGCCACCGCGAGCAACTGGGACGAGGACTACACCGACCACCGGCAACTGAAGCTGGTCAAGGGCGTCTTCGACGCCACCGTGTAGTCGTGGGCCGGGGCGGAGCCATCGTGGCCCCGCGAGGGAGGTCGGCGGTCATCGTGGGCAACGGGCCTTCCGTTGACGCGATGCCGCCGGCCTTCTGGCGGGCCTGTGCGGACTCAACCGGCCTTCTCCTGGCCGGAACAAACCGCGTGCTCTGCCTGCGGGCCCTCCGGGCCGTGCCATGGGACCTGCTGGTGATTCGAGACACCTACCGCAACCTGTGGCACGACCCGGGCCTGGGGGCCCGCTACCACGAGGAACTCTGGAAACCGCACGGGGCCTACAAGCTGGGCCCGGCAGACCGGCGGCTGACGTGGTGCGATGAGTTCGTGCGGCAAGAGCCCGCCTGGCAGCCGACGCCCGTGCGAGATGAGAACGGCGAGGCGGCGGTGATGCGGAACGGATCGGTCGTTCTGATGGCCGTCAACTGGGCGTACTGGCAGGGCGTGCGGCAGTTCGCCCTGGTGGGCGTGGATTACACCGGCGGCGATGGGCCCGCGATGATCGAGCCATACGCCGGGCAGTCGCAAGGCTGGGAAGGGCGTTATGACACGCCCGTGCCCGAGGGGATCGAGCGGCAGTTCGCCGAGGCCCTCGCGGGCGTTCGGGCCGGCGGGGGGGACATCGTGGACCTCTCGCCCGGCTCGCGGTTGCGGGCCGTGCCGGCGGGAAACTGGAGGACGTGGCTTGAGAACCGTGGTGATCGCCGACAACCGTCAGTGGCGAACTGCCGCTGAACCGCACCAGGCCGTGGCTGCCGGATTGCGAAGGCTGGGGCACGAGGTCGAGGTGGTGGCCCCTGGGCCGGGAAGGCCCTGGTCACGCAGGCCGCGGGTGGTGTTCGTCTGGAACGGCGTGAACCGGCCGTGGCAGGCGGCGGCCCGGGCGGCGCGGGTCGACGGGGCGGCCGTCTTCGTGATGGAACGCGGGTTCTTCGACCGGTTCCGCTATACGCAGATCGACCACGTGGGGTTCAACCACACGGCTTCGTGGGCGACGAGCCTGCGAGAGCCGGCCCCGGCCGACGGGGCCGCGAGGTTCCGCCGCGCCGGGGGTCCGCCGCCCGCGCCCGTGCGAGTGCGGGAGGGCTACCTGCTGGTCCTGCTGCAGACGGCCAACGACGCACAGTTGCGAGACAGCGAGGTGCAGGACATGGCCGAACTGGCCTCGGCGGCGGAGGCCTCGGCCCCGGCGGACATGGACGTGCGGTTGCGGGCGCATCCGGAGAGC
>JAPLNA010000017.1 GCA_026693065.1 Planctomycetota bacterium
ACGCTTCGCCCATGCCCTCGCGGGCACCGGCGCACGGCTTGGGGCCGGTGTGGCTCGCTACGCCTTCACCGTACGACTCTTTCATTCGCTACTCCTCGCCAGTTATCTGGCGCTTTCGTCGCGGTAGGGACGGGCCTTGCGGCCCGCCCCCCGCACGGATCCGTACGTGAGGAATTACCTCATACGGCTCTTGCCTTGGATCGGACGCGCAAACGCTCCCAAGGGTACGGATGATAGATGCGGGGCATGGGCAGCCAGAGGTTGGCCAGGCGGAAGATGTCCCGCCAAGTCAAACTGCTCCTTTGGCTACGACGACGCAGGGCCTTGGACCACAGCCAGATGACATGCCTGCGGAATGTCGCAAGGATGTCGTAGGTGAGCGGGACGGCATAATACCGCATCCAGCCCGTCACCACCGACCGCAGCCATTTGCCCACGTCCGCCACCGGGTCATGCAGGCGCCGCCTCAATTCGACCTTGATCGACTTGAGCCTGGCCCGCATCCTCTTCTTCATCGGCACGCGGAGTATGATGAACTTCCCTTGACGGGTCTTCCCGCAACTGTGCGTGAAGCCCAGGAAGTCAAACGTCTCCGGTTTGCCTTGGCCCCGCTCTTCCCGCTGCTGGCTCGCAAAGCGGCCGAACCGGAACAGGCGGGTCTTTTCGGGGTGCAGTTCCAGGTTGAACTTGGCGAATCGCTCACGCAAGTCCGCCAGGAACCGCTCGGCCTCATGCTGATGTTGGAAGCCCACCACAAAGTCGTCCGCGTAACGCACCATCACTACATCGCCACGCGCCCGCGTCCTTCTCCAATGGTCGGCCCAGAGGTCGAACACGTAGTGGAGGTAGATGTTCGCCAGCAAGGGGCTGATGCTGCCACCTTGGGGCGTACCTTCCTCCACCTGCATTCGCTTCCCGTCTTCCAGCACGCCGGCGTTCAACCACTTCTTGATGTGCCGCACGACGCGCCGATCCGCGATCCGGTGCTCGACGAACTTCACCAGCCATTCGTGGCTCAGGGTATCGAAAAAGCCGCGAATGTCCGCGTCCAGCACCCAGTTCACCTTTCGATCACTGATTCCAACCGCCAGGGCGTCCAATGCGTCATGGCAGCCCCGGTTGGGCCGGAATCCGTAAGAGAAGCCCATGAAGTCGGCCTCGTACACGGCCGACAGAACCTTCACGGCCGCACGCTGGACAAGCTTGTCCTCCAGCGTGGGAATGCCGATCGGCCGCTGCCGCCCGTCGGGTTTGGGGATGTAAACCCGCTGGACCGGCTTGGCATGGTAAGCCCCGCGGTGCAGCCGTCCCGACAGGTCTTGAAGGTTGGCCTCCAAGTCCTGCCCGTATTGCTGCCACGTCTGGCCGTCCACTCCCGGTGCGCTGTCGCGCTTGAGGGCGAAGTATTCCTCCCGGAGGCGGTCAACTTTGGCGACGTGATGCCACAAGGCCGTGAACCGTACATCCTTATCCTTCTTTGCTGCCTGCCGTATCCTCTCCAACGCGTTTTGCCAGCCAGGAGCGGCTCTGTGTCCGATAGGCTGGTTTTGCCGGAGAAGATTCTCCTTGGCCAGGCCCCTTCCCTCGGCTCCCTCCGCCGGTGCGGCCGCAGCCGCCCCATTGTTCGAGAGCTTCCTCGGTACTATGGGCCTGTCCGACTCCCCTGTCCCGTTCATCGCCGTCGTTCCCCAGTAGGGTTCACGGCGCGGGCCTTGGCACCCTTCGCCAAGGCCGGGTCAGGGGTCTCCCAGTTCCTGCGCGGGGAGTTTCCGGGCGTGCGCGAGGTCTTCGACCGCGCGGGGTCCGAGGCGGGCCTTGCGTTGGCGGCCCGCCCGGTGTTGCCTTCCGGCCATCTGGACGGCGTCGGCACCCCGATCTTAGCATTACTTTCGCGGCTCAATACTCGGCCCGCCCGTACCCCTGCCGACGCTTCGCCCATGCCCTCGCGGGCACCGGCGCACGGCTTGGGGCCGGTGTGGCTCGCTACGCCTTCACCGTACGACTCTTTCATTCGCTACTCCTCGCCAGTTATCTGGCGCTTTCCCAGGAAGAAATGTCGCTCACCCACGGTATTCGTGTCACGAGCTGTAGCAGACTTTGGCCATCCAATCCTCTAACTTCACGTTCGTGGCCTGCCGGGCGATACCCGCCGGCCTCGTCAGGGCGTCAGGCGCACGACAACCTTGCCGGCGACCTTGTCGCCCTTCTTGAGCGGGGCGTAGCCGGCTTGGGCGTGGGAACGGAAGAATGCACAATCGCACGAATAGGCCGACACGACGGGAATTCCTGATGGCTGGCGCCGCCGGAGCGGCCGGGTTGCTGCTGGGAAGGCTTGGGCTGCGGGCGGCCGAGGCCGAGGCCGCCAGGAAGATCCCCGTCGGCCTGCAACTTTATTCCGTCCGCGGCGAGTGCGGAAAGGACGGTGGCAAGAAC
>JAPLNA010000018.1 GCA_026693065.1 Planctomycetota bacterium
AATTCCAACCCGACAATGGTACAGAAATGTCCTCGGTGCCCGATGCGCTAAAGTTCCCGGCAACAGGCGCGTCATTCACCGGGGTAACAGTGATGCTCACCGTCCCTATATTGCTATCCACTTGACCATCATTCACCTTATACGTGAAGGAATCCGTCCCGTGCCAGTCAGCTTGCGGATGGTAAGTCACGCCTGATGAGTCCCCGCTTAGCCACCCGTGAGCGGGCGGCGTCACTACAGTAGACGTCAGAGTGTCTTCATCCACATCGTAACCACCCCTCGGCATTAAAATGGCCGTGTCCTCCGCCGTGGTGAACGATCCATCCCGAGCCACCGGAGCGTCATTAACTGAAGTCACCCAAAGATTCACCGTCGTTATTTCGCTGTCAGCCGCACCATCATGCGCCTTGTATGTGAACGAATCCGTCCCATTGAAGTTAGAGGCCGGTGTGTAGGTAAACGATCCGTCAGCATGCAGGTCCAAGGTCCCATGTGCAGGTCCCGCGACCAGCAGAGCCGTCAAACTGTCACTTTCCAAGTCCGTGTCATTGCTGAGCACCCCGTCCCACGCTGCTACGGTCAACGGCACGTCCTCAGGGGTCGATTTGTTATCATCTATAGCCACCGGAGCATTATTTCCGGTTACATTCACCGTCACATGCGCGGAGTTCACTGATGTCCCTGGATACGAGTCCGTCACCTTGTAATCAAATCCATCTGTGCCATGCCAGTTAGGATCAGCAACTAACTCCACGTATTGTAAATCCCCAGCCCTTATCAGTCCCAACCCCAGACTACTTCCCCCAAGCCATAGGGAACCATGCGAAGGTAAGCTCGTTAAGGTCACCGATGAAAGCACGTCGTTCTCCGGATCTGTCATGCCCCATCCAGTTACATATGTCCGTTGCCCTTCAGGAACATCCACGCTAAACGCCTGTGCTGTCGGAGCCTGATCACCTGTAACGTTCAGCGTCACATGAGCCGAATCCACCGACGTCCCTGGATAAGAGTCCGTTACCTTGTAATCAAATCCGTCCGTCCCATGCCAGTTAGGATCAGATATAAACGCCACGCTCCCTAGATCCGAAGCGGCTATTACCTGGTTCGTCACAACCGATGAACCGTTGCCAAACTGAAGCGCCCCATGGCCCGGCAAGTTCGTTATCGTTACCGACGTCATCATTCTCTGGATCACTCATCCCCCAACCAGTTAACAACACTGATTGACCTTCATGAGCGTCCACACTAAACGACTGAGCAACCGGTGCCTGGTCGCCTGTTACATTCACCGTCACATGCGCGGAGTTCACTGATGTCCCTGGATACGAGTCCGTCACCTTGTAATCAAATCCATCTGTGCCATGCCAGTTAGGATCAGATGTATACGTCACATACGGCATCTCCCCAGCGCCAATCACCTGACCCATCGTCACTGGAATGTTACCCCATTGCGTGAGAAAACCATGCGAAGGAAGACTCGTTATCGTCACTGACGCCATCGCGTCATTCTCCGGATCACTCATCCCCCA
>JAPLNA010000019.1 GCA_026693065.1 Planctomycetota bacterium
GACAGCTTTTTGTGAAAAGACTCAGCGGTCCGGTTTCGACCCGTATATTGGCTGTGGGGAATGCCATCCTCTTCCGCCTATGTTTGAAGTGAAGAAATAAATCCATAAGCTCCCGCTGCCGTTCCGAATACTCAAAGGGGCTTGGCGGCGAGGAGGCTGCTGCGAGCTGCTATGCCCATCACACTCCTGCTCGACCTCGACGACACACTGCTCGAAACCAACATGGACGTTTTCATCCCGGCCTACTTCAAGGCTCTCTCCGCCGCGCTGGCGGAGAAAGTGGCGCCGGAGGTGATGATCCCGGCTCTGACAGGCGGGACGAAGGCGATGATGGTTAATACGGACCCGGCTCTCACCCTGCGGGATGTCTTCGATGCTTATTTCTTTCCCAGGCTCGGCTTTGACCGGTCCGCGCTCCAGACGGCGATTGACCGCTTCTACGATGAAATCTTCCCGACCCTGGGTGCCCTGACGAAGCCCATCCCGGAGGCCGTCCGCCTGGTGGACTGGGCGTTCGCGCAAGGCTATCGGGTGGTGATTGCCACCAACCCCTTTTTTCCGTTGAAGGCCGTCCAACATCGTCTGCGCTGGGCTGGCCTGCCGCCGGAGAAATATCCGTTTGCGCTGGTGACTTCCTATGAGACATTTCACTTCACCAAAGAGACGGTCGCTTACTATCCGGAAGTTTTAGCGCAATTGGGCTGGCCGGAAGACCCGGCTGTGATGGTTGGCGACGATATCGAACGGGAAGTCAAACCGACTCAGGCCGCCGGGTTCCCGGTCTTCTGGGTCCGGAAATCCGGTGAAGTGTCTGCGGAACCAGGCGGGGTCCCGCGGGGTAGTCCCGGTTCTAGAACGGGGCAGGGTAGTCCCGGTTCCCGCGTGACAGTCCCGGTTCTAGAACGGGGGACGGGGCGGGGTAGTCCCGGTTCCCGCGAGGTAGTCCCGGTTCCCGAACGGGGCGGGGTAGTCCCGGTTCCCGGACGGGGCGTGATAGTCCCGGTTCTAGAACGGGGGATGGGGCAAGGGACGTTGGAATCGTTCCGCGGCTGGCTGGAAAAAACCGACCCTGAAACGCTTAAAATATCATTCCAGACGCCCCAGGCGCTGTTAGCCAACCTGCGTTCCACCCCGGCTGCCATCGCCACACTGGTCGCATCCCTGTCGCTGGATGCCTGGAGGCGTCAGCCTGCGCCCGCTGAGTGGTGCCTGACCGAAATCCTCTGCCACCTGCGTGATGTGGAGCGCGAAGTCAACCTGCCGCGCATTCGCAAGCTGCTGGCAGAAGAGAATCCTTTCCTGGCCGGCGAAGTCACCGACCGCTGGGTGGAAGAACGTCATTGCGCCGAGCAGGATGGCCGTCAGGCTCTGGCCGATTTCATCGCCGCGCGCAAGGAAGCACTCGGCCTGTTAAACGGCCTGCAGGCTGAATGGTCCAGAACGGCCCGGCACGCCATCTTTGGTCCCACCACTTTGCTGGAACTGACCGGCTTCGTCGCCGGTCATGACCGCGCACACATCCAGCAAATCTGGAAGACGATGCAGGCCTTTCACAAAGTCTACAGCTAATTACGCAGTACCCTGTGAAAGCCTGGAGCCCCCCA
>JAPLNA010000020.1 GCA_026693065.1 Planctomycetota bacterium
GATTGCCGAGGGTGTTGTGGCCCCCGGACACCGGCCGGTGATTCCCGCGAGGGTCGAGGCGCACCTCTTGTAGAATGTTTCCCGGACAAGGGAGAGGCCATTTGCCAATTCAGATGCGGTCATGACCCGTGTGTCAGTTCTGGAAGGCATTCTACACCTCTTGTTTCGTCGTCAGGGTGAAGTGCGCCATAGCAATGATCAACGAGTCCCCTCGGAGAATGTGTGGAAGCGAATTACCCGGAGTTCCGGCAATCATCAAAAGATTGTAGATGGGGGATGGTGGGGGGGCAAGGGGTGAAATGTTGTTACGCAAGAGAAAAGACACCCACGGACCGGTTGGGGTCCGTGGGTGTTTCGGGTTCGTCTCTGGATGGCTGAACGCTACCTCGCCAGGATCGCCTTAGTCGTGTTCTCGCCGCCGTTGATCAGGTGGATGAGGGGTTTGGGGCGGTCGAGGCCTTCGATGTAGGAAGGACGGGACTGCCAGGGGGCGACGGACAGGACGTTGGTGAGGTCCATCCAATACTGAAGGCGGGCCGGAGAAAGGTTCCAGGTCATGTGGAAGTGGTTGGCCGGGGCGTATTGCTTGTACTCGGCCATCGTGGCGTACTTGGGCACGACCCAGGTGTGGGGCCAGGTGTAGGTCGAGGTCTTGCGGACGCCCTCGGCCAGGTCGGCCGGCAGGTCGACGGTGCAGGCTTCGTCCCAGACCATGCTGAACATGCCGTTGAGCTGGCTGTAGGCCAGGCGGGCGGCGATGCCCTCGATGCCGCCGGGGGTGATGAACGTCACGCTGTTGCCGCCGCCGGGGAAGTAGAACAGGTCCGCCCCGGGCATGGCGATGTTCTTCATGATGGTGCTCATGGAGTCGCCCGGCTTGCCCGCCCAGTCGAAACTGGCCGAGCCGGAGTTGTCGCCGTCGACCAGGCCTCGGCTGGCCCAGAGCTCCTCGCCCGTGAACTCCACGCCGAGCTTGGTGGCCAGGCCCTGGATTTCCCACGGCTCCCAGACCTTGCGGAAGTCCATGAACAGCGGCGGATTTCCGCCCGACAGCCAGGTGGAAAACAGCATGGTCAGCAGGCCCTGGACGTCGGCCTCGGTGCCGAAGGGCAACGCTTCCTTCTTGCCGTTGTGGTCGAACGTGCTGTTGAACAGGCTCTCGGCCGCGTCGCAGATGGGCAGCGGGGTGGCCCGGCGGTCGGAGCCCCACTCGAGCTGGTTCATGAACCCGCCGCCGACGGCGTTCAGGTCGGCCATCAGGTCTCGCATGATCAGGTACATCGCCAGCCCTTGGACGAACTTGCACTCGCCGTCGGTCTGGGAGCGGTCGATGCGATCGCCCAGGTGTTTCTAGAACCACTTGACGAGCCCGTCGAGTTCCTTCTTGTCGTAGGCGCCCTTGTTGAGCATGTCGACGAGGAGCTTCATGTCCAGGCGGGTGATCTCCAGGCCGAACGTGCGGCGCGTGGGGATCACGTGGGCCAGGGCAGTCTCCATGCCCATGGAGTCGTGCCCGAAGACGACGACGCGGCGGCCCTTGAGACCGGCGTAGGTGAGGGCGGCGTAGCACCAGTTGACGAGCAGGGCGGCGGTGGAGTCGGTCATCTTAGGGGTCTGCCCGGTGTCGGGCCAGGTGCCGACGTTGAGGCTGACGAGCCGGCCCGACTGGGCCAGGGCGCCCGTGACGGCGTGAGCGTACACCACGCCGGGCTTGGGCCCGCTGTTGCCGCAGGTGATGTTGACGGGCATGTCGGCCGGCAGGTGCGCCAGCAGACTCATGAGCGTCAGTTGCGGGAACGCCCAGGTGTCCGGGGCGCAGACGACGGCGTCGACGCCGGCGGCCTTGAACTGCCCCGCGACGATGTCGGCCTGCTTCTCGCCGTCGATGAGCACGTTGGACCAGACGACCTCGACGCCCTTGCCGTTGGGCATCTTGACGTTATCGGCGATGGTCTTGGCCACCATCTCGACGA
>JAPLNA010000021.1 GCA_026693065.1 Planctomycetota bacterium
CCCTCTTCCCGGCCCACACACCCCCAAGGGAACCGGAAGGGGAAGTCGTGGGCAGATCGGGGGTGTTGTTGTTTGGGCGTGTGTGGGCCGGGGAAGGGGGTGCGGGGGAACCGCCGCCGGGTCCCCCGCGAGCGGCCACCGTGGGCGCGACGGTTGGAATCCCGTGCTTTGGGAGTGGATCCCGTTTCCCCGTGGCTACCGGCTACTGGCTACTGGGGCCTTTGGTTGCGGCCGAGAACCGAAGGTTAGAGGCCGCGCCGGGTTCTTCGTGCCGTTGGTGGCCATCCCGGTTCTGCCTGCTTCTTTTTCCACGCGGAAAACTCCCGAAAATGCTTCGCGCGCCGGTGAGAGTTTCGTATAATCCGCGACTCGCGCGGAGCCTGCCGGTGGCCCGGGAGGGCACGGGCTTCGCCTTCCTGACACAACCAGAGAGACACGACAATGCTGATCCCCATGCGAACGCTGTTGGACCATGCCGCCGAGAACGGATACGGCGTGGCCGGACTGAACGTCAACAACATGGAACAGATCCAGGCCATCATGACGGCGGCGGCCGAAACCGACTCCCCCGTCATCATCCAGGCCAGCAAGGGCGCCCGCGAGTACACCAATGACGCCTACCTCCGCCACCTGATGCTCGCGGCGGTGGAACTGAACCCGAAGATCCCCATCGTGATGCACCTGGACCACGGCAACAGCCTGGCCGTCTGCCAGAGCGCCATCGAGCAGGCGTTCACGTCGGTGATGATGGACGGCTCGCTGGAGGCCGATGGCAAAACCCCCAGCAAGCTCGACTACAACGTGAAGGTCACCCGCGATGTGGTCGCGGCGGCCCACAAGGTTGGCGTGAGCGTCGAGGGCGAGATCGGCGCCCTGGGCGGCATCGAAGACGGGCACGGCGCGGGGCTGACCGAGGCGCAGGCCCAGGAACATCTGACCGACCCCAACCAGGCCGAGCAGTTCGTCAGGGAAACCAACGTCGACGCCCTCGCTGTCGCCATCGGCACCAGCCACGGGGCCTACAAGTTCACCCACAAGCCCACCGGCGACGTGTTGCGGATGAGTCTGATCGAGGAAATCCACCGCCGCCTGCCCAACACCCACATCGTCATGCACGGGTCCAGCTCCGTCCCGCAAGACCTGCAGGACATGATCAACGCCTATGGCGGCAAGATGAAGCAGACCTACGGCGTGCCGGTCGAGGAAATCCAGCGCGGTATCAAGAACGGCGTCCGCAAGATCAACGTCGACACCGACAGCCGCATGGCCATCACCGGCGCGATCCGCAAGATCTTCGCGACCAACCGCGGCGAGTTCGACCCGCGTAAGTACCTCGCCCCCGCCCGCGCGGCGATGGTCGAGGTCGTCAAGGCCCGCATGATCGCCTTCGGCCAGGCTGGCCAGGCCGGCAAAGTCCCCGTCAAGAGCTGCAAGGAAATGGTGGACTTCTACACCAAGCGCAAGTAACCCATCACAGCCGATTCAACAAACCCACGCGGCGGGACTGGTTCCCGCCGCGTTCGCTTTAATCGCCGGGCGAGAAGGGCGAGGGGCCTTCAGTCGTCGTCGACTTCCAGGATGGCCATGAAGGCCTTCTGGGGGATTTCGACGTTGCCCACCATTTTCATGCGGCGTTTGCCGGCCTTCTGCTTCTCGAGCAGCTTCCGCTTGCGGGTAACGTCGCCGCCGTAGCACTTGGCGAGCACGTTCGTTCGCATCGGCTTGATGCTCTCGCGGGCGATGATCTTGCCCCCGATGGCCGCCTGGAGAGGGATCTCGAACAGGTGGCGGTCGATCTCCTTGCGGAGCCGCCCGATGATCTTCCGCCCGCGGGCGTCGGCCTTCGTGCGGTGGCAGATCACGGCCAGGGCGTCCACCCGCTGGCTGTTGACGAGGATGTCGAGCTTCACCAGGTCGTCCGGGAAGAAGCCCAGCAGCTCGTAGTCCATCGTGCCGTACCCGCGGGTGCAGCTCTTGAGCTTGTCGTAGAAGTCGTAGATGATCTCCGCCAGCGGGAACGTATAGGCCAGGATCACGCGGTCGGCGGAGAGGTACTCGGTAGACTTGTAGGTCGCGCGGCGATCCTCGGCCAGTTGCATGACGGCCCCGATGGCGTCGCTGGGGACGATGAGGTCGACGCGGACGACGGGCTCGCGGATTTCCTCGATGTGGCTGGGGTCGGGCAGGTCGCCGGCGGAGTCGACCTCGTGGACGGACTGGTCCCGCAGTTGCACCTGGTAGGGGACGGTGGGGGCGGTCTGCACGACGTCCACGCCGTGCTCGCGCTCGAGCCGCTCCTGCACGATCTCCATGTGCAGCATGCCCAGGAACCCGCAGCGGAAACCGAACCCCAGCGCCTCGGAGCTGATGGGCACGAACGTCAGGGCCGCGTCGTTGAGCTGCAACTTCGAGAGGGCGTCCCGCAATTCCGGGAACTGGGTTTCCGGGCCCGGGTAGAAATCGCAGAAGACCATCTGCTGGGGCGGGCGGTATCCGGCGAGGGCCTCGGTGGCCGGGGCGGCCGCGTGAGTGATCGTGTCGCCCACGTGCACCGCGGCGATGCTGCGAATGTTGGCCACGAGGTAGCCGACCTCGCCGGCGGTCAGGACGGACACGTGGGTGGCCGCGGGGCGGAACTTGCCCAGCTCACCGACGTTGTAGACGTCGCCCGTGCCCATCGTGCGGATCTTGTCGCCGACGGAGATCTTGCCGTCGACCACGCGGATGTAAACGATCACGCCGCGGTAGTCGTCGTAGGTGCTGTCGAAGATCAGCGCCCGCGTCGGGGCCGTCGGATCGCCCGCGGGCGGGGGCAACTGTTCCACGATCGCCCGCATCATCTCCTGGATGCCCTGCCCGGTCTTCGCCGAGGCGAAAATGCAATCCTCCGCCGGGCGATGGATCAGCTTCTCGATCTCCATCGCGGTGTCTTCCGGGCGGGCGGCGGGCAGGTCGATCTTGTTGACGATCGGCACGAGGGTGAGTCCGTTGGCCTTGGCCAGGTGGGCGTTGGCGACGGTCTGGGCCTCGACGCCCTGGCCGGCGTCGACGACGAGAAGGGCGCCCTCGCAGGCCTTGAGCGCTCGGCTGACCTCGTAGTGGAAGTCCACGTGCCCGGGCGTGTCGATGAGGTTCAGCAGATACTTCACGCCGTCGAGCTCGTAGTCCACCGAGACGGCCGAGGCCTTGATCGTGATGCCCCGTTCCCGCTCGAGATCCATCGAGTCGAGGACCTGGTCGCGGAAGTCGCGGGTGGAAATAGCGCCGGTCAGCAGGAGAACCCTGTCGGCCAGGGTGCTCTTGCCGTGGTCAATGTGGGCAATGATCGAAAAATTCCGAATGTACTTCTGATCCATTTGTAAGATTGTACCGTCTGGAGCCACCCAATCAAGAGCGGGAGGGAAAGCGGCGGGGACAATTGCTCAGGCGTCGAGCATCATGTCGAGGGGATTCTCGAACTCGATGGCGATCCCGGACAGGTCGGCGCTGCCGCCCGGGACGTGGCGAACGACGCGGGCGGGGGCGGCGAAGTCCTCGAGCATGCGGGAATTGGGCGTCGTTCGCGGAACGGAGATGGTCACGTTGATCCGGTCGCCCACCTCAGGCCGGGAACTCACCGGCACGTGCAGGAACGCCCCGCCATTGGAGAGGTCTTCGGTGC
>JAPLNA010000022.1 GCA_026693065.1 Planctomycetota bacterium
GTTGTACTCCGCCCGCGAGTGGAAGAACAGGTTCCGTCCGTTCAGGATCATCCAGTGCGTCGGAAGGCGTCCTTCCTTGTTTCGGTGCGACAGCAGCTCGGAGAACGCGATACCGCGCCGGTGGACGATCTCGGCCTTGTCGGCCATGTCGTCCAGCAATTCGATGAGTTCCTTGAGCTTGGCCTTCTCGAACGTCGCGACGACCTTGGGTTTCTTGCCCGCCACGTCCCGCACTTCCAGGCGGGTCTGGTCCATGCCCAGTTCGGTGCAGGTCTTCCGCATCTGCTTTTCTTCCAGCACGTACTCGCGGTGTTTCTTGCGGGTGATCAGGTACAGCGGCGGCTGGGCGATGCAGATATTCCCGTTCATGATCAACGGTTTCAGATACCGGAAGAAGAACGTCAGCAACAGAGTGCGGATGTGGCTGCCGTCGACGTCGGCGTCGGTCATGATGATGATCTTGCCGTAGCGGAGCTTGGCGATGTCGAACTCCTCCTCGCCGATGCCGCAGCCCAGGGCCTGCACGATCTTCTGGATTTCCTCGGAGTTCAGGATCCGGTCCAGGCGCGCCTTTTCGACGTTGAGGATCTTGCCTCGCAGAGGCAGGATGGCCTGGGTGAAGGAGTCCCGCCCCTGCTTGGCGGGCCCGCCGGCCGAGTCGCCCTCCACCAGGAACAACTCGGTCGTCTGGACGTCCTTGCTGCGGCAGTCGGAGAGCTTGCCCGGCAGGCTCGAGCCCATCAGCATGCCCTTGCGTCGCGTCAGGTCGCGCGCCTTGCGGGCGGCCTCCCGCGCCTGCATCGCCTGCACCCCCTTGCTCACCACCCGCCGGGCCTCCGTCGGGTGCTGCTCCATCCAACTGGCCAGTTCCTCGTTGACGGCCTGCGTGACGAAACTCTCGACCTCGCTGTTGCCCAGCTTGGTCTTGGTCTGCCCTTCGAACTGCGGGTCGGGCACCTTGACGGACACGACGGCGGTCAGCCCCTCGCGGAGATCCTCGCCGCTGGGGGTGGCCTCGTTCTTGAGCAGATTGGCGTTCTTGGCGTAGGCGTTGATCGTCCGCGTCAGGGCGCTCTTGAACCCCGACAGGTGCGTCCCGCCCTCGACCGTGTTGATGTTGTTGGCGAACGTGAAGAGCGTCTCATTGTACTTGTCGGTGTACTGCAGCACGACGTCCACCGTCAACTTCGTCGCCGGGTCTTCCTTGTGCAGGCACACGGGCGGGTGCAGCGTGATCTTGCCCTGGTTGAGGTGCTCCACAAAGGACACCAGCCCCTTGGTGAACTTGTACGTCTCTTCCTTGCCGTTGCGCTCGTCCTTGAGCTTGAAGGTCACGCCCTCGTTCAGGTACGCCAGTTCGCGGATGCGGGTCACGAGCGTCTCGTACCGCAGGGCCTTGTCGGGGAACATCTCCCCGTCGGGCATGAAGGTCACCTTCGTGCCGCTGCGCTTCCGCGTGCCGATCTTCTTGAGCTCCTCGCGTTTCTTGCCCCGCTCGAAACTCATCCGCCAGAGGTCTCCCTCGCGGGCGACCTCGACCTCGAGCCATTCGCTCAGCGCGTTGACCACGGAGGCCCCCACGCCGTGCAGCCCGCCGGACACCTTGTACGCGTCGTGGTCGAACTTGCCCCCCGCGTGGAGCTGACAGAACACCACCTCCAGCGTCGAGACCTTCTCCGTCGGGTGCAGCCCCACCGGAATGCCCACGCCGTCGTCGGTGACGGTGCACGAACCGTCGACGTTGATCGTCACGGCGATGCTCTGGCACCGACCGGCCATCGCCTCGTCCACGGAATTGTCGACGATCTCCCAGACCAGGTGGTGCAGCCCGCGGATGGTGGTGTCCCCGATGTACATGCCGGGGCGTTTGCGGACGGCCTCGAGCCCGTGGAGAACCTGGATCTGGCTTTCGCCATATCCATGGGCGGGGTGGGCTACGTCTTGGGCCTCATCCTTGGCCATGTGCAGTCCTTTCGCTCCTGATATCAGCCAGGCGGCGGGGGTCCCGAAGGCCGGGAATCGCCGCGAAAAATATACCCAACCGGAATCACTCCATTGTCCCAGAAAGGCCCCCTCCGGACCAGAAAAAACTTCCCCCTTCCCGGTTCTTTTTCCCCGGAAAAAACAGAGCCGGACGAACCTTTTCACCGGTTCGTCCGACTCGTCTCCCGATCTTCCCCGCTTGCGGTTTCGCGGTGTCTTTTTCTTCTTCTTCACTCGTCCGAGTCGTTCTTCTCCCGGGTGTGTTTCTGTTGTCCTCTCTGCATCGCGATCGTGCCCGTGCGCGCCAGTTCGACGATGCCGTAGGGCCTCACCAGGTCAATGAACGCCTCGAGCTTGTCTTCCGTGCCCGACAACTGGACCGTCATGGTCGCCCGGGCCACGTCCACGACGGACCCGCGGAACAGCTCCACCAACTGCGCCAGTTCGGGCCGCTTCTCCGCCGGGGCGCCGATCTTGACGAGCATGAGGTCCCGCTCGACGTAGCTGAGCCCGCTGAAGTCGCGGACCTTCACCACGGGAATGACCTTCGCCAGTTGCTTGCGGACCTGCTCGAGGACGCGGTCGTCGCCGACGGCGACGATGGTCATCCGCGAGAGGTCGGGGTTCTCCGTCCGCCCGACGACGAGGCTGTCGATATTGAAGCCGCGGGCGGCGAACATGCCCGCGACCTGCGCCAAAACGCCCGGCTGGTTCTGAACCAGGGCACTGATCACGTGTCTCATGTGCAATCTCCTTTCGCCGGCTCAGGCCAGCGTTCCCAACTCGCCCAGTTCCATTTCGTCGAGGCTCTTGCCGGCGGGCACCATCGGAAAGACGTTCTCCTCGGGGTCGACCTTCGCGTGCAGGACGAACGGGCCGTCGCAGGCGAGCATCTCGTCGATGGCGCCGGCGATCTCGGTGCGTTCGCTCACGGTGGCCGCCTGGGCGCCGAAGCCCCTCGCGACGGCCGCCAGGTCCGGGCAGCGGTGCACCACGTGCGAGTACCGCTTGCCGTAAAACAACTCCTGCCACTGCCTCACCATGCCCAGGTACTCATTGTCCAGAACGACGAACTTGGCCCCCACGTCGTTGTGGACGGCGGTGATGATCTCCACCATGGTCATGGAAAAACTGCCATCCCCGTCGATGTCGATGACGGTGCTCTTGGGGTTGCCGATCTTGGCGCCGATGGCGGCCGGGACGCCGAAGCCCATCGTCCCCAGCCCGCCCGAGGTGATGATCTGCCTCGGGCGACGCCAGCCGTAAAACTGCGCCGTCCACATCTGGTGCTGCCCGACGCCGGTGGAGATGATGGCGTTGTGGTCGGTGGCGGCCCCGATGGCGGCGATCATCTCCTGGGGCTTGATCTTGCCCTGGGCGGCGTAGCGGAGGGGGAACTTCTTCTTCCACTCGGCCACCTGCGCCAGCCAGGGCGACCGGTCGACCGTGCGGATGAGCGGGAGCAGCTTGCCCAGGATGTCCGCGGCGTCGCCGACGACGGGAATGTCGACGGGGACGTTCTTGGCGATGCTGGCCGGGTCGACGTCCACGTGGATGACCTTGGCGTGCGGGGCGAACGTGGCGACCTTGCCCGTGACGCGGTCGTCGAATCGGGCGCCGATGGCCACGAGGCAGTCGCAGTTCTGGACCGCGCGGTTGGCGGCCACCGTGCCGTGCATGCCCAGCATCTGCAGGGACAGCGCGTCGGATTCGTCCACCGCGCCCATGGCCAGCAGGGTCGTCGTGACGGGCAGGCGCCCCTTGGCGACGATCCGGCGGAGGGCGTCGCACGCGTTGGCGAGGATGACGCCCCCGCCGACGTACAGCACCGGACGCTGCGAGGCGTTGATGGCCTCGGCGGCGGCGCGGATCTGCGGCATGTGTCCGGTCAGGAGCGGCTTGTACCCGGGCAGGTTCATCGCCAGGCTCGGCTCGCCGTCCAGGCGGTTGACGGTGACGTCGACGGGAATATCGACGACGACCGGCCCGGGGCGGCCCGTGCGGGCGATGTGGAACGCTTCACGCAGCACCCGGGCCAGGTCCTTGACGTCCTTGACCAGGAAGTTGTGCTTGGTGATCGGGCGGGTCAGGCCCGAGACGTCGGCTTCCTGGAAGGCGTCGTTGCCGATCAGGCTGGTGCGGACCTGCCCGGTGATGGCGACCAGCGGGATGGAGTCCATGTTGGCGGTGGCCAGTCCGGTGACCAGGTTGGTCGCTCCGGGCCCGCTGGTGGCCAGGCACACCCCCACGCGCCCGGTGCTCCGGGCGTACCCGTCGGCCATGTGAGCGGCGCCCTGCTCGTGACGGGTCAGGATGAACCGGATGGGCGACTGGTAGATCTCATCGAAGATCGGCAGCAGCACGCCGCCGGGGTAGCCGAACATGACCTCGACGCCCTCATCCTGGAGCATGCGATGGAAGACCTCGGCCCCGGAGCAGTGGGCCAGGGACAGCGTCCTCTTGCCCCGGGCGGCGGGCTTGGCGGCGGAGGCCTTGGGTTTCTGGGTGTTCTTGCCGGGTGTTTTTCGTGGCATCGTTTACTTCCTGGGGCACTGTTGGTTCAGGCGGCACGCGGCCGCCGGGGGCTCGGGGCCCGTCGCGGATACATGCTAGCGTTTCCCGCGAGGGAAACAACTACAATGGCAGATCCGGGACGGGGACGGGGGAGGGGATGTGGCCGCCGCACGGAGTTACCGCACGAGGGCCAATCGTACAATGACCGCATACTCGGCCGGCAGCGCAGCCAGAAGCCGCCCCCGGGGAACCGGGGGCTTGGTGACGGCTCGCGCGATGTCGGTCAGGGCATTCATGCGAATTCATACTACACTTCGGCAGAATTCGCGTCAAGCTTTGGTTTTCATTTCTCTTCCCCCGGGGGGGCGGCAGCCTGAAGGGACCACAATTTTTGAAAATATCTGGCTAGGGAGATGATATTTCGGCGATAAATATGGTAATGGTTCGACGGTGTTCCCCCCGGCGTAGCGAAGCGATCGGGCGGGCGTAGGTGGGCGGACGGGCTGTAACTCTGCGCGTTGGCAGATGGCAGGAGTTATATGGCTAAGAATCTATCTACGTTCACGATTGCGGAAATGCTTCGAGTGGATCCCGGATCGGTGGCCAACTGGATCGACCAGGGTCTCTTGCGAGCCCATCGTACGCCGGGCGGGCATCGCCGGGTGGTCGCCGACGACCTGGTGGTGTTCCTACGCGGGCACGATATGCCCATCCCGCCGGAAATCCGGGTCGCCCCGATCCGCGTTCTCGTCGTCGACGACGAACCGGCCATCACGAAACTGGTGGCCCGTGCCCTGGCCGAGGCGCACCCCCAGTGCGAGGTGCTGGAGGCCCACGATGGATTCCGGGCCGGCACGATCGTCGCCACCAGCAAGCCCGACGTGGTCATCCTCGACCTCCGCATGCCCGGCATGGATGGCTTCGAGGTCTGCTCGCTGATCAAGTCGCAGGAGGGCACGCGTCACGCCGAGGTGCTGGCGATGACGGCCTATCCCTCGCCCGAGAACGAGAAGAAGATCCTCGACTGCGGCGCCCGCGTCTGCCTGGCCAAGCCGCTGGACATGGACAAGCTTCTCCAGGAAGTCGCCGCGTCGATCTGAGAAACAGGTTAGAGGGTAGAGGTTAGAGGTTAGAGTCGGGGAGACTCCCGCGAGTGCCCTGTCATCCTCGTCGCAGACCATTCTCTCTTGGCGCGTTTAGCCGGCGACGGAACGTCGCCGCGCACTACGGGGGATCTCCAATCCACAACCCCGCGCATCCGACCGGAAAAACCCTCCGGCGGGGACACGACGTGTCGTGATCGCGACGAAAACGCCATCGTGCCCCGGGGACCCGCGGCGTCAGGAGGAAAACAACAAACGAAATCGAGAAGATGATTTCGTTTGTTGTTTTGTGTCCCCGCCGGAGGGTTTTCCTGGCGGGGTTCCTGAATATCACCCCATGTCCACGTTCTTGAGACACCACCCGACCGCCTCGGGAATTCCCTTCTCGTAGCCGATCCGCGGCTGCCAGTTCAACTCGCGCCGCGCCTTCTCGCAGGAGAAGAAGCACCGCCGACCCATCAGCCACACCGCGTACCGCGTCACCAGCGGGGGCTTCTTGCAGGCGAACAGGTGCCCGAACAGCTCGAACAGGAACGCCGCACTGCGGGCGACCTTGTAGGGCACCTTCTTCGTGACGGGCCCGGCCCCGACGGCCGCGGCGATCGCGTTGAGGTATTCCCCCTGCGTGATCACCCCGTCGTTGGAGAGATTGTAGTTCTGCCCCAGGGCCTTTTCGGTGGTGGCCGCCAGGATGCACCCCTCGGCCTCGTTGGCGGCGTGGGTGAGGTTGAGGCGGTTCGTGCCGTCGCCGATGAGCTTGGCCTTGCCGGCGCGGATGGCGCGGATCAGGCGCGGCATGGACGCGCGGTCCCGGGGCCCATAGAGCCAACTGGGCTTGACGACCGTGACGGGCACGTCGCCGGCGGCGTGGGCGGCCCAGGCGAGTTTTTCGGCCTCGACCTTGGCACGGCTGTAGTAGCTCCACTTGTGCAGGTTCACGCCCAGCGGGGCCGTCTCGTCCAGCACCAGCCCCGCCCCGTCCGGGTGCCCGTAGGCGGAAATGCTGCTGACCTGGAGGAAGCGTTTGACGCGGGCCTTCTTGGCCGCCGCGAGCATGTTCGCCGTGCCCTGGATGGTGACCGCGACGTAGCGGTCCCAGGGCCCCCAGTCGCCCACCTGGGCGGCGGCGTGGTAGACCCGCTCGACCCCCTCGAAGGCCGCGGCCAGGCTGGCGGCGTCCGTGACGTCCCCAGGGGCCTTCTCCACCCCCAGGCTGTCCAGGAACTTCGTGTCGCTGCCGCCGCGAACCAGCACGCGCACGCGCTGCCCCGCCGCCACCAGTTGCTCGGCAATGTGGCTGCCCAGAAGGCCCGTCGCTCCGGTAATCAGGTTCATGTCGCCGTTCCTTTCTGCAAGCCCGGCAAGGGCTCGGTACTGTACGCCCCCGCCCCCCGGTGCGTCAAGGGTTCGCTCCCCGGGGCGATGGGGCAAAACCCGCTTTTCCCGTGGAATTGCACTTGACGGGGAGCGTATCATGTGTTAGGTATACGTTAGGTAGCCCCGAACCCCCAGTCCGGCCACAGGTGCTGTCATGAATATCGTACCCATCGGCGAGCCGATCCGCGTCCTGGCGGCCTTCTCCGCCGGGGCGGTCGAGCCGCTCCAGTTTCACTGGGGCAACCGCGCCCACGAGATCGAGGCCGTCAACGGCCGCTGGATCGACCGCTCCTCCGGCGGCCTGTGCCTGCACTTCAGCGTCCAGGCCGGGCCAGAGACCTACTACATCCACTTCGGCGCCCAGGACGTCCAGTGGTGGCTGGACCAGGTGGTAACAGAGTGACGGAGAAGAAGGTTAGAGGTGAGAGGTTAGAGGTGAGAGTCAACGGAAAGGGATCGCCATGGCGAAGGTATCCAGGGTAGGTGATTTGATCGTGTATCGGAGGTTGGTGGAACTGCACCTGCGGGTCCACGATCTTTCGTTGAAATTTCCCAGACTGGAACTATACGAACTGGGTTCGCAGGTGCGGCGGTCGTCCAATTCCGCCCCGGCCAACGTGGCCGAGGGGTTCAACAACAAGCACAAGAAGATCTATCTGGAGTCCCTCAGCCGGGCCATGGGCGAGATCCGCGAAACCCAGCACCACCTGATGATCGCCCACCGGAAGGAGTACCTGCCCAAGGAGACCTACGAAGACCTGATCAACCAATACAACGAGTGCAGCCGGATGCTCCGCGCCATCGATCGCACCATCGACGCGGGCAGTTCACTCTAACCTCTCACCTCTAACCTCTAACCTCGACGACAGGTGAGCCGCCCATGAACAACCCGCCCCCCGCAACCGAATCGCTGGTCGTGTACGTCGACATCGACGCGTTCTTCGCGTCGGTCGAGCAGTTGCTGATCCCGGTGCTCCGGAACCGGCCCGTGGTGGTGGGCAATGGGTGCATCGCGTCGTGCTCGTACGAGGCCCGGCGGTTCGGGCTGCGCGCGGGGATGCCGATCCGCCAGGCCGTGCGGATGTGTCCGGAGGCCGTCGTGCTGGACGGGTCGTATCCGATCTACCGCTGCTTCGCCGAGGGCGTGTGGGACGTCTGCCGGCAGTACACGTGCGGGCTGGAGACGTTTCTCGACGAGGCCTACGGCGACGCCGGCGGGATGGAGCGGCTGTACGGGACGCCGATGGCGTTGGGAAGGGCGCTCCAGCGGCGGGTGATCGAGGAGGTCGGGCTGGCCGTCTCGGTCGGGCTGGCGAGCAATCGCATGCTGGCCAAGCTGGCCGGGGAGTCCGTCAAACCCCGCGGGGTGGCCTGCGTGCCGCCGGGGGAGGAAGAGGCGTTCGTCGCCCCCCTGGGCGTGGAAAAACTCCCGGGCGTGGGCGGGGCGACGGAGCAGGTGCTGAAGGACCTCAACATACGCACGGCCGGGGAGCTGCGGGCGCTGCCGTTGGAGTTTCTGCGGTCGATGTTCGGGCGGCGAGGGGAGGCGTTGTACGAGCGATGCCGCGGGCGCGACGTGGGGGCGGATATCGCGCCCGACCGCCCGCCGCGAACGATTTCCCGCGAGACGGCCTTCGCCAAACCCACGACGGACCGGCAGGAGGTGCGGGCGATGCTGGCGTACCTGCTGGACCGGGCGATGGGGGCGTTGCGGGAGAAAAAGCTGCTGGCGCGGCGGGTGGGGGTGTATATCCGGTACGACGACGGGGCCAGCCCCGAGGCCGCCGCCGCCATGCCCGGCGGGGCCACGGGGGCGACGGGCGAGGCTTTCGCCGTCGCGGCCGGGTTGTTGGAGCAACTGTTCGCCCGGCGGGTGGCGTTGCGGCAGGTGGGGGTGGTGCTGTCGAGCTTTTCGCCGGCGTCGGGGGAGGGGCTGTTGTTCGAGGCGCCCTCGCACGAGAAGCACCGCCGGCTGGACCAGGCCGTCGACGACATCCGCCGCCGGTATGGGCACGCCGCGGTCGTCCGCGGGGAGGCCTCCGCCCTGTTGGGTCGCCTGCCCCAGAACGACAACGGCTTCATCCTGCGAACCCCCTCGCTGACGAAATGACGACATGAACGAGTGCATCACACCTCTGCACGTCTGGAGCGGTTACTCGCCGGGGCGAGGCCCGTGCCGGCTGGGCGACCTGATCGCCCAGGCCCGGCGGCTGGGGCATTCGCGGCTGGCGCTGACGGACGTCAACGGGCTGTACGGGGCGCCCGCGTTCGCCCGGGCGGCCTCCGACGCGGGGATCACCCCGCTGATCGGCGCCCAACTCGAGCACGACCGCCATCGCTTCATCGCCCTGTGCGACTCCGACGCCGGCTACGCCAACCTCTGTCGCCTTCTCTCCCAACTCCACTGCAACGCCGACTTCGACCTCCCCTCCTCCCTCCCCTCCTTCTCCGACGGTTTACAATTTCTCCTGTCCGCTCCCTTGGCGGCTTGCCTTTTGGCGTCGGACCGCCTCCGCCTCCGCTCTGTTCCTCCGATCCAGCGACCTGCCCACCGCCCGTCTTCTCGCCGCCATCCGCCTGGGCGCCACGTACGACAACGTTCCCCCCGGCGAACTCCCCCCGGCCGGGGCGTTTCTTCGCGGGCCCGAGGCCCTCGCCCGCCAACTGTCGGACTTCCCCGCCGCCGTCGCGAACAACCACCTCCTCGCCGATCGCTGCGAAGGGTTTCGCCTCCTGCCCCGCCGGCCGGTTTTTCCTGCGTTCACCGCCCCGGCCGGTGAGTTGCTGGGGCTCTGCCGGGCGGGGGCGCTGCGGCGGTATCCGGCCGGGCCGCCCGAGGGGTTCGAGGCCCGGCTCGAACGCGAACTGTCGCTGATCGAGCGCAAGAACTTCACCGGGTATTTCCTGGTCGTCTGGGACATCGTCCAGTTCGCCCGCCGCCGCAGCGCCCCGGTGGCCGGGCGGGGCTCGGGCGCCAGTAGCCTGGTGGCGTACCTGCTGGGCATCACCAACGTCTGCCCGCTAGCCCACCGCATCCCGTTCGAGCGGTTCCTCAACGAAGGCCGCCAGGACTACCCCGACCTCGACGTGGACTTCTGCTGGCGGATCCGCGATGAGGTTCTCGACTACGCGCTGGCCCGCTGGGGCGGCGGCCGGGCGGCGATGGTGTGCACCCACGGGATGTTCCAGACCGCCTCGGCGATAAGGGAAACGGCGAAGGCGTTTGGAATGTCCGATGAGCAGATCTCGACGGTTGTGAAGGAAGGGGAGTGGGAGGATGGGAGGGGGTCGCAGATCGTGGAATTGGCGCGGTGGATCGAGGGACTGTTGCACACGATCTCCGTGCACCCGGGCGGGATCGTCATCGCACCGGAGGGCGTGGACGCCCACTCGCCCCTCCAGCCGGCGGCGAAGGGGGTCAACGTCACCCAGTATGACAAGGACGGCGTCGAGGCCGTCGGGCTCGTCAAGATCGACCTGCTGGGCAACCGAAGCCTTTCGACGATCCGGGCGGCGACGGACCTGGTGGCGGCCCGGACGGGGGAGCGGCTGGATATCGAGTCACTCCCGGCCGGTGACGGCCCGACGATCGCGATGCTGCAGGCGGGGGATACGGTCGGGTGCAATCAGTTGGAGTCGCCGGCGATGCGGAGCCTGCTGCGGGCGATTCGCCCGGCGGGGACGGCGGACCTGATGAAGGCGTTGGCGCTCATTCGTCCCGGGGCGGCGAGTTTGGGCATGAAAGACGCCTTCATCCGCCGCCATCGCGGGCTTGAACCGGTCCCGCCCATCGACCCGCGCGTCGACGCCGTGCTGGCCGACACGCACGGCGTGATGCTGTACGAGGACGACGTGATGCAGACGGCGGCGGCCCTGCTGGGCGTCGAGCCCGCCCGGGCCGACCGGTTCCGAAAGGCCGTCCAGAAATGCCGCGACGACGCCGATCGCCTGGCCCTGTCGCGGGAGTTCCTCGCCGGCTGCCGCGCCGCCGGGGTGGCCGACGCCTGTGCCAAGGACCTGTGGGTGCAGATGGCCAAGTTCAACGCCTACAGTTTCTGCCGCGCTCACGCGGGCAGTTACGCCGTGCCGGCCTACGCGGTGGCGTACCTGACGCGGCACTGGCCGCGGGAATTCTGGACGGCGGCGTTGAACAACAACCAGAGCATGTACCCGCCGCGGGTGTACGTCGAGCAGGCCAAGCGGATGGGCGTTCGGTTCGCCCTGCCGGACGTGAACCGATCGGAGGCCGAGTTCTGCCTGGACGGCGACGTGATCCGGGCCGGGCTGGGACGCGTGGCGGGCGTAGGCCCTGGAGCGGCGGCGGCCGTCCTGGCCGCCCGGCGGGGCGGGCCCTTCACCGGGCTGTGCGACTTCGCCGCCCGCACCCGCCTGCCCAAACCCGCCGTGCGCGCGCTGGTACTCTGTGGGGCGATGGACTGCTTCACTCGCCCGCGCCCGACGCTCATGCTCGAATTGGCGCTCTGCCACGGCGGCCCGGCCCCGGGGGCGCTGCTGACAACGGAACCGGCCCTGCCGATCGGGCGGGATTTCGACCCCGGGCGAAAGTTCCTCGACGAGTGGAACCTGCTGGGCTTCAGCGTCGGGCCTCACATGCTGAGCCTCTATCGCCCGGGCCTCACCGGCCTCACCGGCGCCGACAGCCGGGGCCTGGGGGCCCTCGTCGGACGGACCGTCGTCATCGCCGGCATGCTCGAGGCCCGGCGGCTGACCCGGACCCAGGCCGGGCGGGAGGTGCTCTTTTTGACCCTCGACGACGAGTACGGACTGTTCGAGGCGACGGTGTTTCCCGCGGCGGCGCGGGAGTTGCCCCGGACCTTCGACGCGTACGGACCGTATGCGGTGAGCGGGAAGGTGGAACGACAGTACGATTCGGTTGGGATCGCCGCGGAACGAGTGGTAGTATTTTCACAACAGACCGCCGCGAAACCGCAAGCGGTTACGGATGTGGAGAAGAGAATATGTCGGACCGGATCCAATATATAGTCGGAACGAGCGGGTATTCGTTTCCCGACTGGGTGGGGGAGTTTTACCCGGACGGGACCCGCCCGGAGGGAATGTTGGAGGAGTACGCCAAGCACTTCGAGGCTGTCGAGGTCAACTTCACGTACTATCGCATGCCGACGGCCCGGACGATGGACTCGCTGGCGCGGCGGACGCCGGCGGGGTTCGCGTTCTGGGTGAAGGCCAACGAGTCCGTCACGCACAAGGGCGACGTGTCCCAGACGCCCGCGTTCCTGGAGGCCCTGGCGCCGATGGCGGAGGCGGGCAAGCTCGCCGGCGTGCTGCTGCAGTTCCCCCAGTCGTTCCACCGCACGATCGATAACCGCAAGTACCTGGCCGGGGCGCTGGAGGCCTTCGCCTCGACCCCGACGGCTGTCGAGTTCCGCCACCGCTCCTGGCAGGATCCGGCGACGGCCCGGGGCCTCGCCGACCGCGGCGTGACGATCGCCGTGCCGGACTCCCCGGCCCTTCCGGACCTCTACCACATTCCCCCGACGGCGACGACGCGGACGGGGTATCTGCGCCTGCACTCACGTTCGGCCGAGAAATGGCACGCGGGCATGGCGCAGCGGTACGACTACGACTACAGCGCGGCCGAACTGGCGGAGTTCGCCGTGCAGTGGGGGGCGTTGGCGGGGCAGGTGGACAAGGTGTTCGCCTTCTTCAACAACTGCCATCGCGGCCAGGCAGCTAGAAACGCGGAGGCTTTTCGGAAGATCGTGGGCACGCTGTGAGCGGGGGGAGGGGAGAGCCACAAAGGTCCCGGCGCTGCCCCGACCTTCGGTCCTCGGCCGCAACCAAACGAGCCGGGTGCCGTGGTTCGCGGCGCAGCCGCAACCACGCCGCGAACCTGCCGGCTGCCGACAGATCGTGGTTGCGGCTGCACCGCGAACCACGGCACCCGGCTACCGGTTAACCGAAGGTTCGAGGCAGCGACGGCTTCTTTGTGGCCTGTTTCTTCACCTCTATTCGACGGATTCCCTTCTGCCGACATTTTGGTTTTGGTGTTGAAATAGTACCAAAAGGGTGCTATATAGGTACAGGCAGAGGGAGACCGCTAAGGAACGACGATGCTGGCACTGACAAAAAAGACCGGATACGCCTTGGTGGCGATGGGATACCTGGCCCGGCAGGGCGAGGGCGACCTCGCCAGCGCCCGCCAGATCGCCGGCGAGTTGGACGTGCCCGTGGCGTTGCTGATGAACGTGTTGAAGGAGCTGGCGGGGGCGGGGTACGTCGAGTCGGTTCGCGGGGCGCGAGGCGGGTATCGGCTCGCCTGCGATCCGGAGGACGTGTCGCTGGCCGACGTGATCGCCGCACTGGAGGGACCCGTGCGGCTGTCGGAGTGCATGGTCGGACACGCCGGCAAGGACGGCGAATGTTCGCAGTCGCTGATGGCCAGTTGCCAGGTGGGCGGGCCTCTGCATCGGGTGCAGAGAAAACTCAGCGACTTCCTCAAGCGAGTGAGCCTGGCCGAGATCGTCAAACCCACCGCGGATCTGCCGCGGTGGCGGTGAGGAGCCCCGTCATGCCGGTCAAGACGCCGATTTACCTGGACCACAACGCCACGACGCCGCTGGACCCGCGCGTGCTGGCGGCGATGATGCCGTATCTGACGGAACACTTCGGCAATCCGGCGAGCCGGTCGCACTCGTTCGGCTGGAAGGCCGAGGAGGCCGTCGAGGCCGCCCGAGCCCAGGTGGCCACTCTTCTCGGGGCCGCCGCCAAGGACATCGTCTTCACCTCCGGGGCCACCGAGAGCGACAACCTCGCCATCAAGGGCGTCGCCCAGATGTACCGCCAGAAGGGCAACCACATTATCACCGCGTTGACGGAGCACAAGGCCGTCATCGACAGTTGCAAGCACCTGGCGAGCGAGGGTTTTGAGATCACCTGGCTGAGCCCGGACGCCAACGGACAGGTTCACCCCGACCAGGTGGCCGGGGCGATTACGGATAAGACGATCCTCGTGACGATCATGGCCGCCAACAATGAGATCGGGACGATCAACCCGATCGCGGGCATCGGCGAGGTGGCCCGGAAGCGGGGGGTGTTCTTCCACACCGACGCCACCCAGGCCGTCGGGAAGATTCCCATCGACGTCGACGCGATGAACATCGACCTGCTGAGCCTGTCGGCCCACAAGATGTACGGGCCCAAGGGGGTGGGGGCGTTGTACGTGCGGCGGCGGAACCCGCGGGTTCGGCTCACCTGCCAGATCGACGGCGGGGGGCACGAGGGGGGGATGCGGAGCGGCACGTTGAACGCCCCCGGCATTGTCGGGCTGGGGGCCGCGTGCGAGTTGTGCCGCGCGGAGATGGCCACGGAAGGCCCGCGTCTGACGGCCCTGCGAGATCGGCTGGCCAGCGCGATCCTTTCGCGGATCGAGCACACGCGGCTCAACGGGCACCCCACCCAGCGGGTGCCCAACACCGCCAATATCTCGATGGCCTACGTCGAGGGCGAGTCGCTGATGATGAAGATCAGCGACATCGCGGTATCGACGGGCTCGGCCTGTTCGAGTGCGTCGCTGGAGCCCAGCTACGTGCTGCGGGCGATCGGGGTGCCCGACGAGCTGGCGCACAGTTCGCTGCGGATCAGCCTGGGGCGGTGGACGACCCAGGACGAAATCGACTACACCGTTGACCGCCTGGTGAAGGCCGTCAAGGACCTGCGGGACCTGAGCCCGCTGTACGAAATGGCGATGGCCAAGAACAAGTGAAAGGCGAGACCATGCCCCAATACAGTCAGAAGACGATGGACCTGTTCATGAACCCCAAGAACGTGGGCTCGCTGGACGAGGCGTCCCCGCGCGTGGGCACGGGGGTGAGCGGTTCGGCGGTCTGCGGCGACGTGATGAAGGTGCAGATCGAGATCGGCGACGACCGTCGGATCGCCGACGCGAAGTTCAAGACGTTCGGCTGCGGGGCGGCGATCGCCGCCAGTTCGCTGGCCACCGAGTGGCTCAAGGGCAAGACGCTCGACGAGGCCGCCACCCTCGACAACCAGACCATCGCCGACGACCTCCAACTGCCCCCCGTGAAGATACACTGTTCGGTGCTGGCCCACGAGGCCGTGCTGGCGGCGATCGACGACTGGAAGACCAAGAACGGCCTGCCGGTCGCGCCGCGGGAGAAGGCCGACACCCACGAAGGGCATTGCGCGGGGTGAGGCCATGGCGGCACACAAGGTGACATTCCTTCCCGCCGGCGTGACGGGGCAGGCGGACCCGGCGAAGTACCCCTATGGCGACCATGGGCTGCCCGGGAGCATTCTGGACATCGCTCAGGCCCACAAGGTTCACATCGAGGCCGCTTGCGGCGGCGTGGGGGCGTGCGGGACCTGCCACGTGATCATCGAGGCCGGGGGCGAGAACCTCACCGAGGCCGACGACGACGAACTCGACGCCCTGGACCAGGTGCCCGGCAACACGCTGGCCAGCCGGCTGGCCTGCCGTGCGGTGGTGAAGGGGGATGTGACGGTTCGCGTGCCGGCGTGGAACAAGAACGCGGTGAGCGAGGAGCACTGACCGGTGTCGTGGCAGTACGGGAACGGGGGGAACCACGAAGAACACGAAGCACACAAAGGGCACGAAGAACAGCGGGAACGAATAGGTAAGTATCCATTTCTTTCTGTTCTTTGTGCCCTTTGTGTGCTTCGTACCACTAATGTCCAGAATCTCGAATTCTCGTACAGATTTTCAGGCCCAGACTCCACCAACCAGAAACATGGGGAGAGCGTGCGGACGCTCTCCCCAAACCCCTCTTCCCGGCCCACACACCCCCAAGGGAACCGGAAGGGGAAGTCGTGGGCAGATCGGGGGTGCTGTTGTTTGGGCGTGTGTGGGCCGGGGAAGGGGGTGCG
>JAPLNA010000023.1 GCA_026693065.1 Planctomycetota bacterium
CCCACGGAACCCCAAGTGGCTGACAGCGAACCCAACGCCCGCGGCGTAACGGACCCGGAGGGCATCCGCCAGGAACTGGTGGCTGCCGCGCCGGCGGTGCGGGCGTACCTGGCGGGGCTGGGCGGCGACTGGCACGAGGCGGAGGACCTGGCCCAGGAGGCCCTGCTGGCCGCCTGGGGGGCCCGGGCGAAGTTCGACGGACGGGCCAGCGTGCGGACGTGGGTGTTCACGATCGCACGGAACCGCTGGATCGACCGGCGGCGGCGAGAGAAGGCGCACGGAGCCGAGCGGACGATGGAATCTGCCCTCACAACGCCCAGCAACACTCCCGGGCCCGCGACGATCGCGGGACGGAACGAGTTCGCCGGGGCGTTGCAGGGGGCCCTGGCCGGCCTGAGCGAGGAACAACGCGAGGCCCTGCTGCTGCGGGAGAAGAGCGGGCTGACCTTCCCCGAGATCGCCGCCCTGCTGGGCGTGCCGACGGCCACCGTGAAGAGTCGCGTCCGATACGCCCTGCTGAAACTCGCGGAAGAACTCAAGAGCTTCTGCGCGGAGCTGGAATCATGAACTGCGACCCCTGTCGCGACAACCTGATGGACTACCTCTACGGCGAGCTGCCCGAGGCCTCGCGGGTGGAAGTCCAGGACCACCTGGCGGCGTGTGAGGCCTGCCGGGCGGAACTGGGCCAGTTACAGTTGGCGCGGTTGGCCGTCGGACGGCTGGGGGATGACGGGGCCGGGGAGTTCTCGCAACGGTGCGAGCGGATCCTGGCGAAACCCACGGGCCGGGGAGTACGGTTGCGGCGGTGGCTGGTGTCGGCCGGGGCGGCCGCGGCGGCGATTGCGATGGGGATCGTGTTGCTGACGACCCAGGTACAAACCCCCCCGGCGTCGGCGGCGATGGGGCCTGTGGCGATCAAACGCGTGGGGGTGTCACTGACGATTCTCTCCCAGCCGGAGAATTGGCGCGGCGGGTGGGGCGGGGACGTGCAGATGGTGCGGCAGCAGATGGATTCGCCGAGCCAGTCGAGCGCCATCAATGCCAAGCTCGGGCGGGGCTATATGCCCGGCGTGTGGCAGGGGCTGGCGATGGTGCGGGACCAGCGGCTGATCGAGAATCTCGGGAAGGGGCGGACGACGGTGCGGTTCGCCGGCGTGCCGGCGGGGATCCTGTGCGACTCGGTGCGGCTGCGGGGGCTGGATGACCCGGAGGGGTTGACGATTCTGGAACAGAATTATCAGTACGACCTCGCCAACGCGGGGGCGATATTGAAGAGGTACCTGGACAAACGGGTGAAGGTGACGTTGAAGGATGACAAGACCGCAAGCGGCCGACTGCTGAGCGTCGACGAGAAGACGCTGGTGATTCAACCGGATGCAGAGGGACCGAGGAACGTCGACCGGTCGCAGGTGCGGACGGTGACGCTGGAGAAATTGCCCGAAGGTCTGCTCACCCAGCCGACGCTGGTGTGGGAACTGGAGAACCGGGCGGCAGCCAGGCAGCAGTTCGAGGTGGCGTACCTGACGCAGGGGCTGAGTTGGCGGGCGGATTACGTGCTGAAGCTGAAGGTGGCCGCGGGGGTGAACGGGCCGGCCGGGACGCGGGAGTTGCCCGCCGTCGTCGATACGGGCGAGCTGGTCGGCTACGCGACGGTGACCAACAACTCCGGCGTGGCGTACGAGCAGGCGGAGCTGAAACTCCTGGCTGGGGATGTGAACCTGGTCCAGCCGCCGGAGGACGTTTTTTGGTATGGCGACGGTGATGAGAGAGGATGGGTTCAGAGGGGGGAGAAGCTTGGGGTATTCCAGGAGAAGAGTTTCTTCGAGTATCACCTGTACACGCTGGGGCGGCCGACGAGTCTGGCGAACGCCGAGACCAAGCAGATCGAGCTGGTGAGCGGGTCGGGGATCCGGATGCGGCGGGGGTATGTGTACGATCCGCAGGGGGACAATCCGACGGCGGTGCGGGTGGTGAGTGAGTTCAAGAATTCCAAGGCCAACGGGCTGGGCAAGCCGCTGCCCAAGGGCGTGGTGCGGCTGTACGCGCCGGACCCCGAGGGGGCGGACGCGTACGTCAGCCAGGTGAGGATCGACCACACGCCCAAGGATGAGAAGGTGCGGCTGGCGTGGGGGCACGCGTTCGATATCGCCGGGACGTTCACGGAGACCGACTACAATCGGCGCGGGGACGATCAGGAACGAACGTACACGTACCAACTGCGGAACCATAAGGATTACGACGTGACGGTGACGGTGATCGTGCGGGTGGAGCCGTCGACGTATAAGGCGGAGTGCAACCTGCCGTATCACGTGAGAGAGGTCGGACTGGTGGAGGTGGAAGTGCCGGTGAAGGCGAATGGGGACCAGACGGTGACGTTCACGGACCGGTGGAATCCGTATCAGGGCGGAGGATTGAAGTCGACACGGGATGAAGAGAAAGAAACAGATGATGCGAAACCGCAAGCGGAAGGAGTAGAACAATGAATACGAGTAGGAAAATGTGGATCGTGATCGGGATCGTTGGAGTGTGCGCGGGGATGGTGAGGGGAGAGGAGAAGGAAAAGGAGGGGGTCGCGCTGACCGTGTACAACGGCGGGTACGGCGTGGTCAGGGAGATACGGGAGTTGGACATCGGCGCCGACGGAATGGTCAAGTTCAAGGACGTCGCCAGCGCGATCGACGCGACGACGGTGCATTTCAAGAGCTTGACAGACCCGGCCGCGAAGTTGATGGAGCAGAATTACCAGTACGACCTCGTGTCGGCGGACAAGCTACTCAAGAAGTATCTGGACCGGGAGATTACCGTCGTCTGCAAGGGCAAGGGGTACACGGGCAAGCTGTTGAGCTTCGACCCCGCCCAGATCGTCCTGCAGGAGGCGGGCGGCGGGGTGACGATGGTGCAACGGGCGGATAACGTGCAGGACATCCGCTTCTCGGCCTTGCCGGGCGGGCTGCTGACCCAGCCGACGCTGCTGTGGCTGGTGGCGACGGAGAAACCGGGCAAACACCTGTCGGAGGTGACGTACCAGACCGGCGGGCTGATGTGGCACGCCGAGTACGTGCTGGTGCTTAACGGGGACGACACGGCCGGGGATTTGTCGGGGTGGGTGAGCGTGAACAACAGCTCCGGCAAGACGTATCGCGAGGCGAAGATGAAGTTCATCGCCGGGGACGTGAGGAAGATTTTGGATGCGGTCACCGGTCGGGGAGAGAGCCGTCGGGAACTCGCAAAGTCCCTCTCGACGCCGCGGCCGATGGAGGAGAAGGCGTTCTTTGAGTATCACATGTACACGCTCCCGCGGCCGTCGACGGTGGCGGACAATGAGACCAAGCAGTTGGAGATGTTCACGCCGGCGACGGGGGTGAAGGTGGAGAAACGGTTCCTGTATAATCCGCTGGGCAACTTCCGGTGGAATTACGGCGGGCAGTACACGGACCGGTCGTACGGGGTGACGAGCGAGAAGAAGGTGAACGTGTTCGTGGAGTTCACCAACAGCGAGGCCAACAAGCTGGGCATTCCGCTGCCAGCGGGGAAGGTTCGGGTGTACAAGCAGGACCCGGCCGACCGGGCGATGGAGTTCATCGGCGAGGAGCAGATCGACCACACGCCCAAGGATGAGCAACTGTCGCTTCAGATCGGCAACGCGTTTGACATCGTGGGCGAGCGGAAGCAGACGGAATTCAAGGTCGAGAGCGGCCGCAATTGGATGTCCGAGACGATCGAGATCAAGGTCCGCAATCACAAGAAGGAAGCGGTGACGGTCCGCTGCAAGGAGCCGCTGTACCGGTGGGTGAACTGGAACGTGACGGCCAAGTCGGAGGAGTTCACGAAGCTCGACGCCCGGACGATCGTCTTTGACGTGAAGATCGAGCCGGACAAGGAGAAGACGGTGACGTATACGGTGGAGTACACGTGGTGAGGGGAAAAAAGCAGTAGCCGGTAGCCAGTAGCCGGTAGCCGGGAACGTCCCGAGTTTCGACACGGGCTACCGGCTACTGGCTACCGGCTACTATTTCACAGCCAGAACTCGCTCTTGAGTTCGTCGCCTTCTTTGGTGGCGTCGATGAAGTCGGCGACTTTCTTGAGGTCTTTGATGCCGGGGGCTTTTTCGACGCCGCTGGCGACGTCGACGGCCCAGGGCTGGACGAGGTCGATGGCGCGGGAGACGCAGGAGGCGTCGAGCCCGCCGGCGAGGATGAGGGGGTCGAGCCCGGCCAGTTGGCCCGAGAGGCGGGCCTGGGCGACGAGGTCCCAGTTGAACTTTCGCCCCGTGCCGCCCGGGGCGGCGGGGTCGAAGGCGTCCAGCAGGATGGCCGCCAGGTTGCCGCGGACGGTCGCCCCGGCCAGCCAGGTGCGGATCTCCTCGAGCCAGCCGGCGTCACGGACGCGAAAGGCCTTGATGCACGGCACGCGGATGTGCGGGAGGATGTCGGGGGCCTCCTGGCCGTGGAGTTGCACGTAGCCGATGCGGGTGCGCTCGACGACGCGGTTGATGGTGTCCGGGTCGGAGTCGACGAACACGCCGACGGTGGCGACCCAGGGGGGCAGGACGTCGGTGACGGCCCGGGCCTGTTCGGGGGAGACCCAGCGGGGGCTCTCGGCGAAGACGAGCCCGATGGCGTCGGCCCCCATCTGGGCGATCTTCAGGGCGGTCTTTGGGTCGCGGAGGCCTTCGATTTTCACTCGCACTCGTTGCATGGTTTCTTCCGTGGTCGTTGGTCCGTAGAATCATACCACGAATGACACGAATAGAAACGAATGTCACGAATGGAAGAGAGGAAAGAATGGGGATATACTCCAGAAGGAACGGAGAGACATGATGAAGAAAGTGCGGTTTGGGATTGTCGGGCTGGGCGCGATGGGCAGCGGACACCTACAAAATATTCTGGCCGACGGCAGCCGTGATTTGTGCCTGGGGGCGGTGTGCGACATCGTGCCCGAGACGGCCCTGCGGTGGGCGGAGAAGGCGGGGGTACCGGCGTTCACGGACTACAAGGTGATGATCGACTCGGGGCTTGTGGACGCGGTGATTATCGCCGTGCCGCATTACTGGCACGCTCCGATCGCGATTTGCGCGGCCCGGCGGAAGGTGCACGTGCTGAGCGAGAAGCCGCTTTCGTCGACGGTGGGACACGCCCGGGCCGTGGTGGCCCAGTGCCGGCGGAACAAGGTCGCCCTGGCGGGCATGCTGCAGCACCGCACGCGCGGGGTGATGATCAAGATGAAGCAGATGGTGGACCGCGGGAAGGTGGGCGAGGTCTTCCGCGTTCACCTGGTGTGCAGCAACTGGTTCCGCACGCAGGCGTATTACGACAGCGGGGCCTGGCGGGGCACGTGGGACGGCGAGGGCGGGGGGGTGCTGATCAACCAGGCCCCGCACCACCTGGACCTGTTCCAGTGGGTCGGCCTGGGGCTGCCTCAACGCGTCATGGGCCTGATCGAGACGCGGGAGCATCGCATCGAGGTCGAGGACACGGCGAACTTCCTGTGCGACTACGGCCGGGGGAGGGTCGGGTACCTCTACGCGACGACGGCGGAGCAGCCCGGGCTCGAGCAGTTCATGATCTCCGGCGACCGCGGGCTGTTGTACTGGGACGGGACGAAGCTCTCGTTCGGGCGGATGAAGATGCCGGTGCGGAAGTACCTGTACGGCTGCAAGGCGATGTGGGGGGATCCGAAGATGCAGGACTGCAAATGGGAGGAACTCTCCCCGGCCCGGGAGTTGGGGGGGCACGAGGGGGTGGTGCGGAACTTCGCCGCCCATCTGTTGCGCGGGGAGAAACTGCTGGCCCCGGGGGCCGAGGCGATCAACGAACTGGAGCTGTCCAACGCGATGTACCTGGCGGGGCACACCGGAAAGACGGTGGAACTGCCGGTGGAGGCCGCCGCGGTGGAGAGGATGATCGACAGACTCGAGCGCGAGCGGAGCACGGGGCGCGGGGGCGGGATGCGGGGGAAGGCGAATCGGGAGTTCAGGAAGTTGATGAGGGGGTGAGGGGGGAGGGGGAGGGAGGGATTCACCGCGGAGAACTTGACGCGGCCCCTGTCGGGGCCGCAACCAAAGGACCAATGAAAGACGCTGCTCAAAGGGGTATGGTATTGGTGCGAACCATCCATTCCCAAGGAGCAGCGTCATGGAAGACTTTGTACAGCGC
>JAPLNA010000024.1 GCA_026693065.1 Planctomycetota bacterium
TCAGTTAAACCGCGTCACCGCCGGAGAAACCTCCCCCGACGCGTGGTTCCCGTTGCCCCCGTTGCCGTTCTTCGTCCACGGGCCTCGGCGGCGGGTATCCGGCGCGGGGAGGCGCCGCGGGCGAAGCACCAGTTTGGATTGGTCGCCCAGCAGGGCCGTCAAGTCGTCCAGCAGCGCCCGGCAGGGGGCGACCGACCAGGCGTCCCCCGCCCGCACCACCGCCGTCACGTCGTCGCGACAGGCCGGGGCGACCTCGAAGTACACCGGGCAGGCGCCCTTGTGCGAACCCAGCAGCCCCTGCACGCGGGCGAGCAGGTCCTTGCGGTCGCCGCCGGGCAGGCGGAGGATCAGCGTGCCCGTCCGCTCGGCCACCGCCCGGTCCAGCGGGATGACGTCCTCGATCTCCACCTGCGGGCGGCCGTTCCGCTGCGAGGCCTTACCGATCACGTACACCATCGTGTCGACGACGAGGTTCTCCTGGATCTTCCGGTACGTCTCGGGGAACACCACGCCGTCGCACTTGCCCGTCAGGTCTTCCAGCGTCAGCACCGCCATGCGGTCGTTCTTCTTGGTCATCACCTGGCGCTGGGCGACGATCATGCACCCGACGCCGATCTGCTGGCCGGCGAACCCCGCGGGACGCCCCAGGGCGAAGCCCGGCGGCACGGTCAGCCCGTCGATCTCTCGCCCGTACTGGGCGAGGGGATGGCTGGTAATGTAGAAGCCCAGGGTTTCCTTCTCGGCCGCCAGCAGCTGGGCCTGGCTCCAGGGCTCGACGTTAGGGAACGCCGCCCGCGGGGCCGCGTCGTCAGGCCCCCCGAGCATCGACAGCAGGCTCATCTGCCCGCTCTTGCGGTCGGCGGCGGCGGTCTGCCCCTGCTCGATCGCCCGGTCCAGCACGGCCGACATCGCCGCGCGGTGCGCGCCCAACGCGTCGAACGCCCCGCACTTGATCAACGCCTCGATCGTCGCCCGGTTGACCGACCGCAGGTCCACGTGCTCGCAGAAATGGTAGAGATTCTCGAACCGCCCCGCGCGTTCGCGCCCGGCGACGATCGCCCCGACGGCCTTGTCGCCCACCCCCTTGACTGCCGCCAGGCCGAACCGAACCCGGTCGCCGTCCACGGTAAAGTCGCTGTCGCACGTGTTGATGTCCGGCGGGGCGATGGTCACGCCCATCCGACCGGCCTCGGCCATGTACTGCACCACCTTGTCCTGGTCCCCGCACTCGAACGTCAGCGTGGCGGCCAGGAACTCCCGTGGATAGTGCGCCTTGAAGTACGCCGTCTGGTAGGCCAGGATCGCGTACCCCGTCGAGTGGGCCTTGTTGAAACCGTACCCGGCGAATTTCAGGATCAACTCGAACAGCCCGTTGGCGTCGGCCTCGGCAATGCCGTTCTCCTTCGCCCCGGCCAGGAAGTTGGGCCGCTCCGAGGCGATCACGTCTTCCTTCTTCTTGGAGATCGCCTTGATCAGCGTCAACGCGCGGTTGAGCGGCAACTGGCCCAGCCGGTTCAGCACGAGCATCACCTGCTCCTGGTAGCACATGATGCCGTACGTCTCGGCCAGGATGTCGTCCACCAGCGCGTGGACGGGCGGGACGGCCTCGCGCCCGTTCTTGCGGGCCGCGTACGCCGGAATCAGCTCCATCGGCCCCGGGCGATACATCGCGTTGGCCGCGATCAAGTCCTCGATGCACGTCGGGCGGATCTGCATCAGGACGCCCTTCATGCCCTCGGATTCAAACTGGAACACCCCGTCGGTCGAGCCTCGCTGGAACAGGTCGTACACCTTCGCGTCGTCCAGGGGCAGGTCGGCCGGGACAATGTCCTTGCCCGTCCGCCGGCGGACCAGGTCCCGCGCCCGCTGGAGCACCGTCAGCGTCCGCAGCCCCAGGAAGTCCATCTTCATCAGCCCGACCTTGTCGCAGGTGGGCCCGTCCCACTGGGTGATCGCGTCGTCGCGGTCGGCCTGCTTGCACAGGGGCACGAGCTGCTCGAGGGGCTTCTGGGCGATGATCACCCCGGCGGCGTGAACCCCCGCGTGCCGCGCCAGCCCCTCCAGCCGCTTGCCGTACTCGATGAGCTCGCGAACCTTCGGGTCCTGGCTGTACAGCTTCGCCAACGCCGGCTCGGCGTCCAGGGCCTTCTCCAGCGTCATCTTCAACTGCTCGGGCACGAGCTTGGCGATCTTGTCGGCCTCGGTCAGCGGAATGTCCATCACCCGCGCCACGTCACGGATCACCGCGCGGGCCTTCAGCGTACCGTATGTGATGATCTGGGCGACGTGGCCGTATTTCTCCCGCACGTACTGGATGACCTTGGCTCGGCCTTCCTGGCACATGTCGATGTCGATATCGGGCGCTTCCTTCCGCTGCGGGTCGGTGAATCGCTCGAAGAGCAGCCCGTAGCGCAGCGGGTCGACGTCGGTGACGTCCAGCACGTAGCCGATGAGCGTCGCCACGCCGCTGCCGCGGGCGGAGGCGGGTATCGCGTTCCGCCGGGCGTATTCGACGAAATCCCCCACGATCAGGAAGTACGAACTGTAGCCCTTGTCGGCGATGACCCTCAGCTCGCGGTCCAGCCGCTCGTTGTACTCCGGCGGGGGCGTCTTTCCCCGGAACCGGCGGAGCAGGCCCTCCCGCGCGAGTCTGGCGAGGTACTCATCCGGCGTGACGCCCTCGGGCGTGGGGAAGATCGGCAGGTGCTCCTTGAAGTCCAGCTTCAGGTCGCACATGTCCGCGATCGCCAGCGTGGTGTCGGCCGCCCGGGGCAGGTGCTCCAGGGCCGACCGCATCTCGGCGATGTCCTTCAGGTACAGCTCCGGCGGATACTCCAACTGCCCGCCCTCGGCCAGCGTCTTGCCCGTCGAGATGCAGGTGAGCACCTCGTGGGCCTTCTTGTCCGAGCGGCGGAGGAAGTGCACGTCGTTGGTGCCCACGACGCCCACGCCCAGTTTGTCGGCCAGGGCCATCAGCAGCGGATTGGCCCGCTCCTGATCGGCCAGCCCGTTGACCTGCACCTCGATGAAGAACCGGTCGCGCCCGAAGATCTCGATGTACTCGCGGGCGATCCGCTCGGCCTTGTCTGGCTGTCCGCTCAGCAGGGCGGTGGGGATCTCCCCGCCCAGGCAGGCCGAACAGCAGATCAGCCCCTCGCCCAGCTCCCGCAGCAGCTCGCGGTCGATCCGCGGGCGATAGTAAAACCCTTCCAGGTATGCCCGGGAGGAGAGCTTGATCAGGTTGCTCCAGCCCTTGGCGTTCATCGCCAGCAGGAGCATGTGATACGAGGCCGTCTGGATGTTCCCCATCGACCGGTCGGTGCGGCTGGTCGGGGAGATGTAGGCCTCCATGCCCAGGATGGGCTTGATGCCGGCGTCCTTGGCGGCCTTGTAGAACTCCACCGCCCCGAACAGATTCCCGTGGTCCGTCAGCGCCAGGGCCTTCATGCCCATCCCGGCGGCGGTCTTCACCAAGTCGCCGATCCGGTTCGCGCCGTCCAGCAGCGAATAGTGCGAATGAACGTGAAGGTGAACGAATCCATCCATGATTTCTTCCGTTGGGCCAGACCGGCGGACGGCAAACGACTCCGTTGGCGGTTAACGATACCACCGGGGCCAACGATTTCCAATTGCCAATTGCTCCGCCGAAGGCGGACCGATTGAACGGCAAGAGGTGGCCAGGCCCAATTCCGTCAGGCGGGGGGGGCTTGCGGCTTGTCGACGGGCGGGGCGGCGGGATGGGCTCGGCCGCGCCAGAAAAGGATGACCAGGCCGGCCAGCCCTGCCCCCAGCAACCAGGCCCCTTGCCCTAGATGCGGCCGCTCCAGGAAAAGGATGAGGCCTCCAGCTCCGAGCAGGGCAAGGGAAAGCCAAAGGCCGATTCGCCGCGATGCCTTGACGGCGAGAATGCCTACCGCCAGGAGAATTGTGCTCCCGAAACTGACGTTGTCGAAGTCCGGGATGCCGCCGTCGTGCTGGCCGGGACGGGCCCCTTTGGCCGGAGACGCCGCGTCAGCATCCGAGGCGGATGGAAAGCGGACACGTCGAGGATAGGTCGCCGGCGTTTGCGTCCAGTTGGTCTGCCCGGTCAGGCTGCTCAGCGCATTGTCGAGCAACAGGCGGACCTGGTCCTCAGCCGATTCCGGACCGGTGGCTCTGACGGCAATGGCGTGGGGCTTCAGGGGCACGTGGGCCGTAAAACCGACCAACGTTGTTCCATTGGGATAGCGGGCCCGCTCTTTCAACACCTGGATCTCAAAACCGTTCCACCGCCCCGAGCCGGCGTCCATGGACAACGCCTGGACTGAACTCGAGGGCGCCGACTCCGGCTTCCCCGCCGACAAGGCCTGTCCCTCCGGCAGAAGGAAATCCAGGCGCTCGATACCCAGCAGGAACGACGACTCGGGGCTATCACCGGCCCGGCGGCCGTAGAGGCAGGCCCACTTCTTTGCGAGGCGTTCCTGAGAGATTGGCCTGAAACCCTCAGGAATCTCCAACGTGTATCCGCCCGACGGGTCCGTGAATGTCAGGGCCTGCGCGGGCGCCGGGCAAAACGGCGCCGCCAGGAGGGCGACGGTTGAAAATGTCCGCCACGCGTTCATGCCGGCTCCCCCTTCCGCCGTTACTTCTTCACGGGCGGCCAGTGGCTGGCGGCGATGCGCTTCTCGCTCACGCCCAGGGCGCGGAGAACGCCGATGGCCATCACCGCGTCGCCCTTGTCGTTCATGTGGACGCCGTCGCTGGTGATCCACTTGTCGGACTCGCCGGCGGGTTTCTTTTCCAGGGCCGTCAGGAACATCTGGTGAAGGTCGACGAACTGGCATTTCTTGGCCTCGGCGATGTCCTTCATCGCCTGCACGTACAGCTTCAGCCGCGTGTTGCCCGCGGCCTTGACGTCTTCGGTGATGATCGTCGGGGCCAGCAGGATGACCTTGATCTTGGCCGCCTGGGCCATGTCCACCATCTTCTCGACGTTGGCCTTGTATGCCGCCAGGATGTTCGGATCGTGCGGGGCGCCCAGCCGGTGCCACACGTCGTTGATCCCGATGCTCAGCGTCACGTACGCCGGCTTCTTGGCGACGACGTCGTTGGCGAACCGGGCGACGAGGTCCTCGGCCTTCTGCCCGCTGATGCCCACGTTGATGATCGGCGGCAGTTGGCCCTTGGGCGTGTTCTCGGCCAGCACCGCGTCGATCATCTTCAAGTACCCGCCCGCCTGCGTGATCGAGTCACCGATGGCGACGATCTGCTGGCCCGGCTTGAGCTGGAACTTCGTGGGCGTGTCCTTCGGGGCGGCTCCAACCAACGCGAGAACGGCGGCAAACAACGTGACGGCATTCATGATATTTGCTCCTTGCCCTGTGGGCGGGTGTCTATTGAACCAACCGGAATGATACCCACGCGGACAGGCAAGCAACAGCAAAACTCCCGCGCCCGCCCGTTGGGGGCCCTGTTCGTAGCACTACAGCGCAAATGAGGCTCAAGAGATTCGGGGGTCCAGGCCGATGGTTCTTGTGAGCCAGCTGGTCCTGGAGACAAACATGAATACCAAACAACTGGCGTCCCTCCA
>JAPLNA010000025.1 GCA_026693065.1 Planctomycetota bacterium
AGCCAGCGACAGATGAAGCGTAAGCGAATGGAGAAGAAGGAGAACTGAACATTGACGCCCCGGGTGGTCCGGGGTACACATAGGCATGGGCGCTACGGTTTTCGCCCGCCCAGCGCCACGGTTTTACTCCGCCGTTTACAGAAGTACAAATTGCACCCCGGCGGAGTATTGCGGTTCCGCCTGGAATACGACGAGACGATCCACAAGCACGAGAATCTGTTCGGGGTGTGGTTGGACGCGTCCTATTCCCTGCAACGGCTCAACCCCGCCGGGCTGGAGGTCGGCAGCAGGAACATTGAGATCCTGGTCGAGTACGATTCCCCGCCCTATCTGGCCCCGGATGGATCGACGCGTTGGCAGATCGACCGGCTGCGGGATGCCGCCGACTTCTGCCACATGCAATTCATCCGCGACTGGTTTCCCAAGAATGTCGCGGACCTCAACGATGACAAGAGGGGCTTCAAAGAGACGCAGGCGACGGCTCCTCTGGACGGGAGCGCGGTCACCAACAATGCCGTCCTCCATTACAGGCTCCAGGCCGTCGGCTCTGCCCCCGCCAAGGAGCGGCTCGCCATCTCCGTGCGTGACCTGTTCCGGAAGAGACTCCTGGGGGAGGACATCGACAAGTTCCGAAAACGCCTGGTCACCTGGCCGGGATTCGCCGAAACACGAGACCCGGACATGGGAAGAAACCCGACCCCCCCGGCATAGGTCAATCGGCCGCTCATCCGCGCCTATGGCCCCCCGAACCCCCTCACGACATCAAATCCGCCTGCTGGGGATGAAGAATGTCGCGGAGTTTGGAGAGGGCTTGGATCTCGATCTGGCGGACGCGCTCTTTGGAGATGCCCAGGCTGCGGCCGAGTTGTTCGAGGGTTTTGTGGGGCTGGCCCTGGTCCAGGCCGTAGTGGTCGACGAGGATGGAACGTTCCATGGAGGACAGTTGGGCCAGGACCGAGTCGATGCTCTCGCGGAGCTCGGAGAGGCTGACCTCGGCGGAGTCGTAGGTGCGGAGGCCCGCGGCGATGTCGAGCACCTCCTCGTGCCCGGTCGAGTAGCGGTCCATCACGTACCGCTCGCGGGGGACGGAGCGGGCGAAGTTGCGGATGATGGCCCAGGAGGCGTAGGTGCTGAAGCGGTTGCCGCGGGAATAGTCGAATTTTTCGACGGCCTTCATGAGCGACACGTTGCCGTCGCTGATGAGCTCGAAGAGCGTCTGCACCCCGCCGACGTGCTTCTTGGCGATCGAGACGACCAGGCGCAGGTTGGCGCGGATGATCTGGTTCTTGACGACGTTGGCCTGGACGAGGCACTTCTCGATCTGCTTGAGCTTGCCCGTGCGGACGTGGGCGGGGTCGATCTCCTGGCGGAGTTTGTCGCTGCGGTACTTGAGGTAGTTGTACTTTCGGAAGAGGGCGCGCTCGGCCTCGGGGTTCAGCAGGGGCATCTCATAGAGGGCCTGGAGGTAGGCCGGCAGGCCCACCGGGGGCTTGGGCGGCTTGGCGCCGGCGCGGGGGGGCCATTCGGCGGCCGGGTCGTTCAGGATCGCGTCGGAGGCGTTCGGCAGGTCGAATTCAGGATTGTGAATATACGTGATCGGGCGGCTCATGAGCTGCTGCGCCCGCATTTCGTTCACGATGCGGTAGATGCTGCCCCGCGTCCGCCTGCACCGCTGGGCCAGGGACTGGACGGACACCCCGCGGAGGAAGGCGCGGTAGATGGAGGCCTTCTCCTCTTCGTCGATCTGGGAGAGCAGGTGGGGAAAGATGGCCTGCTCGGGGTTCTCGATATCGTGTCGGCGGAGGGTGTAGCGGATGGTTTCGACGGCCCGGCCGGTGTGGGCGGCGAGGCGGCGGGCGACGTCGCTGAGGCGGGCCCCGGCCGAGTCGACCATGCGCCGGGCGCGGCGGATGACGGCGTCCTTTTCCTCGGCGGTCATCTGGGTGAACTGGGAGGAGCGATTGATTTCCTGGCTGCGGGCGGCGACGAAGCGGCGGACGGAGCTCTCGAGGAAGGCCACGCGCCTCTTGCCGTCAGGGAAGAGCAGGCGGCGTGCGACGAGCCCGCGGTCGCGCCACCGCTGGATGGTCTTGCCCGAGACGTTGAACCGCCGGGTGAGGGCGTCCAGGTCGTGCAGGGGTTCGTCGTAGTCGGTGCTGGCCAACTCGAAGCTGTCGCACAGGTCCAGGATCAGGGCGGGCAGGTCTCGCTTGAGGCTCGCGCCGCTCAGGAGGGAATCGGGCAGCCCGTTGTTGCCGGGGTGGTATCCCGTCAGGCGGAAGACGATGAATTCGTAGGGATACTCGCGGGTGTCGACGAGGACTTCGAGGAGGGCTTCCGCCGAGTCAATATAGCCCTTACGTAACCGAACCAGACCCGCGCCCAGCTCGGCTGCCAGCTCCGCCATGACTTTGTTGGCGTAGGCACGCATGGCATGTATGGTAGGCAAGGCACGCGCCCCCATGTCGGCGTGTGCCGGAGTTCTCCACCTGTGATAGTATCCCCGAGGGCCGAAAAGCACGCAAGAGGAATATCGCCCGGGCGGAAAAAAATGCAGAATTTTCGGCCGGTGGGGGCTCAGGTATCGTCCTGACATGTCCGCCGCCGGGGGGGGGCCGGAAGGGGCCCGGGCCGGCGAGGCGGGGGTTACTTGATCGCCTTGAGCCTCTCCCGCAGAAGCAGGGCGGGGGCGAGGAAAGGCGACTCGGTGCGGTCTTCATTTCCGCCGGCCCCCTTCAGGGCGTTGTTGACGGCGGCGGCGGCGGCGTCGCGGGCCTTGTTCATGCCATCGGTGTTCTGCTTGGCGAGGTCGCCCTCGAGGGCCTGCCGCCCGGCCCGCAGTTGGTAGGCCTTTTCCCAGGCGAGCCCGGCCAGGGTGTAGCCGGCCCATCGCACCTTGGTTTCGGTGGTGGCCTGGACGGCCTGGTCGAACCGCGCGGCGGCCTCTTCGCACTGCTTGGCCGCCTGATCCCGCCATTCGTTGGCGCCCGCAAGGGCCTGGTCGTCGGCCGGGGCGCTGGCCGGGCTACTGGCCGGGCTGCTGGCCGGCACGTGAGCGACAGCCGCCTCGGGGGTCAGCGAGTCCTTGGCCATCCGCTCGAGGTTCTTAGCCGGCTCGCTGTCGGGCAAGAGCTGGTTGACGCGGTCCCTGAGGGCCCGAACCTGCTCGGCCAGGAGGATGCCCTCGAGGGCCAGCGAGGCCTTAGCCATCCGGGCGACGCCCTGGTCGAGGTTGGCCTGAGCCTTCATCTGCCCATCGGCGTCTTCGCCGTCGGCGGGGATCGCGGCGTCCAAGGCCTTCTGGGCCTCGACGAGGGCCTCGCGGGCCTGGCCTTGGGCGACCATCACGCCGGCGACGAACACGGCCGGCCCGGCGTTCGCGGGGGCCTGCTTGACCGCCGGCGCCACGGGGGCCGGCGCCGAGGCCGGTTCGGACGTCGCCGCGGCGGCCGGGGCTTTCTCGGGCGCCGCGGCTTCGGCACGCTTCTCCGACGCCGGCACCACGGGGTGTTCCTTGTCGCTCAGCCAGCCGGCCGCGTCGGCCAGCACCGTCGCCAGCTCGGCCTGCCGGTCCTTGGTCTGGGCGGCGAGCTCGGCGAGTCGCTTGTCGGCACTGGCCACGGCCTCGTCGCGCTGGGCCTGGGTCGTCAGGTCCCGCGCCAGGTCGGCGGCCACGCCGGCCTCTTGGATCTTCAGTTCGGCAATCTCGTTTTGTGCGTAGGCGAGTTTCGTTTCGAGTGCTTCGGCGTCGACGATGGACTTGCTGGCGGCCTTGTCCTTCTCGATGGCCTTGAGGGTGGTTTCGGCGGCCCCCTGCCCTGTCCCGGCAGCGCCGGCGGCCTTCTCCTCGTTGGCCTCTTTCCGCAGCCTGTCGCCGGTTTCCTGGGCGTCCTTGACCTGCTGCCGCAGCGTGGCGGCGGCAGACTCGGCGGCTTCCCGCTTGGTCTTCAGGTCTTCCTGGAGGGTCTTGGAGTCCGCGTTCAACTTCGGGTCCACGCCCTTGGCGATCTTGTCCTTGTACTGGCGGTAGTAGTCGGCTTGCTCGAGTTGCCAGGCGATGGCGTCGAGGCAAGCGGCGGCCTGGGCGAGCTGCCCGCGGAGTTCAACCCCCGCCAGCGCCGCCTGCCGGGCGTATCCCCGCCCCGTCAGCAGCCAGGCCATCCCCAGTTTCGCCTTCGCCAGGGCCACCGTCTTGGGGGTGCCCTTAGCCTCGTTGGCGTCCAGGGCGGCCTGCAGTTGCGTCCGGGCGGCGGCCAGCTTCGTCATGGCCGCGGGGTTCACGGTCGGGGCGGTCATCAGGCGATACGGCATCTTGCCGGCCTCGATGAACCCCTTCCACTTGGCATCCTGGGCCGTCCGCTGCTCCTCGGTCAACTGCGAGGCAAGCAGGTAGGGGATCGGGTCTTCGGGAAGGGCGGCGGGCAGGTCCTTGGCCCACGGGCCATGTTTGGGCGAGCCGTCCTTCGGGAGGAACTCGGAGGTCGGGTTGCCCAGAAGGCTCTCGGCGGCGGCGAGATTCTTGCCGGCCTGGTCGACGGCACTCATCAGGGCCTTGTCGGCAAGGCGGCTGGAGTTCTCCGGCCAGAATCGCAGGCCGGCCAATACGACCAGGGCCACGGCGACGCTGACGGCCACCACGATGATCGCCTTCTTGTTCTCCACGGCGCACTCCTTGTTCGCCCGCATCGGGCAGGGATATCGGGCGGGGCCCGGCCTTCCGTGCCGCCCCGCCGCTACGTGTTCTTACCACGATCGCATTCGGTTTGCAAGTCTCACAATGCCATCCGTCGGCGGCATCTCAGGCGGCCTCGGGGGGCGCGGGCGGGAAGACCGCCGCCAGAAGCTTCACCGCCCGCTCAATCACGGGCATGCTCACTCCCCCCTGCGCCATCGGACAGGCCAGCACCAGCACCTGGCGTCGGGCCCCGATGCTGCCTCCGCCCCGCCCGAAGTCGTCCAGCTCGCCGGCCAACGCCACCACGTACGACCGCGCCTCCCGCGCCGGGCCGTGACCGCCTTCGCAGTGAAAGTCAAACGTCCGGAACGGCCAGCCCCCCACCGTCCCCGTCGTGACGTTCCGCACGCGCGGGCTGTGCCCGATGCCGAAGAAAACGAAATCGCCCAGCCGTCCGGGCAGATCGAGGGAGTCTTCCTTCTCGAAGCGGAACCCCAGGTCGAGGGCCTGTCGGACCAGGCGGCGTGCGCGGCGAGACTGTGCCAGCCCGAGCCCGACGAAATACGCCACCGCTCCCGCCAGAACGGTCCCCAGCAGCCATGGCCAAGTGTTCTCCACGTCTCGCCCTATCTGGCAGAAGGAATCGCCCTCGCCGGGGCGTCAGGGAGCGCCGCTCGCGGCGCCGGGGTCGGCGGGCTTTTCCGGGGGCGCCGGGGCGCCCGTGTCGGGGCCCGGCTCGGGCTGGGTCTCGGGGACCTTGTCGGACCCATCGTCCTTCGTGTCGCCGCCGCTGCCCCCCAGGGGCTTGGCCGGCTGAAGAACGCCCTCCAGCGAGCCGCCGAAATCCAACTTCACCCCTTCCGGGGCCGTATAGTCCAGCGACAGGTCGCCGCGATCCTTCCGCAGCGAACTGATCCACCGCAGCACGTCCTGGTACGCCCCGTCGCCCGTGTTCTTGTACAACGGGAGCCAGCCCTTGACCTTCGCGTGCCGCAACTGCCCGTCCTTGGGCGGCAAATCGTTGGGAAGCCCGTATTGCAGCAGCAGCGACCGCTCCGGCTCGTTCCGGTCGATCAGCCGATCGCCGGTTTTGCCGACCATGCCGTCCAGCAGGATGAAGTTCGTGTACGCCGCCGCCGCCCCGGCGTCGGGACGATTGACCAGCCGGATGACGCCGTTGAGTTTCGCTCCGCCGTGGCACTCACGGCTGCCGCATCGGAGGGCCACCCGCGTCCAGACCTTCTCTCGCATCCGCACGATGACCCGGGGGTCGCTCTTGACGGCGACGTCCTTCAGGATGTCGGCGGCGTCGGCGGTGCCGGCGACGGCGTCGCGGATCCGGACGGCCCTGGCGGCCGGCGTCAGGGCCTGGAACCGCTGCAAGGCCTTGGCGTCATCGGCGATCTCCTTGCCCAAGGGCGTCTTGAGGAACCGCTTGACGACGTCGTTGCTGAACACGATGGGCAACTGGTTCTCGTCGGAGGTCAACTCGGAGAGCCTGATCTTCTGAATATCCCCCGGGCCCGCCAGGGCAATCTCGCCCGGCTTGACCGCCGGTGGCTCGTCCGGCCCGGTCGTGCCCTCCTTGGGACCGACCGAGCCCGTGCCGGTTCCGGCCGTCAGAAGCTCCAGGAGCTTCTTCGCCTTGGCGTGGTCCTTGTCGATGTCCAGCGCCTCGCGGACTTCCTTCTCGGCGACGCTGAGCTGGTTGCGATCGTAGGCCCATTGGCCCACTTTGACGTGGTCGTCGGCGCTCTTGGCGTCGATACCCGCGAGCTTCTGCTTGTACTCCTCCGAGAAGCTCATCACGTCGGTGACCTTGGCGACGTCGTCCCTGCTGATCTCCCGCGAGCCGTACTTGCTCTTGACGAGATACCCCCCGGCCGTCTCGCTGACGTCCCCCGTAACGGTCGAACCGTCCTTGAGGACCAGGGTCTTCATCGCCGCCGGCGCCCACGCGGCGGAAGCCAGAACGATCACGACGCCCATCAACACTCTACCGGCCATAGTACACCTCGCATTGCAGAGACTGGGATATCTCTCTATGAGTCGGCCATTCGCGCCGGGCCCATCGAGCAAATCTTTCGCATGCTCCCGTGGGCCCACAGGGCACAGGCGGCGGTGGGATTCGAACCCACGTATAACGGATTTGCAATCCGTCGCCTTGGTCCGCTTGGCTACGCCGCCGGATCGGCCAGAGAACTATACTCCCCCCGCCCCGGGCGGTCAACCCTCCGCCCCGCGCCGGCGGAGGAAAACCTCACCGCCCCCTCAACCGGGCTTCTTCCCGGACAGTTTGGCCAACGCCCCCTTGGCCTCCTCGACGATGTCCTTGGCGGACTTGTACGCCGGGTCCGTCGTCACCTTCTCGTAGGCCTTCTCCGCCGCCTGGGTGTTGCCCAGAAGTTCATTCACACGGCCGGCATACAGAAGGGCCTCGGCGGCGACGGGGGCCTTCGTGGCGGCCACCTTGGCCCGCATGAAACTCACCCCCGCCTGCACCAGCAGACCCTTCCGCGCGTCGGCGTCGGTCTTCTCCGACATCGGAAGGGCCTGGTACAGCCTGGCCTTGCCGATCAGCACCAGCGTCGGGCCCACTTCCGCGGCAATGCACTGGGGCAGGCTGTCCGTAAGACGGGCCGCCTGCTCGGCCAGAACCGCGGGCTTCTGCCCCGCCCGGATCAACCCGCCCGCCCCCGCCGAAGATGCCGTCCGCGCCGCTTCGCCGCTCTCGACGGAGGAAGCGGTCACTTTGCTCGGGTCGCCCTCCGTGCCGGCCCGGGGGGGAACGGCCCCCGCGAGCGTCGCGGCGATCTTGTCGGCCTTGTCGTCCTGCCCTTCCCGACGGTACAACTGCATCAGCAGCTCACGGGCTTTCGTCCGGACCACGTTGCTCTTGATCTCCCCCATTCGGCTCTCGAGGGCGCTGATGGCCTGCGCGTTCCGCTCGTCGCCCTTGTCGGCCAGTTCGTGCGGCATGAGGGTGATCACCGCCGGCGACGTGTCCGTCGCCACGATGTCCAGCCACGTCGAAACCGCCGACGCGATCGACTTGTCCTTGCCCAGGGCCTCCACCTTGCGATACCGCGCCAGTTGCGCCAGCCACGCCGGGGTGTCCCCGTTCGAGATCACGCCGTCGTACAGGCCCGTCGCGTCAGCGACCTTGTCGCCGGCGCGGAGTTCCTCGGCCTTGTTGAAGGAGTCCTGCCCGTCGATGGCGATCTGCACGACGTCCTTCAGCGAGCGGGTTCGTTCCTGGGCGGAGGCGTTGGTATAGGTCAGATCGCCGTCTTTGAACCCGGTGATGCGGTCGACCGAGATGACCATATTCCGGCTCAAGACGATCTTGTCCGCCGCCGCCGCGCCCGCCAGCACGCCCACAAGAACCGACACCGTCACTATTCGTCGTCGCATGCGTGTTCTCCCGCGCCGGGCCTTGTTGGCTAGCCGCCCGGGGCCTCGTTAGAGACTCCAACCCGTATTCTGACAGAACCCGTCGGTTAAGGCAACCCTATCTATTATACGCGGCGAGGGTTCCTTGACGAGTGTCCCCGGGTGCATTAGAGTGGATTCTTCAGGCGGCGCCTCCGGCGAGGGTGGCGGAATTGGCAGACGCGCCAGGTTTAGGTCCTGGTCCCGAAAGGGGTATGGGTTCGAGTCCCGTCCCTCGCATGGCGGCCCGGGGGGTTCAGGCCTCCCCCCGCCGGCCGCCACTCAGGGGCGAATCTGCTGCTTCAACGCCTGGCGGTCTTTCCGCACCGCGTACCGCGTCTGCAGGCTCAGCAGCGAAACGTACAGGAACCCGAACGTGAACATCGCCAGGAACGGCGCCCACAGGATCGTTCGCCCCCCGCCGGCCACGCTGAGCACCAGGCACACCAGCATGTAGATCGCGAAGGCGATCTCCACGACGGGAACGTAGTCGAACCGTTTCTTCTTCCGGGGCAGGTGAACGTCCGGCGAGGGCACGGTCCGCGCGTCCCCGTACTTGGGCGTCCGCACGAATTCCGTCTTCTTGCCGAACAACGCCTCGAGGATCGCCTTGGTGTTCGATACGCACAACCCCACGCCCAGGGCCATCAGCATCGGCATGAACTTGAGGATCGTCCGCCAGTCGCCGAACAACTCGATCTGGCTGGCGGCGTAGAACAGCATCGCCGACATCGTCGCCAGGGCGAAGATCGCCACGTCGAAGACGCTCTGCCCCACCGTGCCGGGGGCGTAGGGCAGCAGGCGGGTGTACATCGCCGGCAGGATCATCGTCATCAGCATCAGCACGTAAATGTGCACGGAGAAGCCCGTCAGGTGGAAGAACGCCTCGATCTTGACCTTCAGGGGCAGCTTGGCCAGCATGACCTTCGGCAGCATCTTCAGGGCCGTCTGGGCCCCACCCTTCGTCCAGCGGAACTGCTGGGCCTTGAACGCGTGAACTGCTGGGCCTTGAAGGCGTTCATCTCCGGGGGCAACTCCGCCGGGGCCGTTACGTCAGGCAGGAACACGAACTTCCACCCCTTCATCTGCGCCCGGTACGACAGGTCCAGGTCTGCCGTCAGCGTGTCGTGGTGCCAGCCGCCGGCGTCGGCGATGGCGCTCTTGCGCCACGTGCCCGCCGTCCCGTTGAAGCTCATGAACCGGTCGCTCCGGTTCCTCGCCACGTGCTCGATCGCAAAGTGGCCGTCCAGATAAATCGCCTGCGATTGCGTCAGCAGGCTGTCGTACCGGTTGATGTGCTCCCAGCGGGTCTGCACCACGCAGACCTTCGGGTTGGTGAAGTGGTGAATGGACCGCATCAGGATGTCCGGGGCGGGCACGAAGTCGGCGTCGAAGATCATCACGAACTCGCCCTTGGCGCTCTTGAGCCCGTTCTCCATCGCCCCGGCCTTGTAGCCCGACCGGTCCGTGCGGTGAATGTGCTCGACGTCAAAGCCGTGGGCCCGGGCCTCTTCGCACGCGGCCGCGGCGATCTGAACCGTGTCGTCCGTGCTGTCGTCCAGCACCTGGATCTGCAGTTTCTCTCGCGGGTAGTCGATCTGGCAGGCCTTCTCGATGATCCGTTTGGCCACGTACTGCTCGTTGAACATCGGCAGTTGGATCGTCACGAGGGGCAGTTGGTCGAACTTCCCGGGCGCCAGAGGGACGTTCTTGCGGTGCCGGTAGTACAGGTACACGATGATGTAGCGGTGAAGCCCGTACATCGACACCATCACCATCGCGAAGGTGTAGACCGACATGAACATCACGTGAAAGAAGCTGGTCCAGTCCATAACGTGTTCCTTCGAACAGCGGCCCATAGGCCCGGTCACCGGGCCTCACCGGAGCGCCCAACGGCACCGGGGCATTGTACGTGCCCGCCCCCGCCCAAGTCAACCCTCCCCCTCCCGGAAAACTCCCGCGGCCGGGGGGCCGGAGGGCAGCCATCATCTTCCCCGGCCGGCCTGGACCCTTCGGTTCTCGCAGGCAACCAAAGGAGCCGGTAGTCCGCCTTCGGCGGATAGCCAGGGGGAAACGGCAACAGATCCCGAAGAATGGTATTCCGTACGTGGCCACACGGTGGCCGCTCGCGGGGGACCCGGCGGCGGTTCCCCCTGCACCCCCTTCCCCGGCCCACACACGCCAAAACAACGGTACGCGCGATCCCCACGCGACATGTCTATCCCGTTCTTTCTTCTTGCGGGGTGTGTGGGCCGGGCAGAGGGGTTTGGGGAAAGCGTCCGCACGCTCTCCCCATGTTTCCGGTTGTTGGGGTCGCGGCCTGGCACAGAGAAACTCCGCCATGGTGCCAGACCGCAGTCCCACCGGTCGCCCTCTTCCAACAGTTTGCCCTGCTTTCGGTTACGCCGCCATCCAAATCATCCGCACTTTTTGGGAGATAACCTCCCAATCTTCACGGCTCCTCCCACTTTGTACTCGCCTCACCGCATCCGCCCCAAGAACCTGACCCCGGGATCCATCCACATCAGGCTTCCCTCGTAAGATTCGCATTCGCGGGGGGGGTTAGGCATCGGTGGCAGCGTACTGGATTAGCCTACTACACGTCTGTTGAAGTGTTGGTTTCTCGTCCTGATGGGCCACCCATCCTTTGAGGAAGTCACGGGCCAGGAACACCTCGAGGAAGTAGTTCAACCCGAGTTCTTGAGCATCCGCCGGAAGGCCTCCTGACTCCGGTTCGCGTGCGACCACAACCACCGAGTCCTCCGTCCAAGGCGCGGCTGCATATACCGTGCTCCCAGCATCGAAGGAATCCAGGTCTCTAACCGCTTCAATCAGTTTCATTCTTGGCCCCAAATCCTTTGCCCGACTCTACCCCACATAACGGCTTCCTCGCAAGAGCATCTGGGTGGCTCGGTGGGCCGGGCTCCCGGTCAACGTCGCGCGGCCCGACGCAAGCCCGAGAACGGGCGCAATCAAGGAGCGAACCAGGATTGCCATGGATGTCAATCGGGCGTGTGATTCACGCGTGAACGTCACGATCACGGACTCGGCCCGGAAGGACATCTATGACCCCGCCTTACCCCACGCGGGCGAACTTGATCGTAATGGGCGAGGTCGGGACGTCGTCGTGGCCGAAGCGGCTGGCGGTGGGGACGGAGGCGATGGCGTCGACGATGTCCAGGCCGGCCGTCACCTTGCCGAAGACGGCGTAGCCGAAGCCGCGGGGGGTTTCGTCTTTGTGATTGAGGAAGGCGTTGTCGACGAGATTGATGAAGAACTGGGCGGTGGCTGAGTCGACGACGTTCGTTCGGGCCATCGCGAGGGTGCCGCGATCGTTGAGGGCGCCGTTGCCGGCCTCATTGCGGATGGGCTTGGTCGTGCCGGGCTTGGAGGTCATCTTCTCGTCCATCCCGCCGCCCTGGACCATGAAGCCCTTGATCACGCGGTGGAAGATCGTGCCGGCGTAGTAGCCGCTCTTGACGTAGGCCAGGAAGTTGGCGACGCTGATCGGGGCTTTGTCCGCCCAGAGTTCGACAGTGATGTCGCCCTTGGAGGTTTCCAGGATCACGACGGGGTTGGGTTGGTTGGCCATGGGGAAGCTCCTGGGGTTAGTGCCCGCCAAAAGGGCTAGCGTGAAAGTTCATCTTGGATCGCTTGGACGAGCTGCTCGGCCCGGCCGGCGGGGTACTTGCCGGCGGGCCAGTTGAAGCCGAAGGCGTCGCCCGGGTTACGGGGGATGACGTGGAAGTGCACGTGGGGCACTTCCTGGTGGGCGGCCTTGCCGTTGTTCTGGAGGACGTTGACGCCCGCACAGCCGGTGGCGGCCTGGACGGCTTTCACCAGGGCGGGCAGGTGGCGGAGCATGGCAGCGGCCTGGTCGGCGGACAGTTGGTCGAGAGTCTGGGCGTGGGCCTTGGGGATCAGCAGCACGTGCCCCTCGGCCAGCGGGGCGATGTCAAGGAAGGCCAGGCAGGCGTCATCGTCCAGCACCTTCATCGCGGGGATTTCGCCGCGGGCGATACGGCAGAAGATGCAGTCGGTCGGGGGCATGGGGGCTACTAGGCCTGGGCTTCCCCGCCGGCGTCGGCGGGCTTTTCAGCCTGGGCCTGGGCGTCGGCGGCCGAGTCGATGGCTTCGCGGCGCTTGGCGGTGCGGCGGCGACGGCGGCTGGTGGTGCCCTTGGCGTCGGCGTCGGCGCGGGTTTCTTCGACCAGTTGCAGGATCACCTGTTTGCCGGCGTCGCCGATGCGGCGTTCGGCCAGGCGGATGATGCGGGTGTACCCGCCCGGGCGGGTGGCGTAGCGGGGGGCGATTTCATCGAAGAGCTTCTGGACCACGGTCTTGTCGGCCAATTCGGTGTCGGTCTTGGCCTCGTTGAGGGTGTAGATGTCGCGGTCGCGCATCTTGGAGAGGATCAGCCTCCGGGCGGCGAGGGTGCCCTTTTTGGCCAGCGTGATGAGCTTCTCGACGAACGGGCGAAGCTCCTTGGCCTTGGCCTCGGTGGTGCGAATGGCGCCGTGCTCGAAGAGGGCGGCGGCCATATTCATCCGCAGGGCTTTGCGGTGGCTGGTGTTGCGGCTCAGTTGTCTTCCGGCTACGCGATGACGCATGGCAATACCTTCTTCGTGGTCTTCTTTCAGGTCCCGCGGCCAGAATGCCCGGCGCGGGAGAGTACGTTAGTCTTTCGCCGGCTCGGCGGCCTCGGGCACCTTCACGTCCATGCCCAGGGTCATGCCGATGTCTTCCAGCTTCCGCTTGACCTCGCGGAGGCTGGTCTTGCCGAAGCTGCGGATCTTGAGCAGTTCGGCCTCGGAGAGGCTCACCAGTTGCCCGACGGTTTCGATCCGGGCGGCTTCCAGGCAGTTGCTCGACCGGACGGACAGTTCCAGCTCGTGGACCGGCATGGAGAGTTTCTTCTGGAGTTCCAGGTCCACTATGGAGAGTTTCTTCTGCAGTTCCAGGTCCACTTCCTGCTGGCGGTCGGAGACGCCGGCCTCGATCACCTGCTCGCCGACCTCGAAGTACTGCACGAACGGGTTGAGGTGCTTGCGGAGGATCTTGGCGGCCTCGACCATCGCCATTTCGGGGGTGATGGTGCCGTTGGTCCAGATTTCCATGACGAGGCGGTCGAAGTTGGTTCGCTGCCCGACGCGGGTGTCCTCGGTGTGGTAGCGAACGCGGGTGACGGGGCTGAAGGCCGCGTCCACGAAGATCCGCCCGTGCTCCTGGTCGGCCTCGTCGTCGATCATGTCTTCGGCGGGCAGGTAGCCTCGCCCGGTCTGGACGACCATTTCCATGTCGAACGGGGCATTGTCCGTCAGGGTGGCCAGGACCATGTCGCCGTTGATGATCTCGATGCTCGGATCGACCTCGATCATGTCGGCGGTGACGGGGCCCTTGACCTCGCTGTGAACTCGCATCAGCCGCGTGCCGGGCTGATGGGCCTTGAGCACGAGACTCTTGACGTTCAGAACGATGTCGGTCACGTCTTCCATCACGCCGGGGATGGCCGTGAATTCATGATCGGCCTTGCCGATCCGAATGCTGGTAACGGCCGCCCCTTCGAGGCTGCTGAGCAGAATGCGCCGAAGGGAGTTGCCGACCGTCGTGCCGAACCCGCGTTCGAAGGGCTCGACGACGAAGCGCCCGTATCGGGGCGTAGACACGGCCTGATCGTTCACCACTCTCGTGGGCAGTTCCAGACCTCGCCACCTGACTCGCATTCGGAATACCTCCGTCCTTTCGGACCGAAAAAGGTAATGTTCTCTGTTTGGTTTTTCGTCGTTACCGGCTGCAAAACTCGACGATGAGCTGGTCTTCCACGGGGATCATCACGTCGTCACGCGTGGGCGTGGCGATGACGTCGGCGGCCAGGGCCGTCTGGTCCAGCTTCAGCCAGTTCTGCACGTGGGGCTCGCCCAGTTCCTCGATAGAAGCCCGGACGAGCTTCTTCGAGGGCTCGGCGTCCTTGATCGTGATGCGGTCGCCGACGCGGGCCATGTAGCTGGCCACGTCAACCCGACGCCCATTGACGTGCACGTGTCCGTGCGAGAGCGCCGGTATGGCCCTTCAAGCGTTCGGCGGCGTGGAAGTAGTTCATGAACTGCTTTTCAAACACGCCGTAGTATCGCTTGACCTTCTGCTTTTCGCGCTGGCGTACCGAATACTCGGTGCCGCGGCCGCGACGGAAGCTCTTGGGCCCGGGCGGGGCATTCCTGCCCTGCTTTTCCATGGCGCACTTGGCGCTCTCGCACCGAGCGCCCTTGAGCATCAGCTTGATGCCTTCGCGCCGGCAGAGTCTGCATTTTGGTCCGATGTAACGTCCCATGTGTGGTTATGCTCCTGGTAGCTCCGGATCTCAAACGCGCCGCCGCTTGCGCGGGCGGCACCCGTTGTGCGGAATCGGGGTGACGTCTTCGATCGAGATGATCTTCAGTCCTGAGGCCTGCAAGGCCGTGATCGCGCTCTCGCGTCCGGAGCCGGGGCCCTTGACGCGGACCTCGACCTCGGCCATGCCCATCTTCCGGACGTCCCGCGCGGCGTCCTGCGCCGCCCGGGTCGCCGCGAACGGCGTGCTCTTGCGCGAGCCCTTGAAGCCGACCGTACCGGCCGACTTGGTGCACAGAACCTCGCCGTTCATGTCGCTGATGCATACCAGCGTGTTGTTGAACGTCGCCTTGATATGGACGATACCCTTGGCGATGTTCCGCCGGATCTTCTTGGTTTTTCGTGCCTGCGCCATGGCTTACCGCAGCTCCTTGACGGATTTCTTTCCTGCGACCGTCTTGCGCGGGCCCTTCCGGGTCCGGGCGTTGGTCTTGGTACGCTGTCCGCGGACGGGCAGCCCACGCCGGTGCCTCATCCCCCGGTAGCAGCCGATCTCGCGCAGCCGCGAGATGTTCTGCTGCGTCTGACGCCGCAAGGCGCCTTCAATGACGTAGTCCCGCTCCAGGATCGTGTTGATCTTGCCGAGCTGGTCTTCCATCAGTTCCTTCGCCCGAGTCTTCGGATCGATTCCGACCTTCTCGCAGATCTCCAGCGCGAACGCCGGGCCGATCCCGAAAATGTACTGCAACGAGATCACCGTCTGCTTGTCGTTGGGAATGTCGACACCTGCCACACGCGGCATACGTTTGCTCCTTACGCGGGCCTCAGCCCTGGCGCTGCTTGTGCTTGGGATTCGTGCAGATCACGCGCACGATACCTCGGCGCCGAATGACCTTGCAATGCTCGCATACTCTGCGAACCGACGAGCGTACTTTCATCGCATTCACCTGCCGCGCCCGGCGCCAAAAGGCCCGGGACGCTGTACCTAGTCCGTCAAAACCGACACGCCGTCTTCCGTAATCGCCAGCGTGTGCTCAAAGTGAGCCGACGGCTTTCCGTCTCGCGTCACTACCGTCCAGCCGTCGGCCAGACATCTCGTCTCGGCCGTGCCCAGGTTCACCATGGGCTCGACCGCCAGGACCAGCCCCGGCTCCAGCCGGATGTCGCGAACCAGCAACTCCCGCGACACGAAGTTGGGCACCTTCGGGTCCTCGTGCATCTCCTGCCCGATCCCGTGCCCGACGTACTGCCGGACAATCCGGAATCCTTCCGACTCGATGTAGTCCTGCGTCACCCGGACCACTTCCGACCAGAACCGTCCGGGCCGCAGCATCGAGATCGTCATCGCCAGGGCGTTCCGCGTCACCTCGACCAGCCGCCGCGTCGCCGCCGGCACCGTGCCGACCACGAACGTCTGCGCGGCGTCGGCACACCAGCCGTCCCGCTGCACGCCGAAGTCGATGCTCACGATCTGACCTTCGGCGATCACGCGGCGGCGCGAGGGTATCCCATGCACCACCTCCTGGTCGATGGAGGCGCAGATACTGCCGGGAAACGGCCCGGCCCCGTCGCGCCCGGGGTAGTTCTTGAACAGACACGTCCCGCCGGCTTCCAGGCAGATTCGTTCCGCTTGGCGATCCAGTTCTTCAGTTGTCAGGCCCGGGGCGATCATCTCGCCCAGGCTCGTCAATACCTGCCGGACGATTCGTCCGGCTTTTCGCATCCGCTCGATCTGCTCGGGTGTCTTGAGCCGAATCGCCACGGGGTTCCGCCGCGGCCTGTCACGCGCCCTTCAGGGCGCGCATCAGGTCCGCCGTCACTGCATCCGGCGCCTTCGCGCCGTCGACTTCGATCATACGCACACGCCCGCACGCGCGGTAGTACGCAATCACCGGTTCGGTCTGGCGGTTGTACGCCGTCAGACGGTCCCGGACGACCTTTTCCGTATCATCCGCCCGCTGCGACAGGGCCGACCCGCACGCGTCGCACACCCCCGCCTTCTTGGGCGGCAGGAACTTCCCGTGGTACGCCTGGCCGCACGAGCACACTCGCCGGCCCGTGATGCGTTCCACGATCGCCTCGGACGGGGCGGTGATCACCACGACCGCGTCCAGCGGCGCCTTCGCGGCGACCAGTTGCTTGTCCAACGCCTGGGCCTGGGCGGTCGTTCGGGGAAAGCCGTCGAGCATCAGCCCGGCCTGGGAGTTGGCGCGGGTGATGGCGTCGGCCATCATCGAGACGACCACTTCGTCGGGCACGAGCGCCCCGGCGTCCATGTACTCGGCGAGTTTCTTCCCGCGGGCGGACCCGGAGGCCTTTTCCGCGCGAAAGATGTCGCCGCTGGACAGGTGCGTCATGCCAAAGGCCTCGACGAGGCGTTTGGCCTGCGTGCCCTTTCCGGCGCCGGGGGGTCCCATCAGGACGATCCTCATGAATAGGACCCCTTGATCCGGGCGCTGCCGCCCAGGAACCCGCCGTAGTCACGCATCACCAGGTTCGACTCGATCCTCTGCACCAGGTCCAACGCCACCGACACCACGATCAGCAGACCCGTTCCGCCAAGGAACGCCGAGATGCTGAACGGGATGCTCATCGCCGAGGCCACCACCATCGGCAGCACGGCCACCACCGACAGGAACGCCGCACCGCAATACGTGATGCGTTCCATGACGCGTTCGAGATAATCGGCGGTTCGCTTGCCGGGGCGAAGCCCGGGAATGAAACTGCCGTGATCGCGAAGCTGCTCGGAGGTGTCCTTGGGCTTGAACTGGACGGTGGTCCAGAAGTAGGCGAAGAAGTAGATCATCCCGACGTACAGGACGGTGTAGATGTAGTGTCCGTTGCGGAAGGCTTCGCTCAGGCTCACCCAGAACGACCCGCCGAACTTGCTCTGGAGCTGCTGGAAGATCAGCCCGGGGAAGATCATCAGCGAGCTGGCGAAGATGATGGGCATCACGCCGCCGTGGTTGACCCGCAGGGGCATGTAGTGCTTGCCGCCGGCGGTCATTCGCCGCCCGCGGACGTGCTTGGCCTGGTGAATGGGAATACGACGCTGGGCCTGGGTGATCAGGATCGCCCCGGCCACCACGAACACGAACGCCGCCACCAGGATGACAATGTGGATCACGCCCATGCGGCCGCTGCTGGGGTCGGGCAACAGGGCCATATCCATCCCCGAGCCCAGTTGCCGGATCGCTCGCGGAACGCGGGCGACGATGCCGCCCATGATCAGCAGGCTGATGCCGTTGCCGATGCCGTATTCGTCAATCTGCTCGCCCAGCCACATCATGAACATCGTGCCCGCCGTCAGGCCCAGGATGCCCATCAGGAACACCAGCGTGGGATTCAGGTGCGGATAGATGTAGTTGCTGCTGCCGAGAATGAACTTCATCCACATGCCCGCCTGGATGACGCACAACAGGACGGTGGCGTAGCGGGTGTACTCCTGGATCTTCTTCTGCCCGGCGGGGCCTTCCTTCATGATCTTCTCGAGGGAGGGCACGACGGTCGTGAGCAACTGGAAGATGATGGAGGCCGAAATATACGGCATGATGCCCAGCCCGAACAGGGTGCACTGGGCCAGGTTGCCGCCGGTGAACATGTCGTAGTAATCCATCGCGTCTTTGCCGGCGCCGCTGCCGCCGCCGATCTTCCCCAGTTCGTCCTGGTTCAGCCCGGGCAGGGGAATGTGGAAGCCTATGCGATAGATGCACAGCAGGAAGATGGTGAAGCCGATCTTCCGGAGCAGCTCGGGGATATTGAAGATGTTCTCGATGTGGCGGTGGATGGCCGACGCCGACCAGAGCGCCCAGTAATACACGCCGACCAGGCCCAGGCCCATAACGACCTGCATGACTTCCTCGACGGCGGTCGTGGTGACGCCGCTCTGGATCATGCCCACCAGGGCCGTCAGGCCGTGCGCCTTGCCGGGCCAGCCTGCGATGAACCACAGACCCAGTCCTACCAGGATCACACCGGTCAGCAGTCTGAAGATACGGAAAGCCATTCTCGGTACCCTTGTGCTCTGGGTGAACTAGGAAGCCACGATCTCCGTGGTGCCGCCGGCCTGCTGAATCTTGGCGGTCGCCGAGGCGGTGAACTTCGCCGCCACCACGGTCAGTTTCTTGGTCAGTTGCCCGTTGCCGAGGACTTTGACGGCCTTGGCGGCGTCGTCGATGAGCTTGGCGCCCGCCAGAGCGACCGCGTCCACCTTCGCCCCGTCGGCAAAGAGCTTCTCCAGGTCCGCGACGTTCACGATCTGGTAGTTCTGACGGAAGTTGAAATTGTTGAAGCCGCGTTTGGGCAGGCGGGAGATCTGCGGGTTCTGCCCGCCCTCGTACCCCCACTGGGCCTTCCAGCCCGCGCGGGCGCCGTAGCCCTTGCTGCCTCGTCCGCAGGTCTTGCCCCGGTGCGAGCCGATCCCGCGACCGACTCTCCGGCGTTTCTTGTGCGCCCCTGCCGTAGCCAGGATCTCATCGAGTTTCATTCTGCACCGACTCCTCGCAACGCACGGATGGTTTCGGCCGACTGCAGCTTCCGCAGCGCGTCGATGCCGGCCTTCAACAGGTTCTTCGGGCTCGTCGAGCCGTAGGCTTTCGTCAGCACGTCGTGAATGCCCGCCAGCTCCAGCATGGGGCGGAGCTTCTTGCCCGCGATGACGCCCGTGCCCTCGGAGGCCGGCAGCATGATCACCTTGCTGGCGCCGCTGTGCCCCATCACCGTGTGCGGGATGGTGCGCCCCTTGAGGACGACGGTATAGAGTTTCTTCTTGGCCTCGCTGACGGCCTTCTCGACGGCGTCGGGGACCTCGTTGGCCTTGCCGTACCCCAGCCCGACGACGCCGCGGTGGTCGCCGATGGCCACCAGAGCGGCAAAGCTGAACCGGCGACCGCCTTTGACGACCTTCGAGCAGCGGTAGATCTGGATGACTTCCTCATCCAGGCCGCCGGAGTTCTCATCTTTCTTGGGTTTTTCAAAAGCCACGTGCGTTGCTCCTGTTGTGCCTAGAACTCCAGCCCGCCCTTGCGAGCGGCGTCGGCCAATTCCTGAATGCGCCCGTGATAGGCGTACCCGTTTCGGTCAAAGACGACCTTCTTGATGCCGGCCTCGACGGCCTTGGCGGCCAACGCCGCCCCGACCAGCGCGGCGGCGGCCTTGTTGTTCGCCGACCCGTCGGCCTTCGCGCGGACCGGCTTCTCCATCGTCGAAGCCGACACCAGCGTCCGCCCGGCCATGTCGTCGATGATCTGGGCGTAAATGTTCTTGTTGCTGCGGAAGACCGTCAGCCGCGGGCGCTCCGGCGTACCGGTGACCAGCTTGCGAACGTGACTCTTTCGACGCAGCCTGCGTTTGGCTTGTTTTTGTTCTATGCTCATGGTTATTCCACTCGTGCCCTTGGCCCGACTTACGCGCCGGCGCCGGCGAAGGCCTTGCCGACCTTGCGGCGAACATATTCGCCCGTGTACCGGATGCCCTTGCCCTTATACGGCTCGGGCGGACGGCTCTTGCGGACGCGGGCGGCGAACTCTCCCACGGCCTGCTTGTCGGCGCCTTTGACGGTGAACCGCGCCGGTTCCGTCTCGCCGCGTGCCTGGGGGGTCTGCACTTCCACGACCAGACCCGCCGGAACGTCGAAGACGACCGGATGGCTCTTGCCGCAATTGACCGTGAACTTCTTGCCCTGCAACTGCACGCCGTAGCCCACGCCGTACACCTCCAGCGCCCGCATGTACCCTTGCAGGCAGCCCTGGAGCATGTTGGCGATCAGGCTTCGCGTCAGCCCGTGCAGAGCGCGATCCAGCCGCTCGTCCCCCTTGCGGGTGACGACCACGAGCTTGGCGCCCGTGTCGACCTGGACGGTCATCTCCGGACGGAACGTCCAGGCCAGCTTGCCGACGGGGCCCTCGACGCTAATGGTCGTCCCGCTCAGGGAGACCTTCACGCCGTCGGGAATCGGAATCGGTTTTTTTCCTATTCGGGACATTGTCGACTCTTCTCACTAGCAGACGGTGCAGAGCACTTCGCCGCTGATGTTCCTCTGGCGGCACTCGCGGTCGCTCAAGACGCCCTTGGAGGTCGTCACGATGGAAATCCCCAGCCCGTTCATCGGGCGGGGCAACGCCCCCACGCCGCGGTACAACCGCCGCGAAGGCTTGCTCCATCGCTTGATCTCGTTCACGACGTCTTCGCCGCGCGGGCCGTACTTCAGGTATACCCGCAGGAGGCCCTGCTTGGTGGTATCCTCGATTCTCGCGTAGTCGTTGATGTAGCCCTCGTCCTTCAGCACGCGGGCGATGCCTTCGCAGACCTTGCTGGCGCGAATGTTGACGGTCTCGTGACGGCTCCGCAGGGCATTGCGGATCCGCGTCAACATGTCGGCAATCGGATCGGACAGACTCATTGTCTCTTCCTTATTCCAGGCCGGCTTACCAGCTGGCCTTCCTCATTCCGGGGATCTTGCCTTCGTTGGCCAGCCGCCGCAGGCAAATGCGGCAGATGCGGAACTTGCGGTACACGCTTCGCGGGCGGCCGCAAATCTGGCAACGGCGGATGATCCGCGTGGAAAACTTCGGGGTCCGTTTGGACTTCTGTACTTGGGCTGTTGTCGCCATACGTTACGGCCTTTCAGCTGACACGGAACGGCATGCCGAGCATGCGTAACAGTTCACGGGCTTCTTCATCGCTGCGGGCGCTGGTCTGGAAGGCGATGTTCATGCCCTGCGTGAACGTCACCGTGTCCGGGTTGATCTCCGGAAAGACGCTCTGCTCGACCAGGCCCATGTTGTAGTTGCCTCGCCCGTCGAAACCCGAGGGGTTCAGCCCGCGGAAGTCCTTCACCCGCGGGATCGCCAGCGTCACCAGGCGGTCGAAGAACTCCCACATCCGCTGCCCGCGGAGGGTCACCTTCAACCCGACGGCCAGGCCTTCGCGGAGCTTGAAGTTGCTGATGCTCACGGTGGCCTTGGTGACGACGGGCTTCTGGCCGGCAATCAGCCCCAGCTGCTGCTGGGCGGCTTCGAGCTTGGCCTGCTCCTCGTGGGCGTTGCCGATGCCCATCGAGATCACGATCTTCTTGAGCCGCGGAACCGCCATCACGTTCTTGTACTGAAAACGCTGGGTGAGTCCGGGCTTCACTTCCTTGTCATACTGCTCGTGGAGACGGGCTATCATGCTTCACCACCTACTTGCCTTTCTTGACCGTCCCGAGGACCTGGCCGCTCTTGCGGGCGATGCGGACCTTGCTGCCGTCGGCTTCGGTGCGGAAGCCCACGCGGGTCCTGACATTGGTCTTCGGGTCCACCGGGAGGACGTTGGACAGGTGAATGGGCATCTCTTTCTGGATACGCCCGCCCTGCGGATTCCGCCGCGAGGGCTTCACGTGCCGGTACACCCGGTTGACGCCCTGAACGACGCACTTGCCGCTCTTGGGGTCGATACGGAGCACTTCGCCGGTCTTACCCTTGTCATCGCCGGCGATGACTACCACGACGTCGCCTTTTCGCACGTGCCTGGCCATTTCCTACACCACCTCGGCTGCGAGAGATACGATTTTCATGAAGTTCTTTTCCCGCAGTTCGCGGGCGACGGCCCCGAAGATTCTCGTGCCCTTGGGGTTGCCTTCGGCGTCGATCAGCACGGCGGCGCTCTTGTCGAACCGCACGTAGCTGCCGTCGCTGCGGCGCACCGGGTGGGCCACCCGGACGACCACGCAGCGGACGACCTCGCCGGCCTTGACCTCGCCGCCGGCCATCGCCCGCTTCACGGAGCAGATGATCACGTCGCCCAGGGACGCCGTACGCCTCGTGAAGGCCCCGGTCTGCGTCGAGCCGCCCAGCACCCGGATCACGTACACGATCTGGGCGCCGGTGTTATCGGCCACGTCCATTCGCATTTCTGCTTGAATCACGGTAAGGCCTCTCTATTGTTCCGTCGTCTCGTTGGCGCGGCGAAGCACCTTCACAACCCGCCAGCGTTTCCGCTTGCTGACCGGGCGGCAGGGCACGATCTCGACCAGGTCGCCCACCTGGGCGACGTTCTTCGGGTCGTGCACCGCCAGGCTTCGCTCCCGGCGAAGGTACTTCTCATACGCCACGTGTTTGACCAGGCTCCGCAGCGTCACGGTCAGGCTCTTATCGCCCGAGCGTTTCGAGACGAAGGCGGCCTTCGCGCTCTGCTCGCTGGCGCCGGTCGTGGGGTCCGTTGCTTCTGTCATGGTGTGGTTCCGCTCGATCTTCCTTGCCGCTTAGTTCGCGGCGCCGGCCGTCCGGGCCTGTTCGCGCTTCCGCTTCTCCGTCAGCAGCCTCGCGATGTCTCGCTTGGCGTGCATCAGCATCGCGGGGCTTTCCAGCTTTTCCGTCACCGACTGCGCCCGCAGATCGAACACGTGCCTTCGCAGGCGGTCCAGCTCGGTCTGCAGTTCTTCGTCGTTCAACGCTATTACGTCCTTGGGTTTCATGATGCCTTCGCCTTACAATGCACGTCGTCGCGTGACCATACGGCACCGCACGGGCATCTTGAACGCCGTCCGCGCCAGGGCCATCCGGGCCGTCTCTTCGTCCACCCCGCCGACCTCAAACAGCACCGTGCCGGGCTTGATCCGCGCGACCCATTCTTCCGTCTCGCCTTTGCCCTTGCCCATTCGCGTTTCCAGCGGCTTGGCGCTGATGGGCTTGTCCGGGAACACCCGGATATACACCCGTCCCTCGCGGTGAAGGTAGTGCGTGGCGGCGACACGCCCGGCCTCGATCTGGCGGGCCGTCAGCCACACCGTCTCCAGGCTCTGCAGGCCGTACTCGCCGAAGGCCACCGTGTTACCCCGGGTGGCCATCCCGCGCATCTTGCCGCGCTGCTGCTTGCGGTACTTGATTCTCTTTGGCATCATTGCCATAGCAGTGTTCCTCGGTTACTTCGGTGTCTCGTCGCGCCGGTGGCGCGGCTCGCCGGAGGCCGTCGGGGTCGACGCCGGGGCGCCTTCGCTCGGGGCCGATCCTTCTTCACGCCGCGAACCCCGCGGCCCGCCCTCGCGCCGGCGACCCGCACGGGTCCGCGGGCCGGCGTTCGGATCTACCTGGATTTCCTCGCCGAACATCCCCAGGTGAATCCATACCTTCACGCCCACCGCGCCATACGTCGTGAAGCTGGTGGCCGTGCCGTAGTCCACGTTGGCTTCCAGGGTGTGCAGCGGAATCGAACCCTTGAGGGTCGTCTCGCGGCGGGCGATTTCCGCCCCGCCCAGCCGACCGGAAACCGTAATCTTGATGCCCTTGGCGCCGGCCTGCATCGCCGCGTCCACTCGCTGCTTGAGCGCCCGGCGGAAGCTCCGCCGACGCTTGAGCTGCTCGCTGACGCCCTCGGCAACCAGCATGGCGTCCAGGTCCGGGTTGCGGATCTCGACGATGTTGATGTTCACCCGCCGGTCGGTCAGGTGCTCCAGCTCGCCCTTGAGCTTGTCGACCTCGGCGCCCTTGGGCCCGATGACCAGCCCGGGGCGGGCCGTCCGCAGGATCACCTTCACTTCTTCCCGCGTCCGCTCGATCTCCACGCCGGCGATGCCCGCGAACGGGGGTTGGCGGTTCAGCTTGGCGTCGATGAACTTGCGGATCTTCTGGTCCTCGACCAGGAACTCGCCGTAGTTGCTCTTGGGAGCGAACCACCGGCTCTTCCAGCCGAGCGTGATGCCTGTCCGAAACCCTGTGGGGGATACTTTCTGTCCCATGCCTGCCTCTTGGTTATGCCTTCGCGGGCTCTTGGTCGACTTCGATCACGATGTGGCACATTCGCTTGCGGATTTCATACGCCCGCCCGCGGTCCTTGGCCCGGATCCGCTTGATCACCGGGCCCTCGTCCACGCGCGAGACGCTCACGAACAGGTTCTCCACGTCCGCCTCGGCTTCGTTGGCGTTGGCGATGGCGCTCTTGAGAACCTTGCCGATCATGACCGCCGCCCGATTGGGCGAAAACTTCAGGACGTTCAACGCGTCTTGCACGTCGCGTCCGCGAACCATGTCCGCGATCAGCCGCACCTTCCGGGCGCTCATCCGGGCATACCTGTGTATTGCTCGCCATGCCATCTTGGTTCTTCCTGTGCTGACCGTCCAGGGACGGGCCTTTCGTTACGCCGGCGCGGCGCCCGGCGTGGCGGCCTTCCGCCCGCTGTGCCCGCGGAACGTACGCGTCGGGGAGAACTCCCCGAGCTTGTGGCCCACCATGTCTTCCGTCACGAAGACCTTGTGGAACATCTTGCCGTTGTGCACCATGAAGGTCATTCCGATGAACTCCGGGACGATCGTGCAGGCGCGAGCCCACGTCTTGATCGCCTCGTGCGAGCCGGCCTGCAGCGCCTTCTGCACCTTCCGGAACACCTTCTCGTCCACATACGGACCTTTTTTCGCGCTTCTGGTCATTGCTCTTGCCTTTGCGAGTCCTTTGCCTGCGCCGCCTTACAGTACCAACTGCCCATTTCGCACGTTCCGGCGACGACGCAGGATCATCCGGCTGGACGTCTTGCGGCGACGGCGGGTCTTGCCGCCCTTGGAAAGCTTGCCCGTCCGGCTCACCGGGTGACGGCCGCCGCTGCGCCGGCCTTCGCCGCCGCCCATCGGATGCGCCACCGGGTTCATCGCCGATCCACGCGTCGTCGGGCGAATGCCCAGGTGACGCTTGCGACCGGCCTTGCCCCACCGCGTGCTCGAATGCTCCAGGTTGCCCAACTGACCGATCGTCGCGCGGCACTTGGCGTTCACCATGCGAGTCTCGCCCGAGGGCAGCACGACGTGGGCGTGTACGCCTTCCCGTGCCATCAGCTTCGCCGTGCCCCCGGCCGTGCGGACCATCTTGCCGCCCTGCCCCGGGGTCATCTCGATATTGTGCACTTCCAGTCCCAGCGGAATGCTCGCCAGAGGCATGCAGTTGCCGACCTTCGGCTCGACCTTCTCGCCCGAGACCAGCTTCATCCCGACCGTCACGCCCACCGGCGCCAAAATATATCGCTTCTCCCCGTCTTCGTACTGCACGAGGGCGATGTTGCAGCTGCGGTTGGGATCGTATTCGATCGTCATGACCGAGGCGGGCTGCCCGTCCTTGGTCCGCTTGAAGTCGATCACGCGGTACATCCGCTTGTGACCCCCGCCGATGTGCCGGCAGGTGATCATGCCCGAGTGGTTTCTCCCGCCGGTCTTCTTCAGCGGGCGAAGCAGGCTTTTCTCGGGCGTCGTCGTGGTCACTTCCTGGCGGATGTTGACCGAGCTGTTGCGCCGGCCCGGGGATGTCCTGTTGTATGTTTTGATCATCGAACTCTCTCCGGCCTGTTAGAACAGGTCGATTCGGTACTCGGCGTCCAGGACCACGACGGCCCGCTTCCAGTGCCGCGTCGCGCCCCAACCCATCCCGTGGCGGCGGGGCTTGCCCTTCCGGTTGGCCGTCCGCACGGTCTTGACCTTCACGTTGTAAATCTTCTCGATCGCCTGCTTGATCTGCGCCTTGTTGGCGTTGGGGTGGACCTCGAAGGGATACGTGTTCCGGGCCTGGGCCTGGAACGTGCCCTTTTCCGTCACCAGCGGGCGGACGACGATGTTGTAGATCTCTTCGTTCCGCATGTTACTTGGCCTCCGCCTTGCCGGCCGTCATCGCCTTCATCGCCGCCAGCGTCACCAGCATCTTCTGCTTGATGGCGATGTCGAACGCGTTCAGGTCGTCCACGATCCGCACGATGAGCCCGGGGATGTTGCGGCTGCTCAGGTAGGTGTTGGGGTCCCGCTGGTCGAGCGTGACCAGGCAGGACCGCTCGATCTTCAGGGCCGACAGAAGCGCCGCCATCTGGCTGGTCTTGGGGGCCTCGAACGACATGCCCTCCACGATCACCAGGTCTTCCCCCAGCAGCTTGGCCAGGATGGCCGAATTCGTCGCCGCCCGACGCATCTTGCGGGGAAGGATCTGGCGGAAGTCGCGCGGCTTCTTGCCGAACGCCACGCCGCCCCCCCGCATGATGTTCGTCCGCAGGTTGCCTCGACGCGCCCGGCCGGTGCCTTTTTGGCGGTAGAGTTTGCGCCCGGACCCGTGCACCATCCCGCGGCTGCGGGTGGCCACCGTGCCCTGGCGCTGGTTGGCGTGGTAGGTCACGATCGCCTGCTTGAGCAGGGCGATATTCACTGTGCCGCCGAAGAGGGCCTCATCCACCGCGAAGGTGTCGACCTTCTTGCCGGCTGCGTTATAGACTGGAACGTCCAACATTGCTTGCGTCCTGCCGTTGGGGCCTTACTGGGCCGGGGCCGTCGCCACCTTGGCCGTCTTGGAAACCCGGATAAAAACAAGTCCGCCGTTGGCCCCGGGCAAGGCGCCCTTGACCAACAGCAGGTTGTTTTCCGAATCCACGCGAACCACGCGGATATTTCTGGTTGTGCAGCGAGCGTCGCCCATGTGCCCGGCCATCTTCTTGCCCCGCTTGGGCTTGCCGCCCGTGCCGCGGTTGGAAGAATGGCTCGAAATCGCCCCCGGACTGCGGTGCTTGCGCTCGCAACCGTGGCTGGCGGGCATGCCCTTGAAGTTGTGCCTCTTCATCACCCCCGCGAACCCCTTGCCCTTCGTCGTCCCGATCACGTCCACGAACGCCACGCCGTTGAAGGCCTCGACCGTAATGGCCTGACCCGGCTGAACGTCCGCCGCCGGCTCGCTCAGCCGCATCTCGCGGACGTACCGCTTGGGCTTGCAGCCGGCCTTCGCCGCATGACCGATCGCCGGGGCAATCGCTCGCTGGGGCTTGACGTCGTCGAAGCCGATCTGAACCGCGTCGTATCCGTCGGACGCGACGGTCTTGACCTGGAGCACGTTGCACGGACCGGCCTGAACGACCGTCACGGGAAGCAACACGCCGGCCTCATCATAGACCTGCGTCATGCCGACTTTTATGCCGAGTATCGCCGCCTTCATGGCCGCACCTCTACGCCTTGATCTTGATAAACACCCCGGCGGGAACGACCAGCCGGTTGAGGGCCTCGATCGTCCGAACCGTAGGTTCGTAAATGTCGATGATCCGTTTGTGCGTGCGCATCTCGAACTGCTCACGCGACTTCTTGTCCACGTGCGGGCTTCGCAGGACGGTGTACCGCTCGATCCGCGTCGGCAGCGGGATGGGGCCCCGCACCCGGGCGCCCGTCCGCTCGGCGTGATCCACGATCTCTTTCGCCGACGAATCCAGCGCGCCGTGGTCGTACGCTTCCATCCGAATACGTATCCTATCTTGCACCATTCTGGTGTCTCCGTCCGATTCCATCGGTCGCAGGCCGCGTCAAAATGCAGAGTTGCGCTAGCATACGCCTATTTTTCGCACAGTCAATCTTTTTGCGGATTTTTTTTGAATATTTGCCGTTTCCGCCCTCAGGCGGCTTCCGTCAGACCTTCTTCAGGATCTTTTCCGTCACCGACGCCGGCGTCCGCCCGTACGCGTGCGGCTCCATCGTCGCCGTCCCTCGGCCCTGGGTCAGCGACCGCAGTTTCGTGGAGTATCCGAACATTTCCGCCAGCGGAACCGTCGCCGAGATCACCCGGTAGGGCCCCTGCTGGGCCGATCCGCGGATCTCCGCCCGACGGCTGTTCAGGTCCCCCGTCACGATCCCGAAGAATTCCTCGGGGACCACCACTTCCAGGAGCATGATCGGCTCCAGGAAGACCGGCTTGGCCTGGGCGATGGCCTGGCTGAAGGCCATGCTGCCGGCCTGCTGGAACGCCATGTCGCTGCTGTCCACCGGGTGGTCTTTGCCGTCCAAGAGCTTGACCAGGACGTTCAGCACCGGATACCCCGCCAGCGGACCGGCCCCGGCGGCGTCCCGGACGCCCCGCTCGACGGAGGGGATGTATTCCTTGGGCACCGAGCCGCCCTTGGTGGCGTCCTCGAAGACGACCGACTCGTCGCCCTTCTCGGCCGGCACGTAATGCTCCACCGACAGCTCGACCACGGCGAACTGCCCGTGCCCGCCCGTCTGGCGGACGAACCGGGCCTCTACCGTTGCCGACCCGGCGATCGTTTCCTTGTAGGCCACCGACGGGCGCCCCACCCGGACGTTCACGCCCATGTCCCGCACCAGTTTGTTCTTGATGATCTCCAGGTGCAGCTCGCCCATCCCCGAGATCGTCGTCTGCCCGGTTTCTTCGTCGTACCGGTAGCGGAAGGTCGGGTCCTCGCGGCGAAGCGTATCCAGCGAGCCGCCCAGTTTCTGCTTGTCGGCGTTGGATTCCGGCTCGATCGACATCGTGATGACCGGCTCGGGAAACTCGGGCTTCTCGAGCACGATCGGCTCTCGCGGATCGCACAGCGTATCGCCCGTCAGGGAGCATTTGAGCCCCACCACCGCCACAATGTCCCCCGCGACGGCTACGTCCCGGCGAATCCGCTCGTTGGCGTGCATCTCCCAGATCCGCGAAACGATTTCCTTCTTGTCCTGCGTGCTATTGAGCACCCGCGTGCCGCTCTTGAGCATGCCGCTATACACCCGCAGGAACGACAGGTCGCCGTGCTGGTCGGAGGTGATCTTGAACACCAGCCCCGCGAAGGGCGCCTCCACGTCGGGCTTGCGCTCGACGCGGTCTTCCGACTTCACGCTCTCGTGCCCCGTCACCGCCGCCATGTCCATCGGACTGGGCAGGTAGTTCACCACCCCGTCCAGCAGCAACCGGACCCCCCGGTGCTTCAGGGCCGAGCCGCAAAATACCGGGTGCAACTTGCCCGCCACCGTGCCGCAGCGAACCGCCGTCATAATGTCGGACTCGCTGATGGGCTGGTCGTGCAGGTACTTCTCGAGCAGGGCCTCGTTGAACTCCGCGGCCTTCTCGATCATGTCGTGCCGCGCCTTTTCCACCGCCTCGCGGTACTCCTCGGGAATCTCTTCTTCCCGCATGGTGGTGGCCACGTCGGCGGCGTCGTAATACCACGCCTTCCGCCGCACCAGGTCGATCTGACCCTGGAACTTGTCCCCGTAGCCGATGGGCAACTGCATCAGGATCGGGTTGCCGTGCAACCGCCCGGCGATTTCCCCGACGACTTTCTCGAAGTCCGCCCCGGCCCGGTCCATCTTGTTGATGAAGCACAGCCGCGAGACCTTGTACTTGCTGGCCTGCCGCCACACCGTCTCGCTCTGGGCCTCCACGCCGCCCACGGCACAAAACACCGCGATCGCCCCGTCCAGCACGCGGAGGCTTCGCTCGACTTCCACAGTGAAATCGACGTGCCCGGGCGTGTCGATCAGGTTAATGTCGCAATCCTGCCACTGGAGCGTGGTCGCCGCCGAGGTGATGGTGATGCCCCGCTCCTGCTCTTCGGGCAGGAAGTCCATCACGGCCGTGCCCTTGTGGACCTCGCCCATCTTGTACGTCCGACCCGCGAAATACAGAATCCGCTCGCTCACCGTCGTCTTGCCGGCGTCGATGTGGGCCATCACGCCCATGTTCCGAAGCTTTGTGAGGTCTTTTGCCACGGTCTTGTCTATCCGGCCTTTGGCGGCCGACTCATTTTGCGCAACAACGCGACAACAGGCCCTGCCCGGGCGCACTACCAATGGCAGAGCACGAAACGCTTGGTGGTGGAAGCTACGTCCAGCCGGCGATCCGTAGCGGATCGCCGACGTCGGCCTTGCAGGGGGCGCCCCACGGACGCTCGCCTGACGGCAGACCGACCCGGTTGTCCTATCTCATGCGGGCGTTCGCGGGGTGAACCTCGAAGGCCCTTATCTGAGCCCCGGCCTGTACGGCTCTGACCGGGGTCGTTCGCCCATGAAGGCTAGCCCGATCCGTGGCCTGCCTCGACGAACGATTCGACCAACACCGCCGCCCCGGCCCCCACGATGGAAGCCGGTGACAAGAGGATGTTGTAACACATTACAACACGGTACACAAGGCCAAAAATCGGATCTCCGCCGGTTTTCGGCCTGACACTCGAAACCTTACCAGGAGAAGTGCGCGAAGGCCTTGTTCGCCTCGGCCATTCTATGCACGTTCTCTTTGGTCGTCACAGCCGTGCCCTCCCCGCGGAAGGCGTCCATCAACTCGCTGGCCAGGCGCTGCCCGGTCGGGCGCCCCTTGCCGGCGCGGACGGCCTCGCGGATCCAGCGGATCGCCAGCGAGAGTTGCCTCTTGCCGCCGACCTGCTTGGGCACCTGGTAGTTGGCGCCGCCCACCCGCCGCGAGCGGACCTCGATCATCGGCTTGCAATTGTCGATGGCCTTCTCGAACACCTCCAGCGGCGTGGCGTCCTTGATCTTGTCGGCGATAATCGTCATCGCGTCATACACGATCGAACGGGCCACTGTCTTCTTGCCTTCCCACATCAAGCAATTGATGAACTTCGCCATCAGCTTGCTGTGATACCGTTCATCCGGCAGGAGGCACTTCGCCGACGCTGTGAATCTCTTGTATGCCATGGTCTCTCTTCCGCCTGCTTACTTGGGGGTCTTGGCGCCGTACTTGCTGCGGCTCTGCTTGCGCCCGTCGACACCGAGGCAGTCCAGGGTCCCGCGAATAATGTGATACCGCACGCCCGGCAGGTCGCGAACCCTCCCGCCCCGAACCAGCACGATGCTGTGTTCCTGCAGGTTGTGGTCCACCCCCGGAATGTACGCCGTGATCTCCTTGCCGTTCGTCAGCCGCACGCGAGCGACTTTCCGCAACGCGGAGTTCGGCTTCTTGGGCGTCACCGTCTTGACCAGCAGGCACACCCCCCGCTTCTGCGGGCAGCTGTCCAGGGCCGTATTGTTCTTCTTCGCCTTCTGCTGGCGACGGGGTTCGCGTACCAGTTGATTAATCGTCGGCATCGTTGTCTCGCACTTTCCTTAGACGGCTAAAAAGCCAGTGTACCTCTCGTTCAATCCAATCCCAGCAACGCCTGGGCCGCCGCGGACTTCTGGTCGGCCTCGCTGATCTCCTCGCTCGACAGGCCGAACAGCTCGCCCAGTTCCACGTTCCGCTTCACCCGCATGTTCACGTACGGGTGGAAGCTCGTGCCGGCCGGAATCAGGTGGCCCAGGATCACGTTTTCCTTCAGCCCGATCAGGTTGTCAATCTTGCCGGCCAGCGAGGCCTCGGTAAAGACCTTCGTGCTTTCCTGGAAGCTCGCCGCCGACAGGAAGCTCTCCGACTGCAGCGAGGCCTTCGTGATGCCCAGCAGCAGCGTCTTGGCGGTCGCCGGCTTGGCGCGGGACGTCTTGGCGGGCTGGCCGCCCTTGGTCTCGGCTTCCATGTTGGCCCGCTCGACGTCGTCCTTCGAGACGATCTCGCCGGCCTTCAATCCGGTGTCGCCCGGGTCCACGACCTTCAACGACCCGGCAACCCGCTTATTCTCCTCGATAAACAGCGTTCTGTCAACCACATCTCCCGGCAGCAACTCCGTGTCGCCGATGCTGTCCACCATGACCCGGCGCAGCATGCGGGAGAGAATGATCTCCATGTGCTTATCATTGATGTTCTGCCCCTGGCCGCGGTAGACGCTCTGGACCTCGCCCAGGAGGTATTCCTGCAGCTTCTCCTCGCCGCGAATGGCCAGAATGTCGTGCAGAACCAGCGGGCCTTCCGTCAGCGGGTCGCCCGCTTCCACGTAGTCGCCCGTGTGAACCAGCAGGTGCTGGTCGTGCGGCACGTGGTGCTCGCGCTCCATGCCCGAGTCGCTCCGGACGATGATCGTCATCTTGCCGCGACGCTTGTCCGTCCGCAGTTCCACGCGCCCGGAAATCTCCGCCATCGCGGCCGGGTCCTTCGGCTTGCGGGCCTCGAACACTTCCGTCACGCGGGGCAGGCCCCCCGTGATGTCCTGCGTGCCCGTCACCTCGCGAGGCTGGCGGGCGAGCAGTTCGCCGGGCTTGACCTGCTGGCCTTCCTCCACCTCGATACGAGCCTTCGCGGGCAGGTAGTGGAAGTCCAAAATGTGACCGGCCTTGTCCTCGATCTCGATTCGCGGGTGCTTCTCGCCCTTGTGCTCGATGACGACGTACCGCTGGCTGACGCCGCGGGCACGGGTGCCTTCGGCCTCGATGCGGACGGTTTCGCCTTCCTCGATGTCGCGGAAGCGGACGCTGCCGGCGGCCTCGGCCAGGATCGGCACCCGGTGCGGGTCCCACGTGGCCATCCGCTCGCCGGGCTTGACCTTCCCGCCTTCCTTCACCGCCACGATCGCACCGTAGGGAACCTTGTACTTCTCCAGCTCGCGGTTCTTCTCGTCCATGATCGCCAGTTCGCCGTTGCGCTTCAGGGCGATCATTCGCTTGCCGGCCTCGGTGCTCACCTCGACGACGTTCAGCTCGCGGTAGGCCACCGTGCCGCCGGCCGTCGCGAGAATTTCCGACTCGACCACCGCGCGGGTAGCAACACCGCCGGTGTGGAACGTACGCATGGTCAACTGCGTGCCCGGCTCGCCGATCGACTGGGCGGCGATGATCCCCACCGCCATGCCCTCTTCCACCAGCTTGCCGGTCGAGAGGTCCATGCCGTAGCAGCGGGCGCAGATGCCCAGCGGGCTTTCGCACGTCAGGGCGCTGCGGACGCGAATGCTCTCGACGCCCAGGTCTTCGATCTTGCGGGCCATCGCCTCCGAAATGATCTGGTCTTCCTTCACGATCATCTCGTCGGTGATGGGGTTGACGAGGTTCTCGCGGGCGATGCGCCCCTTGAGCATCTCACGCAGGGGCACGTCCACCTGCGCGCCCGTGTAGATCCGGGCGCCGTGCGTGGACGAGAAGTATTCCAGCACCGTCAGGCCTTCGCGGAAGTTGGCCTTAATGGGGGTTTCGATAATCTCGCCGGAGGGCTTGGTCATCAGGCCACGCATGCCGGCCAACTGGCGGATCTGGTCGACGTTGCCGCGGGCGTTGGAGTGCAGCATCAGCCAGACCGGGTTCAGGTAGTTCGGGTCGTCCTTGCGCTGGTCGCCCTTGAGGGCTTCCATGAGGCTTCGCGTGACTTCTTCGCGGGCGTGAATCCACACGTCCACGATCTGGTTGTACCGCTCGCCGTCGGTGATGGCGTCGTTCTGGTAGTCGCTCTGGATCTGGTCCACGCGCTTCTGCGCCCGGTCCAGGATCGCCGGCTTGTTCTCGGGAATCTTCGCGTCGGTAATCCCGAAGCTCAGTCCCGCCAGCGTCGCGTACTTGAACCCCAACGCCTTCATCCGGTCCAGCAGGTCCAGCGTCGAGGGCTTGCCCAACGCCTGGTAGCAGTCGCTGATGACGCGGTTGGCGTCCTTCTGGCCCAGCGACATGTTGTAGTAGCTCATGCCCTTGGGCAGGATGTCGTTGAAGATGCACCGCCCCGGCGTCGTCAGGATGCGACCGCGCTCGGGGGCGTACTTCGTCTCTCGCTCCACCACCATCTTCACCGTCGGCATGCGGACGATCACCTTCGCGTGCATGCCGATCCGACCCAGCGCGTGGGCGCTGATGGCTTCCTCGGCCGTCGCGAAGATCGGGTATAGCGTACCTTGTTCTCCACTCTTCGGCACAAGGATTCGCTCATCGAGGAGGTGTTCTGTAATGTGGTCGCGCAGGCTACTCGCCCCTTTGCCGAGGCAGTGGTACTCAAGTCTTTCGCGGAGGCCACGCTTTCTGCCCGGCTTGACTATGCCTATGTAACCATCATTCACCTTCCCGGTTCTCTTGCTTCGGAATATGTAGATTCCGGGCTTTTCCGGCGCACGGGACGGGTCATTTGCCCACCCCGACTTACTACCTGCCAATGCGATAGCCTGTTCGAAAAGCTCCTTCTGGCTCGGGCTAGCATTGTTCTTCCACCACTCTTTGAAATTAGCAATGCCGTCCGCAGAACGAGCATAGTTATTCCGTGTGTTCCACCGGGGCAGATGGTTCTTTTCCGTCTTGGATGGATCGGGGAACTCGATCATCAACCGACCTTCCAAGCACTCGATTTCTTGGGCATCCAAGTCCGGGGTCGCCAAGATCTGGAATTCCAGTTCTTCCTCGATGTACTGATTAAGCTCCTTCTTCCAGTCGGGCTTCTTTGCGTCCGGGCCGTAAGGGACCTTCTTGACGTCGTCGGTGACGAACGCGCTGCCGCCCTCGGCCGTCAGGTAGTACACGCCCAGGACGATGTCCTGCATCGGCATCGTGTTGGGAGCGCCGTTGGCGGGCGAGAAGATGTTGTTCGTCGACAGCATGAGCACGTGGGCTTCGGCCTGCGCCTCGACGGACAGGGGCAGGTGGACGGCCATCTGGTCACCGTCGAAGTCGGCGTTGAAGCCTTTGCAGACCAGCGGGTGAATGCGGATGGCGTTGCCCTCGACCAGGACGGGCTCGAAGGCCTGGATGCCCATGCGGTGAAGCGTCGGGGCGCGGTTCAGAAGCACCGGGTGCTGGTAGATCACTTCTTCCAGCACGTCCCAGATTTCCGGCTCGCGGCGTTCGAGCATCCGCTTGGCGGACTTGATCGTGTCGGCCAGGCCGCGTTCCTTCAGCCGCCGGATGATGAACGGCTGGTAGAGCTCCAGGGCGATCTTCTTGGGCAGTCCGCACTGGTTGAGCCGCAGCTCGGGGCCCACGACGATCACGGACCGGCCCGAGTAGTCCACGCGTTTGCCCAGCAGGTTTTCGCGGAAGCGCCCCTGCTTGCCCTTGATCATGTCGGTGAGGCTCTTGAGGGGGCGGTTGGCCGTCCCCTGCACCGGGCGGCGGCAGCGGCTGTTGTCGAACAGGGCGTCGACGGCCTGCTGCAGCATCCGCTTCTCGTTCCGGATAATCACCTCGGGGGCGTTCAGGTCCATCAGCTTCTTCAGCCGGTTGTTCCGGTTGATGATGCGACGGTACAGGTCGTTCAGGTCGCTCGTGGCGAAGTTGCCGCTCTCCAGCAGCACCAGCGGGCGGAGGTCCGGCGGAATCACCGGGATCACTTCCATCACCATCCACTCCGGACGGTTGCCCGAAACGCGGATGTTCTCCACCAGCTTGAGCCGCTTGATGAAGTCCTTGCTCTTCTGCTTGCTCTTGGTCTTGGCCAGGTCGTCCCGTAGGTCGCCGGCGAGCTTTTCCAGCTCGAGCTTCTCGAGCAGAACGCGGATGGCTTCGGCGCCCATCTCGGCCTTGAAGTCCGTGCCGTACTGCTCGACCGCCGAGCGGTATTCATCCTCGCTGAGCACCTGCTGGTACTTCAGCGGGGTCTGCCCCGGGTCGGTCACGACGTAGTCCTGGAAGAGGATGACCTTTTCCAGATCGGCGGTCTTCATCGCCAGCAGCGTGCCCAGCCGACTGGGCAGGGCCTTGAAGAACCAGATGTGAACCACCGGAGCGGCCAGGTTGATGTGCCCCATCCGCTTGCGCCGCACGCGCGAGTGCGTCACCTTCACGCCGCAACGGTCGCAGATGATGCCCTTGTGCTTCGTGCCCTTATACTTGCCGCACGCGCACTCCCAGTCGCGCTCCGGGCCGAAGATCCGCTCGCAGAACAGCCCGTCCTTCTCCGGGCGGTACGTGCGGTAATTGATCGTCTCGGGGCGCTTGACCTCCCCGAACGACCAACTGCGGATATCGTTGGGCGAAGCCAACTGGATCCGGACCGACCCGTAATCGTTGATTCGATCGTATACGCTTTCTGCCATCGTTCGAGCCTCGTAGAAACGTCGACCTTAGACAAGCGCCTTCTTTTCCAGTTGTATGTTCAGACCCAGGCCGCGGAGTTCGTTGCACAGCACGTCGAAGCTGACCGGCGTGCCCGCCTCGAGCGTGTTGGCGCCCTTGACCATGGATTCGTAAATCTTCGTCCGGCCTTCGACGTCGTCGCTCTTGACCGTCAGGAGTTCCTGCAGCGTGTAGCTGGCGCCGTAGGCCTCCAGGCCCCAGACTTCCATCTCGCCGAACCGCTGCCCGCCCGTGCGGGCCTTGCCGCCCAGGGGCTGCTGCGTGATCAGCGAATACGGGCCCGTCGCACGAGCGTGAATCTTCTCGTCCACCAGGTGATGCAGCTTGTTCATGTAAATGAACCCGACGGTGGCCTTCTGCTCCAACGCCTCGCCCGTCCGCCCGTCCGACAGGATCATCTTCCCGCCGAAGGGCATGTGCTGGAGAATCTCCCGCGTGTCGCCGGCCTGCTGAACCACGCCCATGTCCGCGCTCCGCACGGCGACGTGCTCGTTGGCTTCCTTGACGACGTCGAAGATCTCCTGCTCCTTGGCTCCGTCAAAGACGGGGGTGACGGCCTGGAAGCCCAGGATCGCCGCCGCCCAGCCCAGGTGCGTCTCCAGAATCTGACCGAGGTTCATACGCCCGGGCACGCCCAGCGGGTTCAGGCAGATATCGATCGGCGTGCCGTCGGCCATGAAGGGCATGTCCTCTTCCGGCAGGATGCGGGCGATGACGCCCTTGTTGCCGTGGCGCCCAGCCATCTTGTCGCCCACGCCCAGCTTTCGCTTGGTGGCGACGCGGACCTTCACCATCTCCAGCACGCCCGAGGGCAACTCGTCGCCGCGCTTCATGTGGGCGAGTTTGCGTTCGGTCTCGGCCTGCACTTCCTGAATCCGAGGCCAGAACCGTTCGTAGATCGTGTCCACCTGCTCGCGGACGGTGGCGTTGGTGGTCTTGGCCCACTTGGGGTTGAAGTTTTCGATCTGTTCGACGAGCACGGCCTCGATGTCGCTCTGGGCGACCTTCTGGCGGGTCGTCGGGTCGATCATCGGAGCGCCCAGGACGGCGTTCATCTCCTCGACCATCTTGGCGAACAGCTCGATCAGGCGCACATTCATCTCGCTGCGGAAGTCCTTCATCCGCTTGGCGAGGTCTTTCTTTTGCTGGTCGGACATGCTCATCCGGCGGCTGAAACGCCGGGCGTCCACCACCACGCCTTCCTCGCCGGCGGGCAGTTCGAGCGAGTCGTTCTTGACGTCCTCGCCCGCCCGCCCGAAGATCGCGTGCAGCAGCTTCTCTTCCGGCGACAGTTCGCTCTTGCTCTTGGGGCTGACCTTGCCGACCATGATGTCGCCCGGGCCCACCCGCGTGCCGATCCGAACCACGCCGTTCTCGTCCAGGTTCCGCAGCGCCCGCTCGGAGACGTTGGGGATGTCCCGCGTGAACTCCTCGCGGCCGAGCTTCGTCTCGCGGACTTCCACGTCGTACTCTTCCAGGTGGACGCTCGTGAAGCAGTCGCCCTTGACCAGCCGCTCGCTGATCAGGATGGCGTCCTCGAAGTTGTAGCCGTCGAAGGGCATGAACGCGACCAGCACGTTACGTCCCAGGGCCAGTTCGCCGTGGCTGGTGGCCGAGCCGTCGGCGATCACGTCGCCCTTCTTGACCCGCTGGCCTTCCTTCACCACGGGCTTCTGGTTCAAGCACGCCCGCTCGTTGAGCTTGTTGAACTTCCGCAGCTTGTACTCGTCGGTGTTGTCGATCACGATCCGCATGCCGTCGGAGAACGTCAACGTGCCGCCCTTGCGGGCGCGAACCACCATCGACGAGTTCACCGCCACGTGACGCTCCATCCCCGTCGCGACGACGGGCGGCTCGGTCCGCAGAAGCGGCCCGGCCTGGCGCTGCATGTTGGATCCCATCAGCGCGCGGTTGGCGTCGTCATGCTCCAGGAACGGAATCAGCGCGGCGGAAATGCCCACCGTCTGCTTGGGCGAAATATCCAGGAACTGCACGTCCTTGCCTTCCACCAGCAGCACGTCCCCGCGGGCGCGGGCCAGCACGTGTTCCTTGGGCAACTTGTGCGTCTGCCCGCGGGTGGTCGGCTCGAGGGAGTCCGGCGGGGCCAGCACGGCCTCGATCTCTTCGTCCGCCCGCAGGGCGACCACTTCTTCCGTCACCAGGCCCTTGGACACCCGCCGGTACGGCGTGGTGATGAACCCGTACTCATCCACGCCGGCGTAAATGCCCAGCGAGGTGATCAGGCCGATGTTCTGGCCTTCCGGGGTTTCGATCGGGCAGATGCGGCCGTAATGGCTGATGTGCACGTCGCGCGTCTCGAAGCCCGCCCGCTTGCGGTTCAACCCGCCCGGGCCCAGGGCCGACAGGCGACGCTCGTGCGCCAGTTGGCTCAACGGATTCTGCTGGTCGACGACCTGGCTCAGTTCGCCCCGGCCGAAGAAGAACTCCATCGCCGAGGAAATGCTCTTGGAATTCACCAGTTCGGAGATCTTCGAGAGCTCCTCGGCGTCCTTGAGGCTCATGCGTTCCTGCACGGTGCGGCGGAGCTTCAGGAAGCCCTTGCGCAGCTCTTCGCTGGCCAGCTCGTCGATGGTGCGGAGGCGGCGGTTGCCCAGGTGGTCGATGTCGTCCACCACGCCCTGGCCGTCTCGCAGGTGCATGATGTACTTGAGCGTCTGGATCATGTCCTCGACGTGGATGACCATTTCCTTTTCAGGAATCTCGAGGTTGAACTTGCGGTTCAGGCGGAACCGCCCCACCTTGCCCAGGCGGTAGCGGTTCTCGTCGTAGAACTTCTCGTCGAAGAGGGTCTTGGCCTTCTCCAACTGCGGCGGGTTGCCCGGACGCAGCCGTTTGTAAATGTTGATCAGCGCCTCGTCGTGCGAGTGCGTCGGGTCTTCCGACAGGGTGTTGAGCACCAGCGGATCGACCGCGCCGTCGACGATCAGCACCTTCTTGATCGTGGAAGACTGGATGCGGGTGAGGGTCTCGCCGATCTGCCCGCCGGCGGGAACCAGTTCCTCGCCGCTGTCGGGGTCGATGACGGCCTCGCCCACGTACGTCTGGGGCTCCAACTGCGAGACGCCCACGCTCTTGACCGGGTAAAACTCCTCGATCAGGCTCTTGTCCGTCCCGAACTTCTCGCTCATCGCCCGCAGGAACGTCGTCGCGGGGATCTTGCTCGACTGGTCGATCCACATCGTCAGCGAGTCTTTCTTCGTGACGGCGATCTCGATCCAGCTTCCGCGTTCGGGGATCAGCCTGGCCCCGTGCAGCGGGCGGTCAGACTCCTGCATCTTCACCGAGAAGTCCACGCCGGGGGATCGGTGCAACTGCGAAACGATCACGCGTTCGGCGCCGTTGATGATGAACGCGCCCCCGCCGATCATCTTGGGGATTTCGCCCAGGTAAATGCTTTCCTCGACGACATCCTTGGTTTCCTTGCGGACCAGGCGGCAGCGGATGCGGAAGGGAAGCCCGTACGTCAGACGCAGGTCGCGGCACTCCTGCACGTCGTACCGCGGATCGTCCATTTCGTAATAGAGATACTCCAACTTCGTCCGCTCGTCGTAGCTGACGATGGGGAAGATTTCCCGCAGCAGGGCCTCGAGCCCCTCGTGCTTTCGCCTCGTGGGTTCGGCGTCGGCCTGCAGGAACCGCTCGTAGCTCTTGACCTGGATTTCGACCAGGTCGGGGACGGGGATGGCGTCACCGACTTTCGAGAAATCGCGGATTCGGTCCATTCGCAGCATCGTGAGCACCTCTGTCCGTTCGTACAACGTCCGCTGTCACAACTTTGCCCGGGGGCCTCCGGCAGGCGGTGTTCTCGCCGCCCGCCGGAGGGTCCGGGCCCAGGCCACTCGCGTGGCGAACTTACTTGACTTCGACCGTCGCGCCGGCGGCTTCCAACTGCTTCTTGGCTTCCGCGGCCTCGTCCTTCGAGACGCCCGTCTTCACCGGCTTGGGCGCGCCTTCCACCAGTTCCTTGGCTTCCTTGAGCCCCAGGTTCGTCAGGCTGCGAACGGCCTTGATGACCTGAATCTTCTGGTCCCCGGCGACCTTCAGGATCACGTCGAACTGGGTCTGCTCGGCCGCCGCTTCCACCGCGGCGGCAGGTCCGGCCATCATGACGGCCCCGCCGGCGGCCGGCTCGATCCCGTACGTCGCCTTCAGGTAGTCCGCCAGCTCGACGGCCTGCTTGAGGGTCAGCTTCACGATCGCGTCGCCCAGGGTCTTGATCTCGGCCGCGAACTCTTTCGCTTCGTCTGCCATTTCGATATCTCCGCTTCTTCTACGTTTCTGCCGGCCTGATAGGCGAGACCACATCGGCCTCATTTAAGCCTTGCGACCCAATCCGCAGCCGGCGGATCTTCTTACACTCACGCCTCGGTCGCGGGGGCTTCCGTCGCGGGGGCCTCGTCCGCCGCCGCCGGAACGGCTTCCGCCGCCGGAGCGGCCTCGGCCGCGGGGGCTTCGGCGGGGGCCTTCTCTTCGATCGTCTTGAGAATGCCCGCCAGCTTCGTCCCGCCGCTCAGGATCGCCGCCACCAGCTTGCCGCCGGCGCCCAGCATCGCGCCGACGACCTTGCCCAACGCCTCGTCGCGCGTCGGGAACTTGCTGAGGGCCTCCACCGCCGCCGGCGTGCCGAACGCGTCGCCTTCCAGCACCGCGCCCTTCACCTTCAGCGCCTTGGTCGTCTTGGCGATCTCCAGCAACTCGCGAACGACCGACACCACGCTGGTCTTCCCGCCGTCGGTGGCATACGCCAACGCGCACGGGCCTTCCAGAATGTCGGCCATCGCCTGCTGGCCCGCGGTCTTGAAGACCTGCTTGGCCAGGGCGTTCTTCACGATCATCACCTTGACGCTCTTGGCGGCCAGTTTGCCGCGCAGTTGGTTCATCGAGACGGCGTCAATGCCCGTCACGTCCACCACCGCCGCCGACGTCACGCCCTCGAAACGACGGGCGACTTCTTTCCGCACCAGTTCTTTTATGGGCTTGCTCATGGCGTTTTCACCGTGTTACTGGATTTCCACCAGCACCGCAGGAGACATCGTCGTCGCCAGGGCGATCTTCTTGATGTACGTGCCCTTCGTCGTCGTCGGGCGGAGGTTCCGGATGTGGCGAATGAACGCTTCGACGTTCTCGGTGAGCTGCTCGGCCGGGAAACTGGCCTTGCCCACCACGGCGTGAACGTTCCCGCCGTCGTCGTTGCGGTACTCGACCTTGCCGGCGCCGTATTCCTTCACCGCGTTGGCGATCTGCGGCGTCACCGTGCCGCTCTTGGGCGAGGGCATCTTTCCCTGCGGGCCCAGGACGCGGCCCAGGCGGGAGACGATCTTCATCATCCCCGGGTGCGCCACCGCCACGTCAAAGTCCAGCCATCCGTCGGCGACTTTCTTGACGAGTTCTTCCCCGCCGGCCTCGATGGCGCCGGCGGCCTTGGCGGCCTCGGCGTCCGAGCCTTCGCAGAACGCGATCACTTTCTTCGTCGCGCCGATGCCGTGAGGCAGGCTCAACGCCCCGCGAAGGGCCTGGTCGGCCTGCTTCGGGTCGATCCCCAGGTGCATCACCAGTTGGATCGAGCTATCGAACTTCGTCGGGGGGAATTCCTTGACGATCTTCACCGCTTCGGCAAGGGGAACGGGCTTGGGCGGGACTTTCTCCAGGCATTGCCTGTAACGCTTCGACCGCGGCTTCATCGCATGTCCTTCTACGTCGAAAAGACTCCCCCGGTTTCAGCCCCGTGGTTGGGCTCTACTCTGGAACGAAAAACAAAAAACGCGGTGCAAGCAGCGCCGCTAAACGCTAGACACTATCCCTGCACCGTAATGCCCATGCTCCGGGCGGTGCCTTCGATGATCTTGCAGGCCTTCTCGATCTCCCGGGCGTTCAGATCCTTCATCTTCCGCTGGGCGATCGCACGGACCTGGTCCTTCGTCACCGAGCCCACCTTCTCCTTGTTGGGCGTGCCCGAACCCTGCGCGACCTGGGCGGCTTCCTTCAGCAGCGCCGCCGCCGGCGGGCTCTTGATCTCGAAACTGAACGTCCGGTCGCCGTACACCGAAATCACCACCGGGATCGGCATGCCGTTGAATTCCCGCGTGGCCTCGTTGAACTGCGAGACGAACTGCCCGATGTTCACGTTGTGCTGGCCCAACGCCGGTCCAATCGGCGGGGCGGGCGTCGCCTTGCCGCCGGGGGCCTGCAACTTGATCTTCGCTACCACTTCCTTTGCCATGGCGATTCTTCCTGTCCGGTCCGCCCGGGGCTCGCGCCGCGGGTCAGACCTTCTCTACCTGCCAATATTCCAGTTCCACCGGCGTCGCGCGACCGAAAATCGTCACGATCACACGGATCAGGCCCTTGTCGATGAGCACCTCGTCGACCGTGCCCTCGAAGTTCTCGAACGCGCCTTCCTTGATCTTGACGGCCTCGCCCTTCTGGAACTCGACGTTGACCGTGCCGCCTTCCTTGCTCTTCTCGATCTGCATCAGCATCTTGTCCACGTCGCCCTGCGCCATCGCCGTGGGCTTGCCGCCGGCGCCGATGAAATCCCCCACGCCGGTGGTCTCGCGGATCAGGAACCAGGCTTCCTCGCTGATGCGCCCCTCGCCGCCCAACTCCATCTCGACGAACACGTATCCGGGGTACATCTTCCGCTCGACGTACTTCTTGCCCCCCGGGCGGTTTCGCGGACTGGGACGCCGCTCCGTGGGGACCAGCACGCGGCCGATCTCCACGTCTAGCCCTTCGATCTTCACCTTCCGCTCCAGGGCCTCGCGGACCTGGCCTTCCTTGTTGGAGGCGACTCGCAGGACATACCATTGTTTGGCCATCTGGTTGCTCGCTCCCGGAGGGGCTACTTACCCATCACGCCGATCTTGCTGAAGAACATCACGAACAGCCAGTCCACGCTGAACAACAGGAAGGCCATGATCAGCGTCACAATGATCACGACCTTGGTCGAGCCGATGACTTCCGTCCGGCTGGACCAGGAGACCTTCTTCATTTCGCTTTCGGTGGCGATCAGGAAATCCGCCGGCTTCTGGCGGTTGACCACCAGGAACATCCCCCACGCCGCCGCGGCCACGAGCAGCGTCGGGATGCCGTACTGCAGGTAGACCTTGTAGCCCGAGGGCTTCAGGTTCCCCCCGAGCGTCTGGGCCAGTACAGCCACGCCGATGGCCACGATCACCATCATGCCGACGAACGTGCCGATGCGGGTGTATCGTCCCTGGCCTCGTTTGTAGATCTCGAACATTCTGTTCTCTCTTCCGGTCTTCGGCGGGCTCTGGCCTCGCCCGCCGCTCGCATTCACCACGGCAGGGAGGACTTGAACCCCCAACCTGCGGTTTTGGAGACCGCTGCTCTGCCAATTGAGCTACTGCCGTGTCTGGACCGGCAGTCGCGGGCCTGGAAAAGCCTATGCTCCCGGCTCGTCCAGGCCCGCGTCTGTCCAGCCGGGCCGCCTGATGGGGAGGGCGCTCCGGCCGAGGCGGTCGTGTTATTTCCTCTTGAGTTTATGCTCCGTGTGAGCCCGCGTCCGTGGGCAGAATTTCTTCAATACCAGCTTGGGCGACCCGCCGGTGACCTTCACCTCGGTGCGGTAATTCAGCTCGCCGCAATCGCTGCACTGGAGCCAGACGTATTCTCTCGCCTTCGACTTTGCCATGAAACCCTTACTCCAGAATCTTCGTGACCACGCCGGCCCCGACCGTCCGCCCGCCTTCGCGGATGGCGAATCGCAGCTGCTCTTCCATCGCGATGGCCGTGTTCAGCAACTCCACTTCCATCGTGATGTTGTCGCCGGGCATGCACATCTCCGCGCCGCCCAGCAGCTTGATCGTCCCGGTCACGTCCGTCGTGCGGAAGTAGAACTGGGGGCGATAGCCGGTGAACAACGCGCTCTTTCGCCCGCCTTCCTCGGCCGTCAACACGTACACCTCGGCCTCGAACTTCTTGTGCGGGGTGATGCTGCCGGGCTTGGCCAGAACCTGGCCTCGCTCCAGATCGTTCTTTTCAATACCGCGGAGCAGGCAGCCGACGTTGTCGCCGGCCTGGCCTTCGTCCATGGTCTTCTGGAACATCTCGACGCCCGTGACGGTCGTCTCGCGGGTCTCGCCCAGCCCGACGATCTCGATCTTGTCGCCGATGCGGACCTTGCCGCGTTCGATACGCCCGGTGCCGACCGTGCCGCGCCCCTTGATGCTGAACACGTCCTCGACGGGCATCAGGAAGGGCTTGTCGACCTCGCGGGTCGGCTCGGGAATGAAGTTGTCCAGGGCCGCCACCAGCTCCAAAATCGGCTTGGCGGCTTCGCCCTTGGGATCGGAAATGGCCTTGGTGGCCGAGCCCTTGATCACGGGCACGTTGTCGCCGTCGAAGTCATACTTGCTCAGCAACTCGCGGACTTCCAGCTCCACCAACTCCAGCAGTTCCGGGTCGTCGACCAGGTCGACCTTGTTCAGGAACACCACCAGCCGGGGCACGTTGACCTGGCGGGCCAGCAGCACGTGCTCGCGCGTCTGGGGCATCGGGCCGTCCGCCGCCGACACCACCAGGATCGCCCCGTCCATCTGGGCGGCGCCGGTGATCATGTTCTTCACGTAGTCGGCGTGGCCGGGGCAGTCCACGTGCGCGTAGTGCCGTTTCGCGGAAGAGTATTCCACGTGCGCGGTGGCAATGGTCAGAATTTTCGTGGGGTCGCGACGGCCCTGGCTCTCGGAGGCCTTGGCGATGTCGTCGTAGGCCTTGTACTTGGCCAGTCCCTGCTCCTGCAGGACCATCGTGATCGCCGCCGTCAGCGTCGTCTTGCCGTGGTCGACGTGTCCGATCGTGCCCACGTTGACGTGCGGTTTTGTCCTTTCAAACACTTCCTTTGCCATCTGTCGCGCTCCTCTTGCAAAAGCCCGTGAAGACCTTTCCTTGCTGGTTCAGAGTCCGTTTATTCTACCGAGCGGCCACGCTCTCGCCGGCGCCGCCGCCTACCAAATTCGACAAGCTGCTGCTGGGAATTGAACCCAGGACCTCGTCCTTACCAAGGACGCGCTCTACCAGCTGAGCTACAGCAGCATCTTGGGTCCGCCGCTACAGCG
>JAPLNA010000026.1 GCA_026693065.1 Planctomycetota bacterium
CGGGCCGCTGCCAGCCTGGGTTCGCCGACCGCACCGGGTGGCCACTTGGGTGGCGGCCAAACTGATCCTGGATTACACCCGACGAATCCTGCTCCGGGATCGTCAGAGGGCCCATGCATAATGTTGGGTGCAGGGGGCTTGTCTTCGCTCACGGGAGCTTCGGCTCGGGCAGCGGGTTGCCGTAGAGGCGTTGGCTGTGCTGGGAGAAGCAGCGGTACATGTGGAGTTTGATGCCCGCGTCGGCGACGCCGATGGCCTTGTCGTCGCCGTAGTCGGAGAAGATGAACCCGCCGCGGGGGTCGGCCCAGTATTCCATGAGTTCGTCGGCGTCGGCCTGGACGCGGGCGCGGTCGCCCGTGGGCAGGGTGTGCTGGATGTCGGCGAGGCTCTCGAAGGTGACCCGCCCGCGGTAGCGGCGGCCGACCTCCTCGATCCCCAGCGCCCGCGGCTGCTGGAGGTTCAGGCTGTTGACGCCCGCCTGGATGTAGCCCTCGATGATCTCGTTGATCTTGCCGCAGGAATGCACCAGCACGTCGCAGCCGTGGGAGTGCATGGCGTCGTAGATGCGTTTGTAGCGGGGGAAGAAGAAGTCCATCCAGAAGTCGAAGCTCACGAAGGCCGCCTGCTGCGTGCCCCAATCGTCGGACATGCACCAGCCGCTCAGCCGCCCGGGGAACCGCCCGCAGACATTGTGGATCAGGTCGATCTGCGCCTCGATGATGCGGTCGGCGAGGGCCTCCATCGCCGGGCGGTCGATCACGAGGTCCATCAGGGTCTGCTCGAACCCGTGCAGGGCGTGCATGCGTTCGAAGAGCACCATGAAGATGCCCCCGAGGATGAACCGCTGGTCTTTGTCGCCCTGGTCGAGCGCGGCGGCCACCCGCGTGTACCGCTCGTCCTGGTGGTATTTCGGGAACGGATACGAATCGAGCTTGGAGATATCGATCAGGGGATGGCCTTTGACCTGGCCCATGTTCACCGTTTCGGTCTTGGCCCAGACGCAACCCCACTCGTCGGCGGTCGGGGCGGTGGGGACGAACCCGGGGGCCCCGTCCGTGGGGAAGTAGGCGAAGTCGGTCGCCCCGAAGCACGAGAAGTTCACGGGCAGTCGCTCGGGTTTCTGGAATCGAAGGGCTCGGCGGACTATCTCGCGGGAGGTCATCATCGGTCGTCTCCGGGGGAAAGAACTCAGCCACAAAGGGCACAAAGAGCACTAAGGTAAGAAAAACAAGGAAACAGAGCAAGCAAAACAACACACAACCTCACGGGCCCCCGCGCAGGGGGCATCCCCGAATGACAGGGCCTTGCTGTTTCTTCAACCCTTCGTGGCCTTTGTGACCTTTGTGGCTGAATTCTTCTCTGCCGTCGCCTAGACGACCACCGGCCGGGGACGGGAGGCCACCGAGGCGGCGAGTTTGGCGATCGGGGCGCCTTGGGCGGGGGTGGGCTCGACGTAGTTGCGTTCGTAGAACGTCGGGGGCTCGTAGGTCCACCCGTTGGCGAGTCGCTTGGTTTCCCGCTTGAGTTGGTGCAGGAGGATCCGCCCGAAGAACGGGGCGGCGAGCTTGGCCTTGAGCCCGAACTCGCGCCGGATCTCGCCCAGCAGGGCCACGAGACGCCCGCGGAGGGCGGGGTTGCCCTTGAACCAGCGGATCGCCGCCCAGAGGGCGCCGGCCATCGTGGTCGCAAGGCTCTTGGCTTCCCAGTTGAACCGGTGGCGGAGGCGGGCCTCCGGGTCGTTGTGATATCGACGCCACCCGGCCAGGGTCGTCCGAACGATCCGCAGGATACTGGGCCCGTTGACGTCGAAGTCGCGTTGGAACGCCCGCAGCAAAAGTTCGGTCTCGTCGCCCGGGCGGATGTTGGGGTGGCGGTAATTGAAGCGGTACTGTCCGTGCACGTCGGCGTCGTCGAGTTCGCTCGTCGGGATCATCACGCCGGCGGCCGTCAGCTCCGCGTGCAGCGCCGTGCCCGGTACGGGCGTGTAGAGCATGAACTGGTGGAACTCGGTGTCGTGGCTGACGGCGTGGTCGATGGCCTCGTCGATGTTTTCGTAGGTGTGCTCTTCCAGTCCGATGATCGTCGAGCCCAGCACGCGGACGCCGTGGGACTGCAGTTGCTTGACGAGGGCGTGGGTGTCGGCGTCGTCGAGCTTGCCGTACTGGCTGTTCTTGCCTTCCAGGCCCATCCACACCCAGGAAATGCCCAGCCCGACGAGTTGCTCCATCGTGTACGACCGGAGGGCGTTGGCGGAGCTGAAGACGTAATTGGCCCAGCCCTTGCCGTGCTGGCGCATCAGCTCCAGCAGGCGGAGGGCCCGCTTGCGGTGCAGCAGGAAGTTTTCGTCCATGATGAAGAACGACTGCGTCTTCATGCTCGCTTCCAACTGGCACATGACGTCGAAGAGCTCATCGCCCGTCTGGTAGAAGTTGACGAACTTGCCCTTGCCGCCGAACATCGCCGACGTCGAGCAGAAGTTGCACCCCATGGGGCAGCCCACCGAGGGGATCAGCGTGGCCGCCACGTCGCGGGGGGAGAAGGGGACGTTGAAGCCCATGGCCCGCTGGCCGAAACCCGACCAGATCTCCGGATGCCGGACGGGCTGGTTTTCGTCCTCGCCCAGGAACCGGCGGAACCAGCGGATGCCCTCGCCGCGGACGACGTAGTCGGCGTCGACGCTGTCGGCCAGGCCCGGCGAGCCGGAAATGTGCCCGCCGATCACGATCGTCGCCTGGGGCTGGTGCCGGCGGATCAGCCGGCACATCTCCCGCACCTTGGCGATATTCGGCTGGATCGCCGTGATGCCGATGATGTCGTACCGGTTGTCGCGCAGCTCCTGAATGAACCGCTCGAGCACGGGGAAGTCCAGGCAGGTGCAGCGGGCGGAGAGATTGGCCTGGATCAGCATGAGCCCCCAACTGCGGTGGAACATCCGCAGCGAGAAAGGCCCCTGCACCCGCGTGACCTGGTTGTGGTAAAGCTCCATCGGGTTGATCGCCCGGCTGCCGTATTCGTCGTCCCGGGCGTACGGGCCAAACACGCTCGTCAGCAGAACCTTCGCCCGCGAACCCAGCGGGTGCCGGGGAACGGACAAATCGGTCGTTTCCGAGGGGTCTTCCAGGATCGTGGTGTCAGCTAAGGTCATCGTTTCGCTCTGGGGCGGGCCGATCTCGGCCGCCCGGGTGATACCGAACTCATGGCGATGGTGGGAGGCTTCGTTGAGAGGCGGCGGACTCTACGCCGCTCATGGGTGGGAATTATGAGCGAGGCCGGCCTATGGGCCGTTGTTCAGTCAGACTCTCAGGGCGCCACTGCACCCGTGTCGCACTCTAATTATACTCGGGCCGACGGGCCAAAGCCCACAACTTTTTCCCCCGTACAAAACCGGGGCGCCTACGAACGCCGGGGCAAGCCCCCCGCACCCAACATTATGCATGGGCCCTCTGACGATCCCGGAGCAGGATTCGTCGGGTGTAATCCAGGATCAGTTTGGCCGCCACCCACGTGGCCACCCGGTGCGGTCGGCGAACCCAGGCTGGCAGCGGCCCGAGGCCTCCGGCAAA